>NZ_JBHVGZ010000056.1:0-71324 GCF_042800355.1 Streptomyces sp. NPDC057623
TCCGGGGAGGTATCCGGCCGCCAGTGGGGAAGCTCGCGGCCACAGAGTGCTAGATAAACGGCCGCCTACGGGGAGTATCCACTGGCCGCCGTCAAGAGGGCTCGGAGACCTTGCCGGGATGCTCCTGGGCTCGGTCAGCCTGGCCGTGGCGGCACGAGCGGACTGCCCGGTGGTCGTAGTGCGTGGCGCGGCGGAGCACCGGGGTGCCCGGTTCGGGAGTGTCGCCGTCGGTGTCGAGGAGGGAGAGGGCAGCGGCACGGCCGTGCAGTTCGCGTTCCGCGAGGCCCATGTCCGGCAATGTCAGCTGGTCGCGGTGCACGCTTGGAGCGCACAGTATGGTGCTCGCACTTCACCTCAAGCCCCCTCGTGGTACGCCCTGGAGACCCAACGCCGCCCGCCGGCGCAGGTACTCGACGACGCCCTGCGCGAGCCGGCGGAGCGTTACCGCGACACCTCGGTGAGCCGGCGGGTGGTCGAGGGACCGGCACGCCGGGCACTGATGGAGGCCGCGTCGGAGGCGGACCTGCTGGTCGTCGGCGCCCGTAGACGACAGGGGCACCTGGGCCTGCAACTAGGCCTGACCAATCACGCGGTACTGCATCACGCGCCATGTCCCATCGCGATCGTTCCCCAGGTGTGACCGCGTGCGACGGGAAACGGACCATGTCGACGGTCGGCCCCCGCTGGGCCGGAAGTCGGCCCCCACAGGGACTTTCGGCCCTGTGACCGGAGGCCGCTGCCGTCGGATGGTGGGACGAAGCGGGGGAACCGACCAGCAAGTTGCTGGAGGCCGACTCATGAGCGCAGAAGAATCGCCGTACGCATCCGGCCCGCACCCGTCGCGCCAGGAGCACACGTCAAAGGAGGCGAACCCTCTGCGACGTACATCCGACAGGTTCGAGTCCTGGTTCCGTGGCTTCCTGATGCTGCTCCTCGTCCTCGGCCTGCCGGTGGCCGCGCTCAGCGCGGGGCTGACGGCGTACGAGTCGTCGATGCGTACCGTGCAAGCCCAGTCGGCGGAACGACAGGAGGTCACCGCCCGCCTGACGTCGGACGGCAAGGGCGTCACCGCAAGCGGGAAGCAACAGGTCAGGGTCCGCTGGACAGACGACAGCGGCACGGTGCGGACGGCGACCACCCTCGTGAAGTCGGGAACGCCCAAGGGCGCCACCGTGCGGGTGTGGGTGGACAGGGACGGAACCATCACCGGTCCGCCGAACAGCGAGCTCAACGCGAGGACCACCGGCTGGTTCGTGGGTGGTTTGGCGGCGCTCGGCGTGGCCGGCGGGTTCTTCGCGGCAGGGGCAGGCATGCACCACCTGCTGGACCGGAGAAGGCACGCACAGTGGGACGCGGAGTGGGATCTGGTGGAGCCCGAGTGGTCCGCGCGCTTCCGCCGGTGACGGGAGGGAGACCGGACGTGAGCCGAGGAGGCGACGTCGATGTCCGATGCGACGACCACCGATCTGTACGAAGTGACGATGGCCATGTCCTATCTGCGGGAGGGGATGACCGGCCCGGCGACGTTCAGCCTTTTCGTCCGCGACCTTCCTCCCGAGCGCGGCTTCCTGGTTGCCGCGGGACTTGAGTCGGCCCTGGACTACCTGTCCGGCTTCCGCGTCGGCCCTGAGGACGTCGACGTCTTCGCTTCCGCGCTGCACCGGCCGCGGCGGGATCTGGAGCCCCTGCTGGGGCTGGAGTTTACCGGCCGCGTGCGGGCGGTGCCGGAGGGGCGGATCGTGCTCGCGGGAGAGCCCCTGCTGGAGGTCACTGCGCCGCTTCCGCAGGCGCAGTTGGCCGAGACGTATGTCCTCAACCAGCTCAGCCATCAGACGGCGATCGCCTCGAAGGCCGCGCGGTGCGTGCTCGCGGCGGCGGGGCATCCGGTGGTGGACTTCTCCCTGCGGCGGACCCACGGGACGCAGTCGGGGTTCCAGGCCGCCCGTCTGGGTGCGATGGTCGGCTTCGCCGGGACCAGCAACGTGGCTGCGGCCACGGCTGTCGGCATACCTGCTGTGGGCACGATGGCCCACTCCTTCGTGGAGGCGTTCGCTTCGGAGGAAGAGGCGTTCTGCGCTTTCGCACGGTCCCATCCCGGCCCGTTGACCTTCCTGGTGGACACCTACGACACCGTGGAGGGCGTCCGTGTCGCGGCGCGCGTCCTGAAGGACCTCGACCGCGGGCCCGGCTCCGCTGTACGGCTGGACAGCGGCGATCTCGGAGCCCTGGCGGTCCGGGCCCGCTCCGTCCTCGACGACGCGGGCCTGCCGGACGTACGGATCATCGCGAGCGGCGGTCTCGACGAGTACGCCGTGGACGACCTGGTCCGCTCCGGAGCCCCGATCGACACGTACGCCGTCGGCACCCGCGTCGGGGTCTCGGCCGACGCGCCCTATCTGGACTCCGCGTACAAGATGGTGGAGTACGACGGACGCCCGGTGATGAAGCTTTCGTCGGCGAAAGTGACCGCACCGGGCCCCAAGCAGGTGTTCCGCCGTGCCGGCTGCGCCGACGTGATCGCTCTCGCCGACGAGCAACCACCCGACGACGGCAGTCCGTTGCTGGAGACGGTGATGCGGAACGGGCAGCGCACCGGCGCCAGGTCCGCGCTCGACGAGTGCCGGGAGAGATTTGCCGTGGACCTGGGCGGGCTGCCCTCGGCGGCCCGTCGGATCCGAGCGCCGGTCGCGCCTGGCGCGACGGCCTCCGAGCACCTCAGCGCACTCACCGTCCGAGTCCGCAGGCGTATCGAGGAGCAGATGCAGGCCGTCTCCACACGGAGCACGGTCTCGGAACGAACCGCATCCGGATCACATCGGTCCGAACCGAGGTGAGGAGGAAAGCGATGCCGCATACGGTGGAATGGAAGGTCCGTCTCCATCTTTTCGAGGACGACGAGGGAACGACGAAGGCACGGGTGGTAGTGGACACGGGCACCACGGCCCTCACCGGCCACGGGGCTGCGCACTGTCATCCTGTGGACATGAACGTGCCGGAGATCGGCGACGAACTGGCGGCGGGCAGGGCCATGCACGACCTCGCCCAGCAGCTGGTGAACGCCGCCGAGCGCGACATCGAAGGCCCGGGCGCACCCCGGCCGAGCACCCGTCAGGTCGCCGGATGGCCCTTGTGACCGACGGCGATGCGGCTGCCCCGCACGACCTACAGTATCCGGTGCCGGATCGGGAGTCCGGGCGATTTTTCGGCAGGCATCTGCTATGTCGTGCGGGGGCTCAGCTGCCGGTGGGGGATCGCCGGGTGTCGTCCGTCTGAAAGGCGATGTGCTCGGCGACCGAGACCACGCCGTCGACGCTCCGGCACAGCCGCTCGATGACGGGGATCAGGCTCCTGACCTCGACGGAGCCACCGAGGTCGACCCGCCCGTCGCGCACGTCGACGGTCACTTCCGAGGGAGCAAGCCCCATGGTGCGCCACAGCACGTCCTCGGTGATCTCGTCGCGGATGGCGTCGTCCCGGCGGAGGAAGATCCGTAGCAGGTCACCGCGGCTGACGATGCCCAGGAGGCGGTCCGCCTCGTCCACCACGGGCAGTCGCTTGACGTGGTGGGCCTCCATCAGCCGGGCGGCCTCGACCACGCTCCACTCCGGGCGCGCGCACACGGCGGGAGCCGACATCAGTTCCTCGGCGCGGGAACCCTCGGCCTTGGCGCGTTCCCATGCCTCCAGGTGAGGAACCGGGACGCGACCGGACGGGTCGGCCTGGTCGGCGCTCTTGCGCAGCAGGTCGGCTTCGGACACCACACCAATGGGGTGGTCCAGATCGTCCACCACGGGTACGGCGGTGACGTCGTTCTCCGTCAGCAGCCTGACGATCTCCTTGAACGGCATGTCACGCCGCGCCCGGACGACGCCTCGGGTCATGAGCTCCGCGACCGTTCGGTGGTGCATGTCGGCTCTCCTTCCGGGACGTGACAGCCAGTCGCACGGCCCATCCTGCGTGTGGAAAGGGGGTCTGTCGGCCCATGCGGCGGTGTGTCGTACGTGGCAGGTTGGTTACAGCACCATTCTGAGGAGAGGGCGGCGATCATGCGAGCTCATCTCGGCGACCATCTCGTCATCGAAAGCCCGGCCACCGGCGTCACCAGGCGCGACGGCGAGATCGTCGGACTCCACCATGGGGATGGAACACCCCCCTACGATGTGCGCTGGTCGGACACGGACGAAGTGACGCTCGTGTTCCCCGGGCCCGACGCACACATCCGCCAGGTCGAACACGGTGATGCGGGGGCTGCGCCCGGGGCCGCCCCGCCGACCGGGACACCCAACCCCGGGGACATCGGCCGGCGCGTGGCCGTCGAACGTCACAGGCAGAGGCTCAGCCAAGGGGAAACAGCCCGTCGCGCCCGCATGTCGCCGGACTATCTCGCGTACCTGGAGGAACAACCCGCCGACCCGACTGTGGCGACTCTCATCAGGCTGGCCGACGCGCTGGGCACCACCGCCGCTGCCCTGCGCGGGGGCGGCATCGATCTGCCCCCCGGCCAGGGCCAAGCACTGCTGCACCCTCAGCTGCGGGACCTCAGCCCGGAGGAATGCCGCACCCTGCTCTCCACACATGGCGTGGGGCGTATCGCGGTGTCGGCGACCGACGGACGCCCGGCGGTCGTCCCGGTCAACTACGAGGTCGTCGATGACGCGATCCTCTTCCGGACCGCGCCCGGCTCGGCGCCAGCGGCAGCCGTGGGAAAGGAGGTCGCCTTCGAGGTCGACCATGTGGACGACGCCCTGAGCCAGGGCTGGAGCGTGCTCGCCGTCGGCCCCGCGCGCGTCATCACGGAGCCCGACGCCGTGCGCAGGCTCACTCAGGACGCCCACACCACGCCGTGGCCGGGCGGTGCACGCGAGATGTGGGTGTCGATCCGGCCCGCGAGCCTCACGGGCCGGCGCATCACTCCTGCCGACCAGTGAGCGGCCCTGGGATACGGCCCGCCCTACGCGCACCCGTCACCAAGCGAAGAGTGATCGACTGATCCCGTCCCGGGGTGCCGCCGGCTCGCGAGAGGAGGATCCGGTGAGCGAACAAGCACTGTCCGACGAACGCGTGACGGCCCTGGTCCACGACGCTGCCGCCGCCCCGTCGATGCACAACGCACAGCCGTGGCGCTTCCGCTACGTCCGGCACAGCCGCACGTTCGAGTTGCGCGCCGACTTCGAGCGCGCCATGCCACACTCCGACCCCCGAACCCGCGGCCTTCACATCGGCTGCGGTGCCGCTCTGTTGAACCTGAGGGTCGCTGCGGCCCGCGAGGGCTGGTATCCGCAGACCCGGCTGCTGCACGAGCCGGCCGACCCGGCGCTCCTCGCGAGTGTGCGGCTGAGCGGGCCCGGAAGCGGGGAGAGCGACCTCGGCGCGCTGTACCCGGCGATTCGCGAGCGGCACAGCAGCCGCTTCCCCTTCGAGGAGACGGAGATCCCCGATGCCGTACGGAGGGCGCTCAGCGAGGCCGCTCGCCTTGAGGGAGCCGTACTGACGTTTCCCACCTCATGGCATCTGCAGGAGGTGCTGGACATGGTCCAGGAAGCCGAGGCGCGCAACCTCACCGACCGTGGCACCGACCAGGATCTGGCCGAATGGACCCGTATTGACGCCCCGTCAGTGAACATGACCGACGACGGAGTCCCGGACTACGCCTTCGGGCCGCGCAAGCGCGGGGGCAAGGCTCCGATGCGCGACTTCGCGGGCCCGCGACAGGTGGCGGGACGGGGCGCGGCGGACTTCGAGCGGAACCCTCAACTGGCCCTGGTCAGCACGATCCACGATCGCCCGGAGGACTGGTTGCGCGCCGGCCAGGCCATGGAACGGGTCCTTTTGCTGGCCACCCTGGAGGGTGTGTCCAGCTCCTTCGCCACCCAGCCCGTCGAATGGACGGACCTGCGCTGGCCGCTGCGCGACCCGGTGTCCGGGACGGGCTACACACAGATGCTGCTGCGCCTGGGATACGGCCCCAAAGGCCCCCGCACACCGCGCCACCCGGTGTCGGAGGTACTCGACATCCGGCCCTGACGCGCCAGGGGACCGCAACAGGTCGGCGTCCGTGACTGGCAACCGCTCACTGAGTTTCCTCGGGGCCGTCCGGGTCGGCTGACGGACCGGTGAGATGGGGCTCGACGTCCACGACGCCTTCCACGGCACGCACGAGGCGTACGGCGACCGAGATGAGCGAGGTGTCGTGGATGTGCCCGCGAAGGGTGACGACCCCCTCATGGACGTTCACGTGGATAGCGTGGCTGAGAGCCGGGAAGAGGTAGGACACCACGGTGCGGCGGACCTCTTCCTCGATGGCCTCGTCCGATCGCAGGAAGACCTTCAGCAGATCGGCGCGGCTGACGATGCCCTGGAGCATGCCGATGTCGTCGACCACGGGCAGCCGCTTGACGTGCCTGACGGCCATGATCCTTGCCGCCTGGGCCAGGGTGGCGTCGGGGTGGACGGTGATCGCGGGGGTGCTCATGAGCTCCTCCGCCGTCACTGCCCGGGCCTTGGCGAGATCGGACAGCCGTCGGCGCTGTTCGAAGCGGCTTGGGTCGCTGTCGCGGAACTCCTCCTTGGGCAGCAGGTCGGCCTCCGAGACGACGCCGATGACGCGCCCTTCTCCCTCCAGTACCGGCATGGCACTGACCTTCCAATGCTCCATGGTCCGGACGATCTCCTTGAAGGGTGCGTCGCGTCCGACGGCCACGACCGTCTGCGTCATCACATCGCTCACGATGTGCGGGGTCTCAGGCACTTCGGACCTCCTCGTCCTGCCTCGTCAGGGCACTTCGCCGGCGCCGTGGGGCGCATACAGGTCGAGCAGCCGCACCCGGGCGGACCTGAGCCGCCCTGCGATCACTCCGGCGACATAGGTCCACAGCGCTTGCTTGAGCTCGGGGTCGTTCTCGCACAACTCATCGTCGATCGCGAACGACACTTCATGAGCGAGCGACATGAGCCGCTCCTGATGCTCCTTGCTTGGTCAGGGTGCCGAAAACACCGGACCTGGCAATCACAGTCGCCTTCCCTTCACCATGAGGCCGATGAGACGGCCGTGGTGACGATGCGAATGCGGCACTCCGCCCCGCTCTCTCACCTGACTCCACAATCATCGCAAATCGGCACAGTGCAACCTGGGTCTCACCCCCCTGGCGAAAGCCGGTCCACGTGTCGCGATGGCCCCAGCGGGGTGCGACGGTATTGACAGGGGGTTTCCGGCAGTGGCCCGGCAGGAAGGTGGTGGTGACCATGGAACTCCCGCTCGTGGTGGGTGTCGACGGATCGGATTCCAGCCTGCAGGCCGTGGACTGGGCGGTGGACGAGGCGGCGCGCCTCGGGTTGTCTCTGCGGCTCGTCTATGCGTCTTTGTGGGAGCGGTACGAGGGCAGCCGCCCCTCCTTCAGTGCCGACCGTCCGGCCGAAGAGGTCATGGCCGAGCACATCGCCGCGTCCTGCGCGGAACGCGCCGAACTGCGCAACCCAGAGGTCAAGGTGTCGAGCGAAGTGCTGCCGAGCGATGCCGTGTCCGCGCTGCTGCACGCTGCTCATGAATCCTCTGCTTTGGTCACGGGTTCTCGCGGACGTGGTGAGATCGCCGGGTTGCTGCTGGGATCGGTCAGCCTCACGGTGGCTGCCCGTGCCGTGTGCCCGGTCGTCGTGGTCCGCGGCGGGGAGCGGAACCGGCAGGGCTCCTTCGGCCGGGTGGTGGTCGGCGTCGGTGACTCCGCAGACGGCTCGGCCGCTGTGCGGTTTGCCTTCCGCGAGGCCGAGGCGCGCGGCTGCGCCCTCACTGCCGTACGGGCCTGGCGCCGCCCCGCCCATGAGCGCGCGGACCATCCCCTGACCGCGGGCGATACCGCCGGTGCCGACGAGGAACCCGCCTCCGCTCTGCTCACCGACGCACTGCGCGACGCCGTACGGAATCACCCGCAGGTCGATGTGCATCGCCAAGTCGTCGAAGGCCCCGCGCACATGGTCCTCCTGGACGCCTCGGTCGAGGCCGACCTGGTGGTCGTCGGTGCGCTGAGGCGGCACGGCCGCTTCGGTCTGCAACTCGGCAGGGCCGCCCACACCCTGCTGCATCACTCGGAATGCCCGGTGGCCGTCGTTCCGCAGCGGGCCTGATCCGGCGTTGGGCGACGGATGTCGGAGTGGACGTGGCAGTACGAGGGCTACGACCCCGCTGCCGAGCGGCTGCGTGAATCGCTCTGCACGCTCGGCAACGGCTACTTCGCCACGCGCGGCGCGGCGCCCGAGTGCCGGGCGGGCTTGGTGCACTACCCGGGAACCTACGCGGCCGGGTGCTACAACCGCCTGGAGTCGACCGTGGCGGGACGCCGGGTGGTGAACGAGGACCTGGTCAACCTCCCCAACTGGCTGCTGCTGCGGTTCCGTCTCCGTACCGCTGAGGGAGTCTGGCGCCCGTGGTTCTCCCCGGACACGCACTCCCTCCTGGACTACAGGGTCACCCTGGACCTGCGCCGTGCCACGCTCACCCGCGCGTTCCGCCACCGGGACGACGAGGTGGGCGTGCTCGACGTTGCACAGATTCGCCTGGTGCACGTGGGGGATCCTCATCTTGCCGCGCTGCGGACGGTTTTCACGGCCGAGAACTGGTCGGGAGAGATCGAGATCGAGTCCTGTCTCGACGGCGAGGTGATCAATGGCAATGTGCACCGTTACCGTGCCCTCAACGGCCGACATGTGACCCGTGTGCGGACGGGGACGCAAGAGCCCGACACGGTCTGGCTGAGCTGCCACACCAGTCGTTCGGACATCAGTGTGGCCATGGCCGCCCGGACGGTACTCGTGGACGGGTCTGCGGCCTCGTCGGCTTTTCGCGCGGCCCGCCGCCGTGCAGTCCACCGACTGGTGGTCCCGATCGCTCCCGGCCGTCCCGTCGCTGTGGAGAAGACCGTGACGCTGCACACCTCACGGGACACGGCGATCAGCGAACCGCTCGAAGCAGCACTCGACCGCGTTTCCACGGCTTCGGACTTCTCGTCCCTGCTGGACTCCCACGTCGCCGGGTGGGAGCGGTTGTGGCGGCGAGCGGAGATCCAGGTGCCCGGCCAGGCCGGCCGCGTCCTGCGCCTCCACCTCTTCCACGTCCTGCAGACGCTGTCCCCGCACACCGCGGATCTGGACGTGGGCGTGCCGGCCCGAGGGCTGCACGGTGAGGCGTACCGGGGGCATGTCTTCTGGGACGAGCTGTTCGTCCTGCCCTATCTCAACCTGCACTTCCCAGAGATCTCCAGGGCCCTGCTGAACTACCGGTACCGACGCCTCCCGCGAGCACGCCGGGCGGCCGCCGCGCTCGGCCGGGCCGGGGCGATGTACCCCTGGCAGAGCGGCAGCGACGGCCGCGAAGAGACCCAGGAGTGGCATCTCAACCCCCGCTCGGGGCGCTGGCTTCCGGACCACTCCCGGCTCCAGCACCACGTGGGCTCGGCGATCGCCTACAACGTGTGGCAGTACTGCGAGGCAACCGGCGACACCGAGTTCCTGCACACCAAAGGCGCCGAGATGCTGCTGCAGATCGCTCGCTTCTGGGCGGACCTTGCCGTCTTCGACTCCGATACGGGCCGCTACCGAATCCGCGGCGTCGTCGGCCCCGACGAGTACCACGACAGCTACCCAGGTGCCGACCGGCCGGGACTGGACGACAACGCGTACACCAACGTCACCGCCGTATGGGTCCTCACCCGCGCCCTGGACCTCCTGCGGCGCCTTCCCACCTGGCGCCGGGAGGAACTGTTCGATCGCGTCCGGCTGGAGGCGGGCGAACTCCCGAAGTGGGACGAGATCTCCCGGCGCTTGCTGGTGCCGTTTCACCAGGGCGTCATCAGCCAGTTCGCGGGCTACGATGACCTCGCCGAGCTGGACTGGGACGCCTACCGGGCGCGCTACGACAGCATCCGGCGGCTGGACCGGATCCTGGAGGCCGAGGGCGACACGGTCAACCGCTACAAGGCGTCCAAGCAGGCCGATGTCCTCATGCTCGGCTACCTGTTCTCTCCCGCCGAGCTTCGGGACCTGTTCCGCCGCCTGGGGTACGACCTGGAGGACGAGGTCTGGCGCAGGACTGTCGACTACTACCTCCAGCGCACCAGTCACGGCTCCACGCTCAGTGGGCTCGTCCACGGCCTGGTCCTCGCCAGGGCCAGGCGAGCCGAGGCGTGGCAGTACGTCCAGGAGACTCTGGAGGCAGACATAGCCGACATTCAGGGCGGCTCGACCGGCGAAGGCATCCATCTCGGGGCCATGGCCGGGACCCTCGACCTCGTACAGCGCGGTCTGACGGGACTGCAGACGCGCGAGGACGCCCTGTGGCTGGACCCCGTGCCCCTTCCGGCGCTCTCCGAGTACGGATTCTCGCTGCGCTACCGCGGCCACTGGGGTGTCGGCGTACGGCGCAGGAGGGGACAGCTTGAGATCGTCGTACCCGACTCGGAGGAGTCACCGATCCGCGTGGTGCTGGCCGACCGGGCCGTGAGCGTCGCGCCCGGAGAGACCTGCGCGCTCGTGCTGCCGGAGTTGACCCCTAGGAGACGTGGATGAAGTGGTTGGTCTCGCTGGCCGGTGCCGGGCTCGTCATGGTCACCCTGCGGGACCTGTTCCACACCCTTTGGCACCCCACCCGCCATGGCGGCCTGAGCCGTCTCGTGATGACGGCGCTGTGGCGACTGGCTCGGCGTTTCCGCTCGCGCGGGCGTGTGGTCGGGCTCGTCGGGCCACTCGCCATGGTGACGGTCGTGGGAATGTGGGCCCTCACCGTCATCCTCGGCTGGGCCATCGTCTACTGGCCCCACATGCCCGGGGCCTTCACCTTCTCACCCGGTTCCGAAGCGGCGCAGGAGCCGGCGTGGCTCGACTCCCTGTACCTCTCGCTCGTCACGGTGGCCACGTTGGGGCTGGGGGACATCGCACCCGCCGAGGGCTGGCTCCGCCTGGTCTCACCATTGGAAGCCCTGGTCGGCTTCGCCCTCCTGACAGCCACCGTCTCCTGGGTGCTGGAGATCTACCCGGCGCTGACCCGCAGGAGGGTCCTGGCGATCCGGCTGGCCCTGCTGCGCGACTCGGACCCGACGACGCAGCAGGTCGACTGCACGGCGGGGGCGCTGTTGCTGGACAGCCTGGCCACCGAAGTCGTACGCGTCCGTATCGACTTCACCCAGTACGCCGAGGCGTACTACTTCCACGACGGGGAGGACCACTCGTCCCTGGCCGCCATGGTCGGCTACGCAGCGGACCTCGCCCAGCGCGGACAGGCAGCGCGGCGGCCGGAGGTACGACTGGCCGGTGACCTGCTCGACGGTGCACTGCAGGACCTCGCCGCCATCCTTGACCAGCGCTTCCTCCATACGGGAGGAACGCCGACGCAAGTCTTCGCCGCGTACGCCGCCGATCACGGCCGAAACCAGGCCGAGCCCTGAGTAGCGGCTGATGGTGCTGTGCTGGTCGCCGGAGGCCCGTCTCGGGTCGGACCGGGCGGCGCCGGACTGCAAGCCGCCATGCCTGGAGGAGGTTCCGTTCGACAGCGCCGTAGGGTGGGGCGCCGGCGTGCGTCGACGGAACGGCTTCCGCCGTGGGAATCCGGTCTGCCGCTCCTCAGCACCTTCCTGAAATACGTCGTCTGTCGCCGCTCGGTGACCTGGCCGTCTGTGCCCCGGCATGCGCGCAGAACGCGAGCAATCGACACTGGTCCGGAGGAGTACCAGCCGTGGCCGGCCGGGCTCCATGGGCTCGCCCCGCGTGGACAACGGCGCTCGACGGAGATGACCATGACGGCTGGCCGGGCGATCCTGGATGCAGGTGCCACCTACATCCAGGAAAACGAGACCATCGACCCCCAGCGCCTCATCGGCGTGATCGGCCAGGCGGACTGCGCACGTCACCTGCCCGAAGACCAGGTGGGCCGATGCATGGAGGTCATCTGCCCGGCCCCTGACCGACCCACCGGCCGGCGGCCTGTGGTCTGGTGACCGGTGGTGTCATGCCGAGTCAGCCGCGGCTGATGCCGTCCTTGTGGATCTTCATCGAGATAGGGGTTCAGGAGGTCATGATGGGACGTCTCAACGAGCGGGTGGCGATCGTCACCGGTGGAGCGAGAGGGATCGGCGCCGCTGTGGCACGTCTGTTCGCGGCTGAGGGCGCTGGGGTGGTGGTCGCCGATGTCCTTGACGCCGAAGGGGAGAAGCTGGCGGCGGAACTCGGCGGCCCGGCCCGTTATGCGCACCTGGACGTCAGCGGCGAGGATGGCTGGCAGAGGGTGGTGGCGCAGGTCGAGCGGGAACTCGGCCCGGTCTCGGTGCTGGTCAACAACGCCGGGATCCTCGAGTGGGGGACCATCGAGGAACAGAGCCTCGAATCCTTCCGGCGGGCCATCGACGTCAACCTTCAGGGTGCTTGGCTGGGCATGCGCACGGCGGCACCGTCACTTCGCCGGGCCGGCGGAGGCGTGATCGTGAACATCTCCTCGATCGCCGGCATCACCGGGTATGCCGGCATCGGATCGTATGTGGCCAGCAAGTGGGGACTGCGCGGCCTGACCAAGGCCGCGGCGCTGGAACTGGCCCCGGACGGGATCCGTGTCTGCTCGGTCCACCCCGGTGCGGTGCGCACCGCGATGACGGCCGACTTCGATGACTCCTTCACCGCCGGACAGCCCCTCCCACGGTTCGGTGAGCCTGAGGAGGTCGCCCGTATGGTGCTCTTCATCGTCGCCGACGCCACCTTCTCGACGGGCGTGGAGTTCGTCCTGGACGGCGGTGTCACCGCGGGTCCGCCGACCGTCCTGACACCCGGCCACTGACCCGACCGGGGTGGCCTGGAACGGCGGACAGGCCCGCCTCACCGCCGACGCTGCCGTGGAGGGACTGTGTCGTAGACGCAGGGTCTTGTACATGGGCTCGGCTACGCCGTCGGGCGGGGTGTCCTGTCAGGCGATGGTGATGCTGTCGTCGAGGTAGACGTCCTGGACGGTGTGGAGGAGTTCGATGCCCTCGTCGGTGGGCCGTTGGAACGCTTTGCGCCCGGTGATGAGCCCGGTGCCGCCGGCCCGCTTGTTGATCACCGCTGTGCGTACGGCCTGTGCGAGGTCCGTTTCGCCGGCCGATGCACCGCCGCTGTTGATGAGTCCGACCCGGCCCAGGTAGCAGTTGGCGACCTGCCAGCGGGTCAGGTCGATCGGGTGGTCGGTGGTGAGCCTGTCGTACAGGAGAGGGTCGGTCTTTCCGAAGTCCAGTGCCCGGTAGCCGCCGTTGTTCTCCGACTGCTTCTGCTTGACGATGTCGGCCTCGATGGTCACGCCGAGGTGGTTGGCCTGGCCGGTGAGGTCGGCCGACACCGCGTAGTCCACGCCGTCCTTCTTGAACGCCGGGTTTCGCAGGTAGCACCACAGCACGGTGAACATGCCCAGTTCATGGGCCCGTGCGAAGACCTCGCTGGCTTCCTGCAACTGGCGGTCCGACTGCTCCGAGCCGAAGTAGACCGTGGCGCCGACGCCGGCCGCGCCGAGGTCGAAACACTGCTCGACGTTGCCGAACATGATCTGGTCGTAGTGGTTCGGGTAGGTCAGCAGCTCGTTGTGGTTGAGCTTCACGATGAACGGGATCTTGTGCGCGTAGCGCCGCGAGACGGCCCCGAGCGCCCCCAGGGTGCTGGCGACCGCGTTGCAGCCGCCCTCGACGGCGAGTTCGACGATATTCTTGGGGTCGAGGTAGCGGGGGTTCGCGGCGAATGCCGAGGCCGCCGAGTGCTCGATGCCCTGGTCGACCGGCAGGATCGACACGTACCCCGTGCCGGCCAGACGGCCGTGGTCGAACAGGGACTGCAGGTTGCGCAGCACCCGGGGCGAGCGGTCGGTTGCGGCAACGACCCGGTCGACGAAGTCATGACCCGGCAGTACCAGGTCTTCCTTGGGAATCCCCTGGGCGGTATGAGCCAGCAGGTCCTTGGCCTCGTCGCCCAGCAAGCCTTGGATGTCGGTCATCGGCTCGCCTTTCCGGTCATTCGGAGTCGACGGATGCACCTCCAGGCTCCCGCAACCGCCAGGCTCATGTAAGTCCGTACGCGCTTCTCTCGATCGCGGGGCCAGTTGTCGGCCCGATGACGCCCCCGCCCGGCGAGCCTGCTGCCAGGTGCCGACTCTGCGAGAGCGGCCTGGTGGATCCAGCTGCGATCGGGCCACCAGAACCTTCCGGGACCTCACATCCGGTGCGGGCGCCGCACCGGTCCTGCCATGGAACAGTGGAAGAGAGGAGACAGGGGCCCTGCGGCGGTCGCGGAGGCACAGGCCGGTCGAAGGAGGACACGATGAGTCACCCTGTGCTGGCGGGTATCGACGGGTCCGAACGCAGTTCGGCGGCAGCCGACTGGGCGGCGTGGGAGGCCGCGTCGCGTGGGGTTCCACTGCGCCTGGTACATGCCTCGCCACCGCTCCCGGGCACTGTCCTGCCGGGCCCGGCGTTGGACAGGCTGCACCACGTGGGTGCGCGGATGCTTCAGCGGGTGGTCACCGACCTCCGCGACCGTTACCCGGATGTCGAGGTGCGGGGCGAGCAGACCGATGAAGCCCCGGCTGCTGCTCTCCTCGCCGCCGCCCGTGATGCCGGGCTCCTCGTCGTCGGCACACGGGGGACGGGAGGGTTCGACGGTCTCGCGGTCGGATCGGTGGCCCTACGGGTGGCGGCGGCAACCCCTTGTCCTGTCGTGTTGGTGCCCCAACGGCCGGGCACCTTCGGGGAAGGGACGCGCGCGGCACACGGCGCCGCCCAGATCGTGGTGGGGTTCGACGGGCATCACCCGGTCGGTGAGGTGGCGGACTTCGCGTTCTCGGTGGCTGAGGTGCGCGGAGCAAGCCTGCGAGTGGTCCAGGCATGGGCGTTTCCTGCCGAGGCCGTATCTCCGACGACGCTGGTGGTGACCGAGGAGGACCGTGCCACCTGGGAGGATCAGGAGGTCTTGCAGCTCTCCGATGCGCTGCGCCCGTGGCGGGAGAAGTACCCCAGTGTGACGGTCCGTACCGATGTCGTGCTGCTCCATCCCGTGGAAACGCTCTTGAACGCGTCCCGGGATGCGGCCCTGCTCGTCGTGGGCCGCCGCATTGATCCGCAGGCGACCGAAGGCCGACTGGGCCCGGTCACCCACGCCGTACTGCACCACGCCCGCTGCCCGGTGGCGGTCGTACCGCACGCCGGATAACGACCGGCCAGAAGACTGGTGGCGGTGGTGGGACTTGTCGCGGATCGGCTGGTCCCACGGCGATTCGGCGAGCGCCGGGGCGGGTCAGCCGAAGAACACCTCGAACTCGTCGTACAGCGACGGGTCGACCAGCTTGGTCTGCGCTGTGGCATCGGCGAGGGGCAGGCGGACGATCCGGGTGCCATGCAAGGCGACCATGACGCCGAAGTCGCCGTCCTTGACCGCGTCGATGGCGTGCAGCCCGAAGCGTGTGGCCAGCCACCGGTCGAAGGAGCTCGGAGTGCCGCCGCGCTGGACGTGACCTAGGACCGTGGTACGGGCGTCCTTGCCGGTGCGTTCCGAGATCTCCCGGGCCAGCCATTCGCCGATGCCGGACAGCCGGACATGGCCGAACTCGTCCAGCGACTGGTCCTTGAGGACCATCTGGCCCTCCTTGGGGACGGCCCCTTCGGCGACCACGACGATCGGCGCATAGTTGATCTTGAATCGGCTCTTCACCTGCTCACAGACCTGATCGATGTCGAACGGCCGCTCCGGGATGAGGATCACGTTGGCCCCACCGGCGATGCCGGCGTGCAGGGCTATCCACCCGGAGTGGCGCCCCATCACCTCCACCACCAGGGTGCGCATGTGCGATTCGGCAGTGGTGTGGAGGCGGTCGATGGCCTCGGTCGCGATACCGACGGCGGTGTTGAAGCCGAAGGTGTAGTCGGTGCCGGAGACGTCGTTGTCGATGGTCTTCGGCACGCCGACCAGGTGGATTCCCTGCCGACTCAGCTCGGTGGCCACACCGAGCGTGTCCTCGCCGCCGATCACGACGAGCGCATCCATGTCGTGTGCGGCAAGGGTGTTCTGCACGCGTCGCAGCCCGTCCTCGTGTTTGAACGGGTTGGTGCGGGAGGAGCCGAGGATGGTCCCGCCGCGGGGGAGGATCCCCCGAACGGTGGAGATGTCCAGCGGTCTGACGTCACCCTGGAGCAGACCGAGCCAGCCGTCACGGACGCCGGCGAAGTCGAAGGAGTATTCCTGGACGCCTTTGCGGACGACGCTGCGGATCACGGCGTTGAGGCCGGGGCAGTCACCGCCGCCGGTCAGCACTCCGACCTTCATGGGCTCTCTCCCATCCGCTGATCGCCTCGCCCGGTCCCGGGCCTTCTCGGCGATCGCGACCGCTGTCGGGCACATGGATCGCCTGCTTCTCCTTCATCCAGCCTCCCTCCGTTCGATCCGCAGTGGCCACTCGACCGGCGCAGGATCCAGGCGGCTCGCTCGTGAGGACCTCTGTCCGGCCTTCGGGCCGGTCTGGAGCGCGCCGGACAAGTGCGGGCCGTGTCGTAGGCGATCTGCGCGACCGGCCTCGGGACGACCCCGTCTCGATGCCGCGTAGCCGTATCTGCTCGGTCCACCCCGGTGCGGTACGCACCGCGGTGACGGCCGACTTCAATGACTCCTTCTGACCCCCGGCCACTGACCGGCTATGGGGGGCGCCCGGATCTGTCACAACGGCCCTGGGGTCTCGGGTCTGGGGACGGCTACCCGGCTCACCTTGAGTCGGCTCTGCTGACGGAGGGCGTGTGTGTGGGTGTGCCGGTCCGCGGACGTCCCCGGTGCAAGGGCCGCTCCAGCCCTCCCTTGCAGGGCTCATGTGCCGCCGGTCATATCGGAGTTGGCTGAAAGCACGGGGGAATGGCATCGACCCGAGGGGGAGATGATCGTGGGCACGAGTCTCACGCAGGAGTTCGGGGAGCGGCTCGCGCTCCTGCTGGTCGCGGCGACGGGAGTGGCCTTCGCCCTCGCCGCGCTCTTCGACTCGCTCCCGCTGCGCAGGCAGAACCGCCGCGCGCACCGGCCGCTGAGCAAGCCGGTCGAGCCGATACGGGCCCCGCACCAGCCCGGGACCGGGAGCCACCGCCCGTCCGTCCATGTGTGAGGCGGACGTCCGTCCACACCTCAGAGCAGTACACCGTCACAGCTCAGAGCACCACACCGATCGGCCGGGAAACCTGCGGACGGTCCCATCAGGGCCCCGCCCCCCATGGCGGGAGTCGTCACGCACGAAGCAGCTCCGCCGCGATCCCGGCCGCCCAGCCGTCGATGGCCGCCCAATCGCGGAAGTCGCCGTACCGGCCGCCCAGCAGCCGGAACCTGATCCGTCCGCCGAGCGGCAGCTGGGAGGCGCGGATGACGCCAGAGAAGAGCTCATGGCTCTGGTAGGACAGACCGGCCGGCAGGCTCTGGACGATCACCGGAGCCTCCATCGGCCCCAGCCTCTTCCACGGCCCCCGCAGCGCCCCTGGCATCCCCACGCTGTAGATCCACACGGGGCGTGACGCCAGCAGATCGAGGTTCTCGCGTACGAACCTTCGGGCCGGGTCGAGCCAACTCTGATTGTGCACGCCGCTGCCCAGGACGAACGCGCCATACGCGTCGGCGTCGGCGACGCCCTCCAGGGGGCGCACGTCGGCTTTCAGCCCCGCTCGGCCCAGGCCAGCGGCCAGCCGCTCGGCTACCCCACGGGTGGAGCCGTGTGCAGTCGCGTATCCCACCAGGACATCCATGACGTTCACCTCTGCCGGGGTTGACATGCTCGGGGGGCCTCGATGTCGGCCCGCCTTGGCCGCGCGCCGCCCGGCTAGGCGGCTCCGCTGCGGACGACGGCCGATGTTCTGGCACACAACGGGGTCGGCTGCCGGGCGGGGGCGGGCACCGTCACCACGGGGACCGTGGCGTGCCGCAGGCATTCGCGGCCCACCGTGCCGATGGCCGACATGGGCCGTGCGCCCCAGGGCCAGCAGCAGGGCTCCGCGCGTATGCCGCAGGAGTATTCTCGCGGGTGCCCCCTCCTCGACAACGGCCCGCAGGTCGGTGTCGATGTGTGGACCGAAGGCCGCTCGAACGGTCGAGGCGATCAACTCGGCGGCCCGCTCGCGCTGATCCGCGGCCGTGGGGCGGCCCGCCGTCGGCGTATAGGGCGCGAACCCGGCCGCGGTGACCGGTTCCCAGGCGTGCACGGCGAGGACGCACGTGCCGAAGGCTCGCGCCTGCTCCGCAGCCCATTGCAGCGCGGCCACGGAGGCCTCGGAGCCGTCGACGCCCACCACGATTCCACCGGCGTGTTCGGTCATGGTTGCCTCCCCGGACGGCCTCTGCTTCCACGGTGCCCCCTACCGGGCGGGCGGTGCGCGGGCCGAAGGGCTCCGGGGCAGTGCCGAACGGTCCCTTGCCGATGACCGGCTCAGTACAGCGAACAGCCAGCTCATCCCCGCGGACCGTCTCAGGGGCGGCTCGGGCAGGTGGCCGGGCCGATCGGCCCTGACCATCGGTGTGCGGGTCGCACTTAGTCTCGCCCGCCCCGGGCCTCCCCGGGGTGCCCTCGCGTTTGGGTCCAACGGCCCTGGGCGGGGCCGACCGACCCCTGCGGCTGCCCGCGCGGGCGTGTGACGGTGGAGTGGAAAGGGCGCCGCACCGTGCTGCGGCCCGACGAAAGGCGGTGGGGGTGATGGAGCTGCCCCTGGTCGTGGGTGTCGACGGATCAGAGCCGAGCCTCCGGGCAGTCGACTGGGCCGTGGACGAGGCGGCCCGGCACGGTCTGCGGCTGCGCCTGGTGTACGCCTCCCTGCGGGAGCGGTACGAAGGCGGCGCGCCGTCCGTCGGCCCTGAGCGCCCGTCCGAGGAGGCGATGGCGGACACCGTGGTCGCCACCGCGGCGGAGCGCGCCCGCCGACGCGACCCCGACGTGAAGGTCACCGTCGACGTGGTCCCCGGCGAGGCGGTGGACGTGTTCCTGAGCGAAGCCCACCACGCGTTCGCCGTGGTGACGGGGTCACGGGGCCGCAGCGAGTTCACCGGTCTGCTCCTCGGCTCGGTCGCCCTGACCGTTGCGGCCCGCGCCCACGGGACGGTCATCGTGGTCCGTGGCGACAAGGCCGGTCGGGCCGGCACCCACGAGCGGATCCTGCTCGGCGTGGCCGACCCCACGATCGCCGGTGAGGCGGTGCGGTTCGCCTTCCGCGAGGCCGAGGCACGCGGGTGCACGCTCGATGCCGTACGGGCCTGGCGTGCTCCCGCGCACAGGAGGGCCGACCACCCTCTGATGGCCGGAGAGCCAGCCCACTACGCGCAGGAACAGGCGTCCGCCCTGCTCGACGCCGCGCTCCACGGCCCGATGGCGGACCACCCTGGGGTCTGGATCCGCCGCGACACGGTGGAGGGCCCGGCCCGCCGGGTGCTCCTGAGGCGATCAGCGGCGGCGGACCTCGTCGTCATCGGAGCGCGGCGCCGATCCGGCCGCTTCGGGCTCCAACTGGGCCGAGTAGGGCACACGTTGCTGCACCACGCCGCCAGTCCCGTAGCCGTCGTACCGCAACCGGAGTGACCGTGGAGCGCTCGCTGACCCGGACTACGCCCCTAAACGCACCTGCCCCGGTGGGGTGATCACCGACTCGGCCCGGGTCCGGCCGGCCCGCCACGTGCACGCTTCCGGCGTCGGGCCGCAGTAGGCCGCACACCATCCTGATCGTCGTCGTCCTTCCGGGCCGTTCGGCCTGAGCAGGCCGTAGATCCCGCCCGGCGATGGCGCGGCTGAGGTCGTCGGTGGCGTGCGCTCGCCGAACCGGCGGACGAGGTGGGCGCCTTCGAGCACGTTCTGCCGGGGTTCGGGGTGCCCACGGGTTCGTTCATCTGCTGTCACCTCAGGGCGCGAGGGAGAAGTAGTTCTCTTCCTCTTGCGTGAAGTGCAGTCGCAGCACCGTGTGCAGCCCGTACAGACAGGCGCGCAGGTCGTCGAGCTGCTCCGGGGCCAGGGCCCCGTCGGGGCCGGCCAGAGCGAGGTGGGTTTCGACGCGGCGGGCGAGGCGGTAGATCTCGACATGGGCTCGGCTCATCGTGGCGGTCGCCTCGGGGCCGCCGAGTGTGGGGGCGAGGGCAGGGTAGAGCTGGTGCTCCTCGGCGTACTCATGCGGCAGCAGGCGCTCGGTGAGCAGACGGTGGACCTCCCGTACGGCTGTGACGGCCTCCGGCCCGGGGCTGTCCGAGAGGCGGTCGGCAGCGGAGCGCACGGCCTCCAGGACATCCTGGAGATCGTCGTGCTCGGCCGCGAACCGGTGGATGAGCGCCTCGGTGGAGGGCTGGAGCGCCGGGCGTGCCGCGCGGTCGTCGCCCAACGCGCGCAGGGCGTTGAGGATCACCGCGGCGTCGATGCCTTCCTGCAGCAGGGCGCCGAGGGCGGGCGGGAGCAGACCGAAGGCGGCCGCGGCCATCGCGGCCAGGGACAGCAGCATGCCGCCGAGCGCGCTCTGCACGGCGATGCGCCGGGACCGTACGGCGATGGCGACGGCGTCGGCCAGGCGGTCCACCCGGTCGGTGGTCAGCACGATGTCGGCGGCCTCGGAGGACGCCGTGGAGCCACGGGCACCCATCGCCACGCCGATGTCGGCGGCGGCGAGGGCGGGTGCGTCGTTCACGCCGTCGCCCACCATCACGGTGACCGCGCGGTCGCGTTCGGCGCGCACCGCGGCGACCTTGTCCGCGGGGGAGAGGCCGGCCCGCACGTCGTCCAGGCCGAGGACGGCGCCGACCTCGCGGGCGGGTTCCGCACGGTCGCCGGTGAGCATCACGAGCCGTTCGATGCCGGCGGAGCGCAGTCGGCGCAGGGTGCGCGGCGCGTCGTGGCGCAGCGGATCGGACAGCAGGACGGCCCCGACCGGGCGCCCTTCGATGGTGAGCCAGGCGACGGCCGCCCCGTCCAGGACTGCGCGGTTGTCCACCGCGCGGGCCCAGGCGGGCTTCTCCGCACCGTCGTCGAGGCGGCCGACGGCCATCCGGCGTCCGGCGACGGTGCCGACGGCGCCGCGGCCGGGTTCCTCGGTCATGTCCGAGGGCACGGTCAGGCGCAGGCCCCGTTCGCGGGCCGCCTCGACAAGGGCCCGGGCCAGCACGTGCGGCGAGTACTGGTCGATTGAGGCGGCCAGCCGCAGTACCTGCGACGATTGCCAGCCGTGGGCGGCGACCACGTCGATGACGCGGGGACGCCCGCCAGTGAGGGTGCCGGTCTTGTCCAGCAACAGGGTGCGCGCACGGCCGAGGTTCTCCAGCGCACCGCCGTCTCGGACCACCACCCCGTGGCGTGAGGCGCGCGACAGACCGGAGACCACGGCCACCGGCGCCGCCAGCAGCAGCGGGCACGGCGTGGCGACCACCAGGACCGCCACCGCCCGCACGGCGGAACCCGTGACCAGCCATGCCAGGCCCGCGACGGCGACGGCGAGCGGCAGGAACCAGGCCGCGTACCGGTCGGCCAGCCGCACCACGGGCGCCGACTCGGCCCCGGCCTGCCGGGCCAGCCGCACGATCCCGGCGTAGGTGCTGTCCCGTTCGGTCGCGGACGCGCGCAGCTCGAACGCACCGCCCGCGTTGACCGCACCGCTGCGCACCGAACGGCCCGGGGCGTGATGCACGGCCAAGGGCTCTCCGGTGAGGACCGACTCGTCGAGTACGGCGGTGTCGCCGACCACGGTCCCGTCGACGGGGACGACCTCGCCGGGCCCCACCACGAGCAGATCCCCGACGGCGACCTCGGCCGACGGCACCACGTGCACCTCGCTGCCGGTGCGGCGCCGGGCGGTGCGGGGCGCGTGCTCAAGCAGGGCGCGCAGATCATGGGAGGCCCGCTTCCGGGCGGCCGCCTCCAGGGCGCGGCCGGTGGCCAGCATCAAGGCGATCAGGGAACCGGCCAGATACTCGCCCACGGCGAGTGTGCCGCCCAGTGCAAGGACCGCGATCAGGTCCACGCCCGCGTGACCGCGCCGCAGCGCGCCGAGTACCCAGCCCACCGCGGGTCCGATGGCGACGACCGTGCCCACGGCCCAGCACAGGTTGGCGAGATCGCGGGCACCCGCCCACCAGAAGATGCCGCCGACCGTCAGGGCGACAGTGGTGCCGGCCAGCAGGAGCGACTCCAGCGGTGGCATACGGGAGAGGGTCGACGGCATCTGGTGCAACGGCTTTCGAGGAAAAAGGTGGTCCATGACGGTGCTCGTCCCGGAGATGGTGGTCTGTTCAGTCGTGCGGCACGACGGCGACCGGGCAGGGCACGTGATGCAGCGCCGCGTGGGCGACGGGGCCGAGCTTCCACGTGAGGTGCGTCGCGTGGTGCCTGCGCCCGACGACTGTGAGGGAGCCGCGCGCGGAGGCCGTCAGCAGCACCTGCGTGGCGGGGCCCGTGGCGACGTGCTTGGTGACGGGGACGTCGGGGAACTTCTCCCGCCACGGCGCCAGTACCTCGGCCAGCCGGACGCGCTCCTCGGCCTCGACGTCTTCGTCCCGGAAGGGGGCGAGGGAGGACAGCGGCAGTGCCCGTACCGCCCGCACGCGCCTGCCGCGCGGTGCGGCCATGGAGAAGGCGAACTCCAGCAGCGGGTCGGCAGCGCCGCCGGACTCCGTCAGCCCGACGACGACCTCGTCGCGGTCCGCCGCTGCGGGGTGGCCCCAGCCCGCCTCGACGGCGGGGTCGCCCGCCCGGACGGCGACGGTAGGGCAGGGCGCCAGGCCCAGCACGTGCAGGCTGATGGAACCGAGCAGGAAGCTCGCCACGGAGCCGTGCCCGCGCGAGCCGAGCACCAGCATCGACGCGCGCGTGCCGCGTTCCAGAAGGGCCTGCGTGGCGGGGGCGGAGATCAGTTCGGTGGTCAGGTTCAGCTCCCCGTCACGGTGCAGCAGTTCGGCCGAGGTTCGCTGCAGAACATCCCGGCCGTAGCGTTGCTTCGTGTGCGCCTCCTGCCGGATGGGCACGTCCAGCGGCTGCGTGCTCCATGAGTGGAGCAACACAATGGGCAGATGCCGGTCCGCCGCTTCGCGGGCGGCCCACCAAGCGGCCGTCACGCTCGCGGGCGAACCGTCGAGTCCGACGACGACAGGTCCGGTCATGACGCACCTCCGGTGTTGGTGCGGCACCGGATGCCGAGGTGCCGCGCGTGTACTCCCTCCCCTCCAGGGTCGGCGCGCGGCGCCCGCCTGGCGAGGGCCGGATGGGCTCCCCAGCAGGGTCCGTACGGCCCTGTGCGGGATCCGGACGAGGGGGCGAGGCTGGGAAGGAGCAGCGAGGAGCGGCCGCACGGTGCTGCCCTCTTCGCGTCAATGAGGAGCCCGGCGGGGACCCGCCTGGGGAGGGCCGTACGGATTTCGGCAGGGCTTGCCCTGAGAAAGCCGAACGGCACCCGCGGATCCTGCCCGGAAAGGGGAGAGCGATGAACGGCCCGGTTGTCGTAGGGGTGGACGGCTCACCGTCGAGTCTGACGGCCGTGGAGGTTGCGGCGCGCGAGGCCGGTCTGCGGGGGGTGGGGCTGCGGCTGGTGCATGCTTTCGGCTGGCCGGCCGCGCACGTGCCGCCCGGGCGGCCCTGGGAGCCGAGCGGCGCCGGGTTGCGCGAGCTGATCGACGGCACGCTCACCAAGGCTGAGTGGCGCGCCCACGAGGCCGCGCCCGGGATCGAGGTCATGCGCGAGGTCGTCGTCGGCGAACCGGTGATGGTGCTGGAGATCGAGTCGCGCACCGCGTCCCTTACGGTGGTCGGCAGCCGGGGCCTGAACCGGTTCGGCGCCCTGCTGCTCGGCTCCACCGCAGGTCATCTGGCCTCCCATGTCGCCTGCCCGGTGCTGGTGGTGCGCGGTCGGCCGAGCCCGGACGGGCCGGTCCTCCTCGCCGTGGACGGATCGCCCGCGGCCCGGGGAGCCGTCGAGTTCGCCTTCGCCCAGGCCTCCCTGCGCGGCACGGACCTGATCGCGTTGCACGCCTGGAACCCCCAGGGCGAGCGCGCCTACGACGGCCCGTCCGACCCGCCCTTCGTGACATACGACGAGGACCGGCTGCGCGACGAGGAGCAGCGCGTGCTCGCCGAGGCGCTGGGCGGGCTGGGGGAGAAGTACCCCGACGTCACTGTGCACCGCAGGCTGGTGCGCGGCCGGATCCGCCACACTCTCATCGACGCGAGCGCCGACGCCGGACTTGTCGTGGTCGGCGCGCGCGGCCGGGGCGGCTTCACCGGGCTGCTGCTGGGCTCGGTCAGCCAGGCCCTGCTGCACCACGCGCACTGCCCGGTCGCCGTCGTTCGCACGGGTGAGTGACCGTGGACGGGCGAATGGCGGCAGAGGTCTCTTCCGGGCCCGTCGCTGGGGCGGACGTCCATCAGTTCGCGCCCGCGCAGGTGGCGGCCGGCCTCGGCGTCGACCCGGCGACCGGCCTGAGCACGCGGGAGGCCGACGAACGCACGGCGGCCTTCGGGCCGAACCAGCTGGCCGAACCGGAACGTCGGCCCGAGTGGCTCAAGTTCCTGGACCAGTTCCGCAACTGGCTGATCGGCATCCTGCTGATCGCCGCCGTGGTGGCCGGAGCCATCGGTGACATCAAGGACGCCCTGGTGATCACCGTCGTCCTCCAGATCAACGCCGTACTCGGCTACCTCCAGGAGCGCCGCGCCGAGCGCAGCCTGGAGGCGCTGCGCCGGATGCTCGTGCCTACCGCCCGCGTCCGCCGCGACGGTGCGGAACGGGTGGTCGAGGCCCACACCCTCGTACCCGGCGACGTCGTCCTGCTGGAGGCAGGTGACCGGGTCCCCGCCGACGGGCGGCTCACCGTCGCGGAGTCGGTGGAGGTCGCAGAGGCGGCTCTGACCGGCGAGTCCCAGCCGGTCGCGAAGAGCACCACGGCGGTCGAGGCCACCGCGACCGGCCCGGTGCCGCTCGCCGAGCGCAGCAGCATGCTGTTCATGAACACCGCCGTGACCCGAGGCCGCGCCGAAATGATTGTCACGGCCACTGGCATGCGCACCGAACTCGGTGCGATCGCCGAGGCGTTGCGCACCGGCGCCGAACCGGCCAGCCCGCTCCAGATCCAGCTGGACAGCCTCGGCCGCCGCCTCGCGCTGATCAGCGGCATCGCGGTTGTCGCCTACGCGCTGGTCTCCCTGCTCCGCGGCGAGGGACTCGCGGACATCGCCCTGCGGGCCGTGGCCCTCGCCGTCGCAGCGATCCCCGAAGGGCTGCCGGCCGTCCTGGCTCTGACGCTCGCGCTCGGCGTGCACCGCATGGCCCGGCGCGGCGCCATCGTCAAACGCCTGGCCTCGGTGGAGTCCCTCGGCTCGGCGACGGTCGTCTGCAGCGACAAGACCGGCACGTTGACGCTCAACGAGATGACGGTACGGGCACTTTGGACCGCCGGAAGGCTCTACGAAGTGACCGGCGAGGGCTACTACGGCACCCAGGGCGCCGTCCGCGGCGGCGAGGCACGCGCCGACCAACTTCTCTCCGCTGTACTCCCGTTCGCCCTCTGCAACGACGCACACCTGACCGGTGACGGCTTCGTCGGCGACCCCACGGAGGCCGCGCTCGTCGTCCTGGCCGCGAAGGCCGGTATCGATGCGGACGGACTGCGGGCCGAGTTGTCGCGCACTGCTGAGCTGCCCTTCGACGCGGCCACCAAGTACATGGCCACGTTCCACGCCGAACCCGACGGCCGCACCCGCGTCCACGTCAAGGGCGCGGTGGATGTCCTGCTGGGCCTGTGCACCGGCGTATTGACCGACGAGGGCGTGCGCGACCTCGACGACGCGCGGCGCGGCGAGATCGAGGCCGTTACCGCGCGGTTGGGCGGTTCGGGGCTGCGCGTCCTCGGCGCCGCCACCGCCCTGGTCGACGGCACGCCGGACCCCTCCGCGCTCCCCGGACTCACCCTCGTCTCCGTCGCCGGGATCGCCGACCCGCCACGTCCCCAGGCACGGGACGCGATGGCGCTGTGCCGCTCGGCGGGCGTCGCGGTGAAGATGATCACCGGCGACCACGCCGACACCGCCACGGCCATCGCCCGCGAGCTCGACATCGACGGCGATGTGGTGACCGGCGCCGAGCTGGACCGGATGACGGAGGACGTACTCGCCGCGCGCATCGACGACATCGGCGTGTTCGCCCGGGTCGCCCCGGAGCACAAGGTGCTGATCGTGCGGGCTCTGTCGAGCCGCGGTCACATAGTCGCCATGACCGGCGACGGCGTGAACGACGCGGCGGCGCTGCGGGCCGCCCACATCGGTGTGGCGATGGGGCGCACCGGCACGGACGTGGCCAAGGAGGCCGCCGACGTCGTGCTCACCGACGACGACTTCTCCACCATCGTGCGGGCCGTGCGCGAGGGACGGGCGATCTACGACAACATCGTCAAGTTCGTCCGCTTCCAGCTGGCCACCAATGTGGGCGCCATCCTGACCCTGCTGGGCGCCTCCCTGGCGGGCCTGCCCGCCCCGTTGACCGCGGCGCAGCTCCTGTGGGTCAACATCATCATGGACGGCCCGCCCGCCATGGCGCTGGCTGTCGATCCGGCTCGCGACGACGTGATGCGCCGCCCGCCGCGGGCACCGGCGGAGCGAATCCTGGACGCCCGTCGGCTGCTGGGCATCTCCCGGGCCGGCGCGGTCATGGCCCTGGGCACTGTGGTCCTGCTGGCCCTGGCCCGGGAACAGGTCGACACGGACACCGCGCTGACCATGGCGTTCACCACGTTCGTCCTGTTCCAGCTGTTCAACTCCCTCAATGCCCGCGCCGACGACGGCCCCCTGCTCGGCCGCCACCAGTTCCGCAACCGCACCCTGTGGCTGTGTCTGGCCGGTGTTCTGGCGGTGCAGATCGCCGCGGTTCATCTGCCCTGGGCACGCACGGTGTTCGGCACGGTGCCGCTCGACGCAGGCCAGTGGGCGCTGTGCCTGGGCACCGCATCCACGGTGCTGCTGGTGGAGTTGGGCGTGCGCGGAGTGCGGTGGCTCGCGCAGACGGTTCGCTCAGCTCAGAACCGGCCGCAGACCGCTCTCCAGCACCTGCGACGCCGGACGCCGCGGTGACGGCGGGCCCTCGGGGCCGTAGCCCACGCGGATCACCATCTGCGCGTGCGCCCACCGGTCGTCGGACGGCGCGGACACCAGCCGCTCGCGCAGGTCGGGCCACTCCAGCGCCTGATGTAGCGACGCCGCCCGGACGCCGTGAACGGTGGCCACCAGAAGGATACGTTGCAGGGCCTGCCCGGCGCGCAGCCAGTCCGCGCGCCGGTCGTGTGCGGTGGTCAGCACCACGAGGCGCGGCCGGGCCTCGAAGGGGCGGGCGGTCAGGTCGGCCGCGTGGTGGTGAGCGCCGAAGTCCCGCATCGGGAGGTGCTCGCGGTAGTCCTGCGGCCCGACGGCCGCCGGCGGCACCCCGAGACCCGTGTGGTCCGGCTCCCGGACCCAGCGACGGCCCTCAACGGCCCGTTCCCGGTCGGCCCTGGTGCGCTGCTCGTCCTCCCGCGTCAGCCGCAGCAACCGGTCAGCCGTGCCGAGCTCGGGCCGACCGAGCACGGCACCCTCCGCGTGGGCCGCCTCGGCGAGCTCTGCCAGCACCGCGCCGGGCAGTGGGCGGTCGGAGAAGGGCAGTCGGATGCTGTGCCGGCGCCACAGGGCGTCGTAGAGCCGCGGGGCCGCTGAGAATCGGGCGGGACCGCACAGCCGTACGGTGGCCAGCAGGCCGGGCTCGTCGGGCCGGGGCAGTAGGCGGGTGACCGGCTCCCGAGCGACGTGCGCCACGGCGATCCGCAGGTTGAGCAGTGCACAGCCGACGGAGACGTGCAGAGCGCGCCCCGTCGGGTCGGTGTGGCGCAAGCCGCGCTCGGTAAGCGCCCGGACCTCCAGCGTGCCCGTGTCCGGGTCGAACCGGGAACCGCCAGGGCTGGGTGTTGTGGACGGAGGGCGCGGCCGCGGACGCTGAGACCAGCGTCGCGAGGGTCGGGCCGTCGGGGACCGCTGTGGGCATGGGGACTCCCCCCGTCCCGGGCCGGATGGGCGCCGGGGCGGCTGGGTCAGGGCCGGGGATAGGCCGTACGGCCCGATGGCGTGCCGGAGGGCCCAACGTGGTTGTCAGGATCAACCGCAGGATCAGCGGTTCCGTTCGTCGCGGCGGACGGCCGGCGGCATGTCGAGCGGCGACGCTTCGGGGCGCGTAACCGGGAGCTACGGGGTGCCGCCGTTATGCGGGACGGGTGGCGTTCCAGCGGCGCGACTACCGGCAGGCCACGCAGGCTGGAGGGACATCAGCGCGCCGGACGCTCACCCGTCGACTCGGGCTGCTCCAGATGCGTGGCGAGCACCGCGGCCTGGACGCGCCGTTGGACGCCCAGCTTGGCCAGCAGCCGGGAGATGTGGTTCTTGACGGTCTTCTCCGACAGGTACAGTCGCTTGCCGATCTCGCGGTTGGTGAGGCCGTCGCCGATCAGCGCGAGGATGTCCCTCTCGCGCGGGGACAACCCCGCGAGCTCCGGCGGTTCTGCGGGTGCCTCGGCGGGTTCCGCGCGCAGGGAGCGCATCAGCCGGGCCGTCGTCGCGGGATCGAGCATCGACTGACCGGAGGCGACCGTACGCACCGCCGACACCAGGTCCGAGCCTCTGATCTGCTTGAGCACATAACCGGACGCTCCGGCCATGATCGCGTCGAGCAGGGCGTCCTCGTCGTCGAAGGAGGTCAGCATCAGCACGGCCAGCTCCGGCATCCGGCTGCGCAGCTCTCGGCAGACGGAGATGCCGTCGCCGTCCGGGAGACGCACGTCCAGGACGGCCACCTGCGGCCGCACCGCCGGGGCCCGGACCAGGGCGTGCTCGACGTTCTCGGCGTCCCCGACGACGGAGATGTCCGGCTCGGCGTCCAGCAGATCGGACAGCCCGCGCCGGACCACCTCGTGGTCGTCCAGCAGGAAGACGCGGATCGGGTCCTTCGCGGTGAAGGTGCGTGCCTCGGTCATGTCGACCCCTTGTTCCCCGGGTGTGTGACGGACTGCGGGCCGTCCGCGATGACGATCATCACGTACCCGAGCTGAAGGCACTAGGGCCGACCGGCCCCAGTCGTACCTGTGGCGCGCTGTGACCGGCCTCTTCGGGGCGGTCCGATCAGAGGGCAGATCGATCCTCAGGCCGCTGAAGTGCCCCGCCCGTCAGGTCGAACTCCACGTCCACGACTCCCTCCACAGACCGCACCAGCCGCGCCGCCACCGGCACCAGCGAGGTGTCCTTGACCTGGCCGCCCAGCCGTACGACCCCGTCCCGGACCTCGACCCGCACGGTCGATGCCGGCGCCGTGAAGAGGTGGGCCACGACCTCCCGCCGGACCTCCTCCGCGATCTCCTCGTCGCCCCGCAGGAACACCTTGAGCAGATCGGCCCGGCTGACGATGCCCTCCAGCCGCCCCGCCGCGTTCACGACCGGAAGGCGCTTGACCCTGGCCCGTGCCATGGTCCGTGCGGCCTGCGCGAGCGTCGAGTCGGTGGTGACGGTGAGGGCAGGGGAGGTCATCAGCTCGCCCGCGGTGACTGAACCGGCCTTCTCCAGGTCGGACAACCGGCGCAGCTGCGTGTAGCGGTCGGGGTCTCTGTCGCGGAACTCCTCCTTGGGCAGCAGGTCGGCCTCGGAGACGACTCCGAGGACCCGTCCCCCGTCGTCGACCACAGGCAGGGCGCTGACCTTGCGGTCCTGCATGGTCAGCACGATGTCCTTGAAGGCGGCGTCGCGGACAACGGCGGCGACAGCGCGGGTCATCACGTCACGCACGATGTGCGGGTATCCGGGCACGATGACTCCTCTGACTCCTCGATCGGGTGGGTACGCGCGGTGCCGGGCTCGGTCAGCTCGGGCTCCCGCTGCCGTGCGGGCCGTACAGGTCCAGCAGCCGGACACGGGCCGCCTGCAGCCGGTGGGCGACGACCTCGCCGACCCACCGGGCGATGCTCCGGCCGAACTCGGGGTCGCCCTGGCACATCGCGCGTACGGCGGTGGCGTCGAACTCGTACGCCCGCAGCGGCGAGGACGCCTCCGCGCCCAGGTGCCAGACATGCGGCGGGTACAGCCAGGACCAGCCGAGGAGTTCGTTGTGGCCGAGCGACTCGATGACGGCGGCACGGCGGCCGGGCACGCGCATGTCGAGGTCGACCGTGCCGGTCCGGATGATCCAGAACCGGTCGGCGTGTCCACCCTCCTCGAAGAGCCGGGCGCCTTGCGGGAACGACACCTCCCGGGCGATCCGCAGCAGCCGTTCCCGGTGCTCGACGGGCAGCGCCCGAGGCATGCTCATCGTTGCTGGTGCGTTCATGGGGTGCCTCCAGGGCGGGCGTATGGAGCTACCACCTCCAGTGTGAGCACGCGCGACCGCCGCAACCATGGGCCACCCGGCCCCCAGGACTGGGCCACTCGGCGGCCTGCGGGAGCCCTTCAGCACCCTGCGCCAGCAGGGCGGTCGGCCGTTCGATGACGGAGAAAGGGATGGCCACTCGGCGCAGACTCGACGCGGAGGCGAGGGAAGAGGCGGAAACCATGCGTATCGTCGTAGCCCTCGGCGGCAACGCCCTGCTGCACCGCGGTGAACGCCCCGACGCGGACACCCAGCGAACCAACATCGTCCGCGTCGCCACCGCGATCGCCGCCCTCGCCCACGACCACCAACTCGTCGTCACACACGGCAACGCACCACAGCTCGATCTCCTCGCCGCCCAGAGCACGGCCGACGCGGCCCTCACCGCCCCCTACCCCCTGGATCTGCTCGGCGCCCAGACCCAGGGCATGATCGGCACCCTCCTGATGCGCACCCTGCACGACGTGCTGCCCGGACGCAGGGTCGTCACGCTCGTCACGCACACCCGGGTACGCGTCGACGACCCCGCCTTCGAACACCCCACAGAGCTGGTCGGACCCCTCTACCCCGAGAAGCCGGCCCGGTTCCTGGTGGCGAAGTACGGCTGGCACATGGCGGAGGACCGGCACGGCTGGCGGCGCGTGGTACCCGCGCCCTCGCCCGAGCGCATTCTGGAGGCCGATACCGTCCGGGTGCTGCTGGAGACGGGTGCTGTGGTGGTGTGTGCCGGCGGGGGAGGCGTCCCCGTCGTTGCCGACTGGGCCACCGGCGCGCTGCGCGGAGTGGACGCTGTCGTCGACAAGGACCTTGGCGCCGCCCGGCTGGCCGAGGACGTGAAGGCCGACTTCCTGCTGGTCCTCACCAATGTCCCGAACATCTACGCCGACTACGGCACCCCCGACCAGCGGCCCGTCCTGGACGTCACGCCCACCGAACTGCGCGGCGCCCACTACCCGGAGGAGTCGATGGGGCCCAAGGCCGAGGCCGCCGCCCGGTTCGTCGAGAACACCGGCCGGCTGGCCGCCATCGGCGCGCTGGACGCGGCGTACGAGATCGTGCACGGGCGATCCGGAACCCTCGTGCGGCCCGATCTGCTGATCGCCTGACACCCCGTCAGCGCTCCCGACACCACGTCCGGTACGCCGCCACGGCCGTCGGCAACGTCGGGTAGATCCGCCCCCTGCCCACCGAGTCCGCGAGCCCGTACGCCTCCAGATCGTCCAGGAGATCCTGCTTCACCCGGGCCAGGGCGAAGACGATCCCGCGACGGGTCAGTTCGCGGCGCAGTTCGTCGACCGCGTCCAGGGCTGTGATGTCCACCTCTACGTTCGCCTCGGTGTTGAGGACGAACCAGCGGACGGGGCCGGTCTGTTCGTCGACGGCTGCCAGGGCACGGCGGTGGAAGTCCTCGGCGTTGGCGAAGAACAGCGGGGAGTCGTAGCGGTAGACGAGCAGTCCGGGGACGGTGCGCGCCTGCGGATAGTCGTCCACGTCGTGCATGCCCGCCACGCCGGGGACCAGCCCCTCGACGGCGTCGTGCGGCCGGGCCACCCGGCTCAGCAGCTCGGCCACGGACAGCCCGACGGCGACCAGGACGCCGTAGAGCAGATCCAGGGCGAGCACGCCGACCAGGCAGCCGACCGCCAGCAGCAGTTCCCGCCGCCGGAAGGCAGCCAGCCGGGCGAAGCCCGCGAGGTCCATCATGCGCACCGCTGCGTACACGACGAGGGCGCCAAGTACCGCAGACGGCGTGCGGGCCAGCAGCGGGCTGAGGAACAGCAGCACGGCGAGCACCGCCACGCCTGCCACCAGGGAGTACACCTGACTGCGGGCACCCGCCGAGGAAGCGAGCGCGGTGCGGCTGGCGCTGCTGCTCACGGGGAAGCCCTGCAGCCAGCCGGCGCCGAGGTTGGCCGCGCCCAGGGCCAGGAACTCCTGGTCGGCGTCGAGGCGCCCACCGTCCTCGTCGCGGCCGGCGAAGGCGCGCGCGGTGAGGATGAAGTCCGTATAGGCGACGAGGAGAACGCCCAGTGCGGGCAGCAGCAGATGCGGCAGCTCGGTCAGGTCGGGTGCGGCGAGGGTGGGCAGTCCGGCCGGGACCTCGCCGATGACCTCGACGCCGTACCTCTCGTCGAGATCGAAGGCGGCCACGGCCCCCGTGCCCAGCACCACCGCCAGCAGGGGGCCCGGCACAGCGCGCAACAGCCACGCCGAGGTGAACAGGAATGCGACGATGACGGCGGAGAAGATCACCGTCTCCGGATGTGCATGCTCCAAGTTCCGCACGAATGACCAAAGTTGAGGGAAGAAGCCCGACCCCTCCGTTTCGACACCGGTCAGCTGGGGCAGCTGGTCCACGATCATGATCAGGGCCACGCCCGCCAGATAGCCGATCAGGACCGGGCGGGACAGGAGGTCGGCGACGACGCCCAGGCGCAGCAGCCGAGCCGCCAGGCACAGCAGACCGACCGTCACCGCGAGGGCGGCGGCCAGGGTGGCGTAACGGTCGGCGTCCGCGGCGGCCAGCGGGGCGACCACGGTCGCCGTCATCAGAGCGGTCGTCGACTCGGGGCCGACCGACAGCAGCCGGGACGAGCCCAACACCGCGTACAGGCCGAGCGCGGGCAGGATCGCCCACAGTCCGGAGACCGGCGGCAGCCCGGCGACGCCTGCGTACGCCATCACCTGCGGCACGAGATACGCGGCCACGGTCACACCGGCGAGCAGATCGCCGCGCAGCCAGGAGCGGCGGTAGCCGGTCAGGACAAAGGCCCCGGGGGCCAGTCGGTGGACCACGGGCATCAGGCGGTGCGACCCCGAGGCGTGCCTGCCCGAGCCGTGGGACATGGGGTTCCTTTCGCCGGCTGTTTCCAGGATCCGTCGCGACCGCCCCGACCGGTGGTCCGGCGTCAAGGTTCGGTAGCTCGACAGGACCCGAGGAAGGGGCCGTTCAGCCCCATGGACGCCGACTTTCGGCACCAGGCCACGGCATGTCCGCGCCACGAGAGTGGATGCCGTCAACAACGAATCCGTCCCGAGGGGGATGAAGATCATGGCAGTTCACGATCAACCGCACCGGCACCTGGGATTCCGTCTACCGACCTTGCGCAGGACCCGGACGGCCGAGGCGGCGGCCTACACCACCGCGACGAGCGCTTATGTCTTCGCCGGGCTCCGGCTGCTGACCGGGTTCATCTTCCTGTGGGCGTTCCTGGACAAGATCTTCGGGTTCGGCTACGCCACCCAGTCCGGCAACGGCTGGATCGACGGCGGCTCGCCCACCAAGGGCTTCCTGAGCGGCGTGGCGGCCGGTCCGATGGAGTCGGCCCTCCACGACTGGGCCGGGGACGCCTGGGCGGACTGGCTGTTCATGCTCGGCCTGCTCGGCATCGGTGTGGCGCTGATCCTGGGCATCGGGCTGCGGCTGGCCGCCATCGCGGGCACGTTGATGATGGCGCTGATGTGGATCGCCGAGTGGCCGCCGGCCAAGCACCTGTCCGACGGCTCGCCGAGCATGTCGACCAACCCGTTCGCCGAGTACCACGTCGTGTACGCCGTCGTTCTGATCGCGCTTGCGGCCGTGGGGGCCGGCGCGGTCTGGGGACTCGGCAGGGCGTGGGCCCGGCTGCCGATCGTCAGCCGCAACCCCTGGCTGCGGTGAACCCAAGGGCCGTTGGGCCGGTTGGTCCCGACCGGGGACCAGCGGCCCCTGACGCAGCAACTCCTCAAGTCAGACGCTGATGACAGATCCCCGATCAGGAGGCAGAACCATGGTCCACACCGTTGTCGCAGGTCTCGACGGCTCGTCCGAGAGCCGGGCCGCGGCCGAGTGGGCGGCCCGCGAGGCGAAGCTGCGCGGCCTGCCGTTGAAGATCGTCCATGTCTGGGAGCCCGTCCCGGAACCCATGGCCCAGGCCCCGCTGCTCGGCGCCGAGACCCAGCAGCACTGGAGCGAGCGCATTCCGCGCGAGGCCGCCGAGCGGATCCGGGTGCGCCACCCCGGCGTCGAGGTGACCACCGAGCAGTTGGTCGGCGGATCGGCCGACACCCTGGTCAAGGCCGCCGCGGACGCGGAACTGCTGGTCCTCGGCTCGCGTGGGCTCAGCGGTTTCGGCGGCTTCATGGTCGGCTCCGTCGGACTCTCCGTCGTGGCGCACCTGAAGCGACCCGTCGTCCTGGTCCGTGCCGGTGAGCAGGCCGCAGACGAACACGAGCCGGACCCGGAGGGCATCCCATCTGCCGCCACGCCCTACCGGCCCGTCCTCCTGGGCCTCGACGCGGCGAACCCCGACGACTCGGTGATCGAGTTCGCCTTCGAGGCGGCCGCCCACCGCGAGACCGGCCTGCGGGCGATCCACGGCTGGAACCTGCCCCCGTACTACATCTACGGCCTTTCCGCCGATCTCCAGCTGCACGACGAGATCGCCCGGCAGCAGGCCGCCGTTCTGGCGGAAGCGCTGCGGCCCTGGCGCCGGAAGTACCCGAGCGTCGAGGTCACCGAGGAGACCCCGTCCGGCAGCCCCGGTATCCGGCTGGTGGACGCCTCCCACGAGGCCTCCCTGGTCGTCGTCGGCCGCCGTATCCGCCGCAGCCCGCTCGGCGCCCACGTCGGCCCCGTGACCCACGCAGTCCTGCACCACGCCACGGCCCCCGTCGCGGTCGTTGCCCACAACTGACACCCACCCCTGAGGAGTTGACCCCATGAAGGCAGCGGTCGTCCGAGCCTTCGGCGAACCTCTGGTCATCGAGGACCGCCCCGACCCCGAGCCCGGCCCCGGTCAGGTCCGCATCCGCGTCGAGGCCTCCGGGCTGTGCCACACCGACATCCACGCCGCCCACGGCGACTGGCCGGTCAAGCCGAACCCGCCGTTCGTGCCCGGTCACGAGGGAGTCGGCCTGGTCGAGAAGCTAGGCGACGGCGTCACCCTCTTGAGCGTCGGCCAGAGGGTCGCCGTGCCCTGGCTCGGCAAGGCCTGCGGGCGGTGCGAGCACTGCCTCTCCGGCTGGGAGACGCTGTGCGAGCACCAGATCAACACCGGCTACGGCTGTGACGGCGGCTACGCCGAGAAGATGCTCGCCTGGGCCGACTTCGCGCAGCCCGTCCCGCAGGGCGTCGGCGCCGTGGACGCCGCACCGCTGACCTGCGCCGGCGTGACCACGTACAAGGCGCTCAAGGTCGCCGACGTGCGGCCCACGCAGCTGGTCGCGATCTCCGGTGTCGGCGGGCTCGGTCACCTGGCCGTGCAGTACGCGAAGATCGCCGGGGCCACCGTCGCCGCGATCGACGTCACCGACGAGAAGCTCCAACTCGCCGCGGAACTCGGCGCCGATCTCACCATCGACGCCCGCAAGCACGACGTCGGCGAGGTCCTCAAGCGGTACGGCGGCGCCCACGCGGCCATCGCCCTCGCCGTGAACGAGGACGCGTTCGCCGCCGTCAACTCCGGCCTGCGGCGCGGCGGCAAGCTCGTCATGGTCGCCCTCCCGGCGCACGGCACCGTCCAGGTCCCGATCTTCGACACCGTTCTCAACGGCACCTCGGTCATCGGCTCCATCGTCGGCACCCGACAGGACCTCACCGAGGTCCTCCAGCTCCACGCGGCCGGCCGCACCAGGGTCATCTGCGAGACCCGTCCGCTGGCCTCCGTCAACGAGTCCATCGAGGACGTGCTGCGCGGCCAGGTCAAAGCCCGCATCGTCTTCGACCTCGGCGCGGGGCGGTGACGGCGATGGACCTGCCTCTGGTCGTCGGAGTCGACGGCTCCGAGCCCAGCCTGCGCGCCACGGACTGGGCGTCCGACGAGGCCGTGCTGCGTGAGGTCCCGCTCCATGTCGTGTACGCCTGCCTGTGGGAGCGCTACGAGGGGGCCTCAGTCGCCAGGGACCTCGGCAAGCCCAGCGCACAGGTCATGCCCCAGAAGGTCGTCGCGGCCGCCGCCCAGCGGGCGCAAGCTCGGCACCCGGAGCTGAAGGTGACCTCCGACGTGGTGTTCGAGGAGCCCGAGTACGCCCTGGTGCGCGAGAGCCGGAACGCGTCCGCGCTGGTCGTCGGCACCCGCGGCCGCACCGGCCTCGCCGAGGCGCTGCTCGGTTCTGTCAGCCTCACTGTGGCCGCGCACGCCCACTGCCCGGTGATCGTGCTGCGCGGCAGCCACGACAACCAGGCCACGCCCCCGGTCCACGGACGTGTCGTGGTGGGCGTGGGCGAGGATGCCGAGGCCTCGTCGGCCGTGCGTTTCGCCTATGAGGAGGCCCGGCGCCGCGGGGTCCCCCTGGAGGCCGTACGAGCCTGGTGCTGTCCCGCGCACGAGACCACCGACCACCCCTTGCTCGCCGACGCACCCGCCCGGCTGCACGAGCAGCACGCCGAGGAGACCCTCGCCGACGCTCTGCGGGACGCCCCGCCGGACCTGGAGCTGCACCGCCGTGCCGTCGAGGGCCACGCCCGCCGCGTGCTGGTGGACGCCTCGCACGGTGCCGACCTCCTGATCGTCGGCGCCAAGCGCCGCACCGGCCACCTCGGGCTCCAGCTCGGCCGCGTCGCCCACGCGGCACTGCACCACTCCGCCTGCCCGGTCGCCGTCGTACCGCAGCCGGTGTGAGCGCCGTGCCCGGCAAGGAACAAAGGAACGGGTGGTGCTCCTCCTTGGTGCCAAGGACCATGACGTGCTCGATGTACCGCGGGAAGTACCACCGGGTGCGCTCGCGTTCGCTCGGCTTGGGCAGGGCCGCGATCCGTGCCACCCTCGGGTTGAGGTGTTCGGTGATCCGTTTGACGGTGCCGCCCCTGCCGGCCGCGTCCCGCCCCTTGAGGATGACGACGACGTGGGCGCCCGCCCCGCGTCCCCGCTCCTGCACTTTCGCCAACTCCATCTGCGGGCACGCAGCAGTTCCTTCTCGTACGTCTTGCGCGGCAGTTTCCTCGCCTTGTTGCCGGCCGCACCGCCTCCCACCGCCCGTCGACCGCGTACTCGATGACCTACGGAGTCACCCATGCCCGAGTTCGAACACCAGGACAGCACCGTACTGACCGACGACGAGCTGCGAACGCTGGACGCCCACTGGCGGGCCGCCAACTATCTGGCCGCCGGACAGATCTATCTGCTGGCCAACCCGCTGCTGCGCGAGCCGCTGATGGCCGAGCACATCAAGCCGCGGCTGCTCGGGCACTGGGGCACCTCGCCGGGGCTGAACCTCGTGTACACCCATCTCAACCGGGTGATCAAGGCGCGTGGCCTGGACGCGCTGTGCGTGTGGGGCCCGGGCCATGGCGGCCCGTCGGTGCTCGCCAACTCCTGGCTTGAGGGGTCGTACAGCGAGACCTATCCGAACGTCGGCCGGGACGGGGCCGGTATGGGGCTGCTGTTCCGGCAGTTCTCCTTCCCAGGCGGCGTGCCGAGCCATGTGGCGCCGGAGACGCCAGGGTCGATCCACGAGGGCGGTGAGCTCGGGTACGCCCTCTCGCACGCGTATGGTGCCGCCTTCGACAACCCCGGCCTGGTGGTCGCCTGTGTGATCGGCGACGGCGAGGCTGAGACCGGGCCGCTGGCCGCCTCCTGGCACTCCAACAAGTTCCTCGACCCGGTGCACGACGGCGCCGTTCTGCCGATCCTGCACCTCAACGGCTACAAGATCGCCAACCCGACGGTGCTGGCCCGTCTGCCGGAGCAGGAACTCGACGCCCTCCTGCGCGGATACGGCCACGAACCCATCCACGTGACCGGCGACGACCCGGCCACTGTCCATCGTGCCATGGCCTGTGCCTTGGACGATGCGCTCGACCGCATCGCACTGCTCCAGCGCACCGCCCGCGAGGAGGGCGTCGGCGAGCGTGCCCACTGGCCCGTGATCGTCCTGCGCACCCCCAAGGGCTGGACCGGCCCCGCCGAAGTCGACGGTGTGCCGGTCGAGGGCACCTGGCGCGCTCACCAGGTCCCGCTGGCCGGAGTCCGCGAGAACCCCGAGCATCTGCGCCAGCTGGAGGCGTGGCTGCGCTCGTACCGGCCCGAGGAACTGTTCCACCCGGACGGCCGCCCCGTCCCCGATGTACTCGCCTGCGTCCCCGACGGTCCCAGGCGCCTGGGCGCCACCGCGCACGCCAACGGCGGCCTCCTCGTCCGTGACCTGCCCATCCGCTCCCTGGACTCTTTCGCCGTAACGGTCGACAAGCCGGGTACGACCTTGCACGAGCCGACCCGGATCCTCGGAGACCTCCTGGAACAGGTCATGAAGGACACCGCGGCCCGCCGCGACTTCCGCGTCGTCGGTCCGGACGAGACCGCCTCCAACCGGCTCCAGGCCGTATTCAACGCCAGCGGCAAGGCCTGGCAGGCACAGACCCTCCCGGTCGACGAACACCTCGACCGGCACGGCCGCGTCCTGGAAATCCTCTCCGAGCACACCTGCCAGGGCTGGCTGGAGGGCTATCTGCTCACCGGACGGCACGGAGTGTTCTCCTGCTACGAGGCGTTCGTGCACATCGTCGACTCGATGGTCAACCAGCACATCAAGTGGCTCAAAACGTCCAGGGAGCTGCCGTGGCGCGGCCCCATCGCGTCCCTGAACTACCTGCTGACCTCGCACGTGTGGCGGCAGGACCACAACGGCTTCTCCCACCAGGACCCCGGCTTCGTCGACCACGTCCTCAACAAGAGCCCCGAGGTCGTCCGGGTCTACCTGCCGCCGGATGCCAACACCCTCCTGTCGGTCGCCGATCATGCGCTGCGCAGCCGCGACTACGTGAATGTGATCGTTGCCGGTAAGCAGCCCTGCTTCGACTGGCTGTCGATGGACGCCGCCCGAGCCCACTGCGCGCGAGGCGCCGGCATTTGGGACTGGGCGGGCACGGAGAACGGCGGCGAACCGGACGTGGTGCTCGGCTGCGCGGGCGACGTGCCCACCCAGGAGGTCCTGGCCGCCGCCCAGCTGCTGCGGGGCCACCTGCCCGACCTCGTTGTGCGTGTGGTCAACGTCGTCGACATGACCCGACTGATGCCCCGCGAGGAGCACCCGCACGGCATGACCGACTTCGAGTACGACGGCCTGTTCACCCAGGACAAGCCGGTGATCTTCGCCTACCACGGCTATCCCTGGCTGATCCACCGGCTCGCCTACCGGCGCACCGGCCACCCGAACCTGCATGTGCGCGGCTACAAGGAGTCGGGCACCACGACCACGCCGTTCGACATGGTCGTCCGCAACGACCTGGACCGCTACCGCCTGGTCATGGACGTCATCGACCGCGTCCCCGGACTCGCTGTCCGCGCCGCTGCCGTCCGGCAGCAGATGGCCGACGCCCGCACCCGCCACCATGCCTGGATCCGCGAGCACGGCACCGATCTGCCGGAGATCGCGGAGTGGGCCTGGAACGCCTGATACACGGCCATCCTTTGAGGGCCGACCGGCCCACCCGCACCGCCCGGACAGCCCATGGGGCCGCCGCCCGTTTCGCTGGACGCTCGTAGTGACGAGAAGACTCGAAGGAGATCCGCGATGACGGACGACACGCTCAGCCGGCCCACGGTCCACGCCCTGCTCGCGGACGGCACCACCGTGTGCATCCGTCCCGTGCGACGGGACGACCACGACCAGGTGCAGGGCCTGTACGAGGAGATGTCTCCGGAGACCCTGCGGCTGCGGTTCTTCGCCGTGAGCCGCCGCTCCGCCGCGACGGCCGCCGACCGGGCCTGCGCCGAGCAGCACCCCGGATACCGGTCGCTGCTGGCCGAGACGGGCGGCCGGGTGATCGGCCTCGCCGAGTACGACAGCGGCGGGGCCGGGGACACCGCGGAGATCTCCATCGCGGTCGCCGACGGGCTGCACCACCGGGGCGTCGGCACCGTCCTGGTCGAGCACCTCGTCTCCGCCGCCCGCGCCGAGGGCATCACCGGCTTCACGGCGGACGCGCTCAGCGAGAATCACGAGGTGCTGAAGCTCTTCGCCGACCTCGGCCTGCGCACCGCCCGCCGCTTCGAGGGCCCCGAGGTGCGCTGCACCATCGCCCTCGACCAGAGCGACACCTATCTGACGGCCGTGGAGGAACGCGGCCGCGCTGCCGACGTCGCCAGCCTGGAGCCGTTGCTGTGGCCGAAGGTCGTCGCCGTCGTCGGCGCCGGACGCAAGCCAGGGTCGGTGGGCCGGGCGATCCTGCACCAGCTTCACGCGGGCGGTTACACAGGCCGTCTGTTCGCGGTCAACCCCGCGGCGAGCTCGATCCTCGGGGTGCCGTGCCACCCGTCGGTCAGTGCCCTGCCCAGGACCCCCGACCTCGTGGTGCTCGCCGTACCGGCCGCCACGATCCCGGCCACCGCCGAGGAGTGCGGGAAGGCGGGCGTACGGGCAATCCTCGTCGTCACCGCCGGGTTGGACGCGGACCAGGCCCGGGCCCTGCTGGCGGCATGCCGCTCGCACGACATGCGCCTCGTCGGCCCCAACTGCCTGGGCATCTCCAACACCGACCCGAAGCTGCGCCTGGACGCCACCTTTGCCGCCGGCCACCCGCGCCCCGGTACCGCGGGTGTCGCCGTGCAGTCCGGCGGAGTGGGCATCGCCCTACTCGATGGCATGTCCCGCCTGGGCATCGGTGTCTCCTCTTTCGTCTCCCTCGGTGACAAGTACGACGTCAGTGGCAACGACATGCTCCAGTGGTGGGAGAGCGACGACCGCACCGACCTCGCCCTGCTGCACCTGGAGTCCTTCGGCAGCCCGCGTGCGTTCTCCCGTACGGCCCGCCGGGTGACCCGCCGCATGCCGGTCCTGACCGTCGACGCCGGCCGTACCGAGGCGGGCCGCCGCGCCGCCGCCTCGCACACTGCGGCGGCCGCCACCCGCACCATGACCCGCGGGGCCCTGTTCACCCAGGCCGGCATCACCGCCACCCGCTCGGTCGGCGAACTCCTCGAAGCCGCCGCCCTGATGCACTCGCAGCCGCTGCCCGCAGGACTGCGCGTGGCCATCGTCACCAACGCCGGGGGAGCGGGGGTCCTCGCCGCCGACGCTTGCGCCGAGGTCGGGCTGGAGCTCCCGGCGCCCGGGTCTGAGCTGATCGACGATCTGCTCGACGCGTTGCCCGCGGGCGCCGCCGCCGGCAACCCCGTCGACGCCACCGCCGGGGTCACGGAGCAGCAGCTCGGCGACTGCGTGGACCGGATCATGCGGAGCGGCGCCGTCGACGCCGTCCTCGTGGCCCTCGTCCCCACGGCGGTCGCCGCGGCGACCGGCGACGACCTGGTCCGGGCCCTCACCCACGCCGCCCCCGGACGGCGCCCCAAGCCGATCGTCGCGGTACGACTCGAACAGGGCCTGCCCGTCGAGCTGCTGCCCGCCACCGTAGGCGGCACCGTCCCCGCCTACGCCGAACCTCAGGCGGCGGCCCGGGCGCTGGCCCACGCGGCCCGCCGCGCCGCCTGGCTGGCCCGGCCCGCCGGGACGGTCCCCGACCTCGACGGCGTCGAGACGCAGCGCGCCCACGCCGTCGTCGAGGCCTACCTCGACCGGCATCCCGACGGCGGCTGGCTCGACCCGCGCGAATGCGCCGAACTCCTCGGCTGTTACGGCATTCCCCAGCTGGCCTGGGGCTGGGCCGACACCGAAGACGACGCCGTCCTCACCGCCGACCGGCTGCGCGGCGCCGACGGTCGGGTCGTGATGAAGGGCCACTGGCCGGGACTGGTGCACAAGACCGCCGAGCACGCCGTCCACCTCGATCTCCGGGGGGACCACCAAGTCCGCGCCGCCTTCCGTGACTTGGAGACACGGTTCGCCGGTCTGCTGGAGGGCGTGGTCATCCAGCCCCTCGCCGACCGCGGCACCGAGCTGTTCGCCGGCGTCGTCCAGGACCAGGTCTTCGGTCCTCTCGTCCTGTTCGGGCTCGGCGGCACCGCGACCGAGGTCCTCGCCGACCACGCCGCACGGCTCGCCCCGCTCACCGACCACGATGTCCACGACCTGATCACGGCCCCGCGCTGCGCCCCGCTCCTGCTCGGTGCGAACGGTGCCCGGCCGGTCGACCTCAAAGGCCTCGAAAACCTGCTGCTGCGGCTGTCCCGCATGGCGAGTGATCTGCCGCAGCTGGCCGAGGCCGATTTCAACCCCGTTCTCGCGTCACCGGGCGGAGTCACTGTCCTCGATGCGCGCGTACGCCTGCTGCCGTGCAGGCCCCAGGATCCGTATCTGCGCCGGCTCCGCTGAGGAGGGACAACCATGAAGCACAACAAGGTCGGCTCCGTGATGACCACGGAGGTCGTCCGCGCCGAGTACGGCACCCCGTTCAAGGAAGTGGCCAGGCTGCTCGGCGACCACCGCATCAGCGGACTGCCCGTGGTCGACGACGACGAGAAGGTCATCGGCGTCATCTCCGAGACGGACCTACTGGTCCGGCAGGCGGAGACGCCCGACCCGTACGAGCCAAAGAAGCGCTTCCGCTTTGACCGGCTGACCCGCGCCGGCCGGACGCGGGCCGCGAAGGCCCGGGCCCGCACCGCCGGCCGGCTGATGAGCGAGCCGCCCATCACGGTCCACGCCGACGACACCATCGTCGAGGCCGCTCGGACGATGGCGCAGCACCACATCGAACGGCTGCCCGTCCTGGACGAGGAGCACCGGCTCGTCGGCATCGTCACCCGCCGCGACCTGCTCCAGGTCTTCCTGCGGCCCGACGCGGACATCCGCGCCGAGGTCGTCGACGAGGTGCTGGTACGGGCCCTGTGGCTGCCGCCGCGCAGCATCGCCGTCTCCGTGACGGAGGGCGTGGTCACGCTGCTGGGCCAGATGGAGCGCAAGAGCGAGACGGAGATCGCCGTCTCCATGACCCGTCAGATCGACGGCGTGGTCGCGGTCGTCGACAAGCTCGGCCACCGGCTGGACGACTCGCACGTCCGGCCCGACGAGCAGGCGCTGCACGGCATCGCCGACGACTGGCTGCGCAAGCTGTGAAGTGGTGAAAGGAGGCGGAGCACCATGACCACCAAGGTGCTGGTCGCCTATGGGACGACGAACGGATCGACCGCGCAGATCGCCGAGGCCGTCGCCGAGGTCCTGCGCAAGGAGGGCCTCACCGCCGAGGCGCTGCCTGCCGGCTCCGTCGCACGCGTGGAGCCGTATGACGCCGTCGTGGTCGGCGGCGGGCTGTACGCCGGACGCTGGCACAAGGACGCCCGCCGGTTCCTCCGTCGGCACCGCCGGGATTTGGCAGATCGCCCGCTGTGGTTGTTCAGCAGCGGCCCGCTCGACCCCTCCGCATCGGAGCGGGACATCCCGCCGGTGCCAGGCCTGAAGCGGGCCATGACCCGGTTCGACGTGAACGGGCACGTCACCTTCGGTGGCTGCCTGCAGGAGGGCGCCAAGGGGTGGGTCGCCCGGATGATCGTCAAGAACGGAAAGGGCGGAGACTACCGGGACTTCGCCCAGATCGAGGACTGGGCGCGGACAGTCGCCGACGAGTTGGTCACCAAGGGCTAGCAAGCTCCGCGGGTCAGGAACGTTCCTGAAGGGTGGCAGCTGTCGTATGAGAGCCCCGGCCGCGCGTCCCACGTGCGGCCCGGCCGTGCCGCTCTCCACCTGGCCCGCGCCGCTTGCCTGGCGCCCTCACCGCACAACGGCCAACCGTGGCTCTTCGCCGAGGAGGGCCACGACCACGGGTTCGAGGTGCAGTTGCAACGTGGGCGGCGGATGATCCTGACCGACCGGGTGGCCGGGAGGCGGTCATCGCCTGCGGGACGGCCCTTTCAACGTGCGGATCGCCGTGCACCAGCTGGGCTTCCGGTCCGCTGTCGACCTCCTACCGGAACCCGGGAACTCCGGTTACCTGGCCCACGTGAGCTACGTGGCCCACGCACCGGCCACGCCGCAAGAGACACTGATGGCCCGCGCGACGCCCCACCGGCACACCCACCGCGGGCCTTTCGGACTCGACCCGGTGCCGGACACTCTCCTCGACGAGCTGCGCGACCAGGCCCGCACCGAGGGCGCGAGCTGGCGGCAGGGGCCGCACCAGGCAGCCCAGAAGTCGACCAGTATGGGCTTGTCGCTGGCCAGAACGTCCTGCTCGAAGGAGCCGTCGGTGACGTTCTTGACAGACCTGGTCTTCCTCCGGGGCGTCAGACGGCCGCTACGACCGGTTCGCCTGCGGTGTCGGCGTCGCTCAGGGCGGCCAGGTACCGCTCGGCGTCCAGGGCGGCCGCGCAGCCGGAGCCGGCCGCGGTGATGGCCTGGCGGTAGGTGTGGTCGACGACGTCGCCCGCGCCGAAGACGCCGGGGATGTTGGTGTGGGTGGAGGGGGAGGCGACCTTGAGGTAGCCCTCGTCGTCCAGGTCCAGCTGGCCGGTGACCAGGTCGGTGCGCGGGTCGTGGCCGATGGCGACGAACAGGCCGGTGGCGGGGAGTTGGGAGGTCTCGCCGGTGACGGTGTCGCGCAGGGTGAGCCCGGCGAGTTTGCCGCCGTCCTCGTGGATCTCGGCAACCTCGCGGTTCCAGGCGATGGAGATCTTCGGATCGGCGAAGGCGCGGTCCTGCATGGTCTTGGAGGCCCGCAGGGTGTCGCGGCGGTGGACGATGGTCACGGAGCGGGCGAAGCGGGAGAGGAAGGTGGCTTCCTCCATTGCCGTGTCGCCACCGCCGACCACGACGATGTCGTGCTCGCGGAAGAAGAAGCCGTCGCAGGTTGCGCAGTACGACACCCCGCGTCCGGAGAGCGCGTCCTCGCCGGGCAGGTTCAGCTTGCGGTGCTGCGAGCCGGTCGCCACGATGACAGCCTTCGCCCGGTGCACCGTGCCAGCGCTGTCGGTGACGGTCTTGACGGTGCCGGTGAGGTCGACCTCGACGATGTCGTCGGGGACCAGCTCGGCGCCGAAGCGTTCGGCCTGGGCCCGCATGTTCTCCATCAGCTCCGGGCCCATGATGCCGTCGCGGAAGCCGGGGAAGTTCTCCACCTCGGTCGTCTGCACGAGCGCGCCGCCGGCTGTGACGGCGCCCTCGAAGACCAGCGGCTTCAGCGAGGCGCGGGCGGTGTAGAGGGCGGCGGTGTATCCGGCGGGGCCGGAGCCGACGACGATGACGTTGCGTATGTCCGCGGGCGTGTCCGCCGCTGTGCCGCTCACGCCTGGGGCTCCGGCGCGATCTCCTTGATCAGACCCTCGACCAGCACCTTGATCTCATCCCGGATCGGACGCACGGCATCGACGCCCTGGCCCGCCGGGTCCTCCAGCTGCCAGTCCAGGTACCGCTTGCCGGGAAAGACGGGGCACGTGTCGCCGCAGCCCATCGTGATGCAGACGTCCGACTCCTTCACCGCGTCCACGGTGAGTATCTTCGGCACCTCGGCGGAGATGTCGATGCCGACCTCGGCCATGGCCTCGACGGCGGCCGGGTTGACGCCCGCGCCCGGGTTGGAGCCGGCGGAGCGGACCTCGACGCGGTCCCCGGCCAGGTGGGTCAGCCACGCGGCGGCCATCTGGGAACGGCCGGCGTTGTGCACACAGACGAACAGCACGGAGGGCTTGTCGGACATCGGAGGTTCTCTCTTGTCTCACGACGGCATCAGGCACGAAGGACATCAGCACCCGGTGGTGTCAGCCACCACTGATGTGACAGTATCAGCCCATGATGACGTCAGTCGACACTGATCTGATCCGGGTTCTGGCCGACCCGCTCAGGCTCCAGATCGTGACCCTGCTCGCCAAAGAGACGCTGTGCACCACCCACCTCGTGGAGGAGACCGGTGCCCGGCAGACCAACCTCTCCAACCACCTGAGAGTGCTGCGCGAGGCCGGGGTCGTCGAGACGGAGCCGTGCGGCCGGTTCACCTACTACCGGCTCAAGCCCGACGTCATCGCCTCGCTCGCCAGCCAGTTCGCCGACCTGGCCGAGTCCGCTCGCACCGCCGCCGAGAACAAGAGGGCCTGCCCATGACCCCCGCCGAAGCCACCTCGACCGCGGAGTCCGCGCCAGCCACGCCTGTGCCTGAGCCCGCCGCGCCCGCGCCGGGGGCCACCCCGCTGCGAACCCCCCTGGTCGCCCGGGCATCCGCCGAACTCATAGGCACCGCGCTGCTGGTGGCGGTCGTGGTCGGCTCCGGCATCCAGGCCACCGAACTGACCCAGGACGTCGGCGTACAGCTGCTGGCCAACTCCACGGCCACCGTCTTCGGCCTCGGCATCCTGATCCTCCTGCTCGGCCCGGTCTCCGGCGCGCACTTCAACCCGGTCGTCACGCTGGCCGAGTGGTGGACCGCCCGCCCTGGTGGCCCTGGGGTCACACCACGCGAGGTGGCCGTCTACGTGCCCGCGCAGATCGTCGGCGCGATCGCGGGCGCGATCCTGGCGGATGCGATGTTCGGTGAGCCGCTGGTGAAGTGGTCGACGCACGACCGCTCGGCGGGTCATCTACTGCTGGGTGAGGTTGTCGCCACGGCGGGCCTGATTCTGTTGATCTTCGGCCTGGCCCGCGCCAACCGCCTCCAGTTCGCCCCCGTAGCCGTCGCCTCCTACATCGGAGCCGCGTACTGGTTCACCTCGTCGACGTCGTTCGCCAACCCGGCGGTGACCATCGGCCGTGCGTTCACCGACACCTTCGCGGGCATCGCGCCCGGCTCGGTCCTGGGCTTCATCGGCATGCAAATCGTCGGCGCCGTAGTGGGACTGGGCCTCGTGGCGCTGATCTTCATGCCTGGACGGGCCGCCTCCGAGCGCCCCGCATGACACATACGAACCAAGCGGTAGTAATCGGCGGTGGCCAGTCCGGGCTCGCCGTCGGCTACCATCTGCGCCGACTCGGCGTGGACTTCGTCATCCTCGACGCTCAGATCCAGGCGGGCGGCGCCTGGCAGCACGCATGGCACTCGCTGCACTTGTTCTCCCCGGCCGCCTACTCCTCTTTGCCCGGCCGTCTCATGCCCGTACAGACCGGGGAGACGTACCCGGACGCACGCCACGTGGTCGGCTACCTAACCGACTACGAGCGTCGCTACGACCTGCCCGTACACCGCCCCGTACGCGTCGAAGGCGTCCACCGCGACGGCAGACTCCTGCGGGTCGAAGCCGACGCGGGCACCTGGCGTGCAGAGGCCGTTGTCAGCGCCACAGGCACTTGGTGGCGCCCCTTCGTACCCGCCGTTCCTGGCCGCTCGGACTTCCACGGACGGCAGCTGCACACCGTCGAATACCGCAGCCCGCGCGACTTCGCCGGGCAGCGCGTCATCGTGGTCGGCGGCGGCAACTCCGGCGCCCAAATCGCCGCCGAACTGGCGTACGACACCGAGCTGACGTGGGTCACTCAACGCCCGCCCCGCTTCCTGGCCGATGACATCGACGGGCGTGCCCTGTTCGACGCTGCCACCGCCCGCCGTCGCGCGCTCGACGAGGGCCACACAGACACCGGAGGCGTCGCGTCCCTCGGTGACATCGTCGCTGTGCCGCCCGTACGCCACGCCCGTGACGCCGGACTGCTCAAGGCGTCGCCCATGTTCGTACGCCTCGACCGTGGCGGAGCCCTCTGGGCCGACGGCACCCGCGCCGACGCCGATGTGATCATCTGGTGCACCGGCTTCCGCCCGGCTCTCTCGCACCTGGCGCCCCTTGGGCTGCGAGGTCAGCGCGGCCACATCGCCGTCGAGGGGACGCGTTTGGTGGACGAACCACGTCTCCATCTGCTCGGGTACGGCGACTGGACCGGGCCGGCCTCCGCCACTCTGATCGGCGTCGGCCGACCAGCGAGAGACGCGGCCCGCACGGTCGCGGATCTCGTCCTCTGACCCCGGTCCAGGGCTAGCCACTCAGACGGTCAGCACAGTCGCTGCATGCACCCAACGAGCCAACAGGCTGAAGGACGCGAGCTGTTCCAATGCCTCGTGTTCAGGCAGCTCGGGGAGACCGTCCTCATGGCTGTTGGGGTTGCGGATCGCCGCGTAGCACCCCTCGGCAAAGGCCATGGCTCCGCGGTGGACACTGCGGAAGGTGTCGCTTCCGTCGTCCTCCAACAACCGCAACCGGGGTTGATCCGCCTTCGGGGCATCCAGTGAGAAAACACGCTGGAAGAGCTTCGTCTCGCCGACGTCGCGACGCCCGATCTTGTTCTGAGCCTCGGCATTGACCTTCCTCGCGGCTGCCGTCACCGCCTCCCGGAAGTGTCCGCTCCCCCATAGAGCCCGGGCGCCGTCCCACACCCAAGGGTGCGGCTGCCCGCGCTCAGCTGGGGAGCGTCGTCGCCCAGACGGGAGCGGACCTCGGCATCCCGCAGAAGCGCGGCGTCGGCACGCTGAGCGGCTTCCCGATGCTGGACCCAGCGGTTGACATCGCCGTTCTTGCTCTTGTCGACCTCCGTGCGCCATCGAGGCAGGACCCTGTCGAGGATCTGTTCCACCACGTGGGCGCTGGCGGCGATGTCCGCCTGCGAGCCGCGGCTCGAGAGGCGAGAACTGAAACTGACAACGCCAGGGGGATCCGGCTTCCGGTAGAGCTCAGTGAGGCTGAGAAACTGGGCCAGCTCGTTGCGCGCCCAAGAGATGTCGATGCCCATGAGTTCATAGTGACGGGCCCCACTGACAATCAGGTGCCCGCTGGAGCAAGTCCGCCTTCAGCCCGCGATCTTCAGCATCTGACCCATCGCTGCCACCACCGACGGCTCCACCCGGTAGTACACCCACGTGCCGCGCCGCTCGGAGGTGAGCAAGCCGGCCTCCTTGAGTTTCTTCAGGTGGTGGGAGACGGTCGGCTGCGAGACGCCGACGTCGGAGATGTCGCACACGCACGCCTCGCCGCCCTCGTGCGAGGCCACAGCGGAGAACAACCGCAGCCGCACCGGGTCACCCAGCGCCTTGAACATCCGGGCCGTCTTCTCGGCCTCGTCGGCGGTCAACGGTCGTTCGGTGAGCGGAGGGCAGCACGGTGCCACGGCCTCGGGGACCTCGGGTTCCAGCAGCGGCAGCACCTGCGTATTCGACATGCATCTATGTTGACACATGTCGAACCAGTGAGCGAGGCAGTAGCGGTATATCCCGAGGTCATCGATTATCGTCGATTATCGATGAGGGATTCTCTGGAGCGTTCCGAGGCCGAGCAGTACGCCGGCTGGTTCAAGGCGCTGGCCGACGCCACGCGCATTCAGATCGTGACGCTGCTGGCGCGCAGCGGTGAGCCGCTCGCCGTGGGGCAGATCGTCGAGGCCGTGGGTGTGGGGCAGTCGACGGTCTCGCACCACCTCAAGGCGCTGGCGGAGGTGGGCTTCGTGCTGGTGGAGCGGGAGGGCGCGTTCAGCTGGTACCGGCTGAGCGAGGAGTGCGTCGACGCCTTTCCCTCGGCGGCCGATGTCGTCATGGGGCGCCCTGCGCCGGCCCGAAACGGAAGCAGTGCGACGCGCGGACGCTGGCGCAGCGACCCATGAGTACCGGCGTCGGACAGGCGGAGCGGGCGCCGATGCGTTCCGGTGCGGTCTATGTCCTGCTGCTGGGACTGGTTGCGCTGGACGCGGCCGGGTACAGCCTGATTGCGCCGGTGCTTCCCGGCCTGGCTGCGCAGACCGGGGCCAGTGCCACGACGCTGGGGTTGCTGGTCGCGATGTTCCCGCCGGGGATGGTCGCGGGTTTCGCGCTGGGCGGGGCCGTCATTCGGCGCAGCAGCCCGGCACGACTGCTACTGGGGGGATTGCCGCTGGTCGCAGTGGGCAGCCTTGGCTTCATCTTGAGCACGGATTTGGCCGTCTTCGCCGTCTCCCGTTTGGTGATGGGCCTGGGCTCAGGGTGTCTGTGGCGAGGGATCACCTTCGCCACCCTGGCCGCCTGGCCCAGCCAGGAGTGCCTGTGCATGAGCCGCATCTACGCCGCCTACTCCGCAGGCGGACTTCTGGGCCCGCTGCTCGGGGCGATCCACGGGGTGCGCGGCCCCTTCGCCGCCTACCTCACCCTCGTCCTCCTCGCGATCGTGCCGGTCCTAACGCTGCGACTTCCCGCGACGGCCGGCGCGTTCGCCCTCGACCGGCGAGCTCTGCACTCACCCGGATTCCGGGCATCCGCCGTCGCTATCGCCTTCGCCGTGCCGGCGCTCGGCACGCTCGAAGGGGTGCTGCCGCTCCACTTCGGGACCAAGCTGGGCCAGACCCAGATCGGGGTGCTGCACGCCGCAACGTCCGTCGTGGTGGCGGTGGCCGGGGAGTGGCGGCCCGGTGGCAGCCGCGGACGATGCTGCAGGTCTCCACCGTGCTGGTGGCCATTGGCTTCGCGCTCGCCGGTGCCGGTACGGCCGTACTCGCCTGGATCGCGGCACTCGTCATCGCGGGGATCGGCATCGGCCTGGCCAACACGGGAGCGACCGGCCTCCTCATCGACGCCGTGCCCGCACAGCGCATCGTGACGGCCATGGTGCTGTGGTCCCAGATCGGCATCCTGGGCTCCTGGCCGCTCCCGCGATCGGCGGCCCCGTAGCCGATGCATTCGGCTACGGCGCAGTCGCCGTCGTCATCGCGCTGACGGCCATGGGCGTGGCCGCGATGCTCGCCCGGCGCAACCGGTCATGAGCTGCCAGCTCCGCATCGCGGCTTCTGCCCTGAGGGTGGCGTCGGGCAGCGTCCGGACCTCAGTCAGCTCGTCCCGATCCCAGTCCTGCTTCACCGAAGTGAGCGAGGTGGGCTGCGACGTGCCGTGCTGTCCGGACGGCGTCCCGGCCCACTCCGCGCAGGGAGTTCGAAGACAGGCTGCGCTGCCACTCAAGGCCGACGTAGACCGGCCCCGGGTGAGTGAGTGAAATGCCCTCGCGGTGGCGGGGGTGCCCGGAGGCGTCGAGGGCTCCGAGCGGGGCGAGGTAGCCCAGATCGGGTCGGTAACCGGTTGCCAGCAGGATCGTGTCGACCTCCTCGGTCGTGCCGTCGGTCCAGATGACCTTGGTTTCGCTGATGCCGGTGAACAGCGGGCGCCGATCCGGTCGCCCGGGGGCGACCGCGGGCCGGTAACGGCCGTCGTCGATGATCAGCTGGGTCGGCGGGGTGCGCAGGAACCGGCCGATGGGCAGCGTGTCGAGGCTCGTGCGGGCCAGCCACCAATGCAGATCGCGCCCCAGCGTGCGCTGGCGAGCGAACCGCACCGCATGCCGCGCCGCCAGCGTCACGTGGGCCCGCCCGGCGACCTCGACGGCGATCTGCACCGCGGAGTTCCCGGCGCCGACCACCATGACGCGCTGCCCCGTGAACGGCTCGGGCGAGCGGTAGTCCGCAGCGTGCAGCACGACACCGGCGTAGCCCTCCAGACCCGGAAGATCAGGGCGGTGGGGGCGCCCGAAGGTACCGGTTGCCGCGACCACCGCACGGGCCTCCAGCTGGCTGCCATCCTCCAGGCTCAGCCCGAACGCGCCATCGCCGTAGCTGACTTCGAGCACGCGCGTCCGGGTGCGGATGTCGGCGTCCAGTCGGTCGGCGTATCGCAGCAGATATGCGATCACCTCGTCCCGGTGCGGGTAGCGATCCAGGTCCCCATCGAAGGGCATCCCGGGCAGCGAGCTGTACCGGGCCGGCGAGAAGAGCCTGAGGCTCTCGTAGTAGCGCGGCCAAGATCCCGCAGGCCGGTCGGACGATTCCAGGACCACCGGTGCCAGTCCGTGTCGGCGCAGGGCATGCGCCGCGGCCAGTCCGGACTGGGCGCTCCCGATCACCGCAACGTCCACCCGTTCCATGACTCGGCTCGACAGATTTGATGAATGTCTATGTTGACGCTTGTCGATACAACTGTCATGCTGAGCAGCGCAAGACATCGACAGATATCGAAACAAAGGGGAACCTCGTGGCTGCGTCCATTGACAGCGTGCTCGCCACCGACCAGCTGCCCGTCGTGGTCATCGGCGCCGGCCCCATCGGCCTGGCCGCCGCCGCCCACCTCGTCGAGCGCGGCATCGAACCCCTGGTCCTCGAGGCCGGCCCCGCCGCGGCCCCGGCCGTACGCGACTGGTCGCACGTCCGGCTGTTCTCACCCTGGGGCGAGGTCATCGACCCTGCCGCCGAGAAGCTCCTCGCCCCGACCGGCTGGGTCCGCCCCGACACCTCCGCCTACCCGACCGGCGGCGACTGGGCCGAGCGCTACCTGCAGCCGCTCGCCGACGTCCTCGGAGACAAGGTCCGCTATGGCACGGCGGTCACCGGCGTCGCCCGCGCCGGCCGAGACCGCATCGTCGACTCCGGCCGCGACGAGCAGCCCTTCACCGTGCACATCGAGTCCGCCGACGGCTACGAGGAGCGGATCACCGCCCGCGCCGTCATCGACGCCTCCGGCACCTGGTCCGTCCCGAGCCCGATGGGAGCCGACGGCCTGACCGCCCTCGGCGAGAAGACCGCCATCGACCGCATCGCCTACCGCGTCCCCAACCTCAACGACCCCGCCGTACGGGCCCGGTACGCAGGCAAGCGCACCGCCGTCATCGGCTCAGGCGCCTCCGCCTTCACCGCCCTCGCCCTCCTCGCCGACCTCGCGAAGGCGGAGAACGGCACGCACGCGGTATGGATCCTGCGGCGCGGAGTCAGCGACAACACCTACGGCGGCGGCGAGGCCGACCAGCTCCCCGCCCGAGGCGCCCTGGGCCTGCGCGCCAAGGCCGCCGTCGAGGCCGGCCACGCCAGCGCGGTCACCGGCTTCCGTACACAGGCTGTGGAACGCGACGGCGACCAGCTCGCCCTCGTCGCCGAGGACGGCCGCCGCCTCGACCCGGTCGACGAGGTCATCGTCCTGACCGGCTTCCGCCCCGACCTGTCCTTCCTCTCCGAACTCCGCCTCGGCCTCGACGAACGCCTCCAGGCCCCGACCGCCCTCGCCCCGCTCATCGACCCCAACGTCCACTCCTGCGGCACCGTCTACCCACATGGCGTCAACGAGCTCTCCCACCCCGAACAGGGCGTCTACCTGGTCGGCATGAAGTCCTACGGCCGCGCCCCCACGTTCCTCGCCATGACCGGCTACGAGCAGGTCCGCTCCATCACCGCCGCCATCGCAGGCGACCAGGAGGCCGCCGAACGCGTCGAACTCACCCTCCCGGAAACGGGCGTGTGCGGCGGCGCGGGCCTGTTCGACGAGCCGGAGAACGCCGAACAGTCCGGCGGCGGATGCTGCGCCGCCCCCACCACCCTCCAGATCGGCATCGGCGCCCCGGCCATAGCCGGCGGCTGCTGAACACCTCACCCACCCAAGGAGGTTCGCCATGACATCCCGCGTACAGCTCGCCCTCCGCGTCCCCGACCTCGCCGCATCCGTGGCCTTCTACACGAAGCTCTTCGGCACCGAGCCCGCCAAACTCCGCGACGGCTACGCCAACTTCGCCATCACCGAGCCCCCGCTCAAGCTCGTCCTCGTCGAAGGCACCGCGGGCGAGACGACCCGCATGGACCACCTCGGCGTCGAGGTCGAAAGCACCGAGGCCGTCCACGCCGCGACCACCTGGCTGGCCGAGGTCGGCCTGGCCACCAACGTGGAGAACGACACCACCTGCTGCTACGCCCTCCAGGACAAGGTCTGGGTCCACGGTCCCGGCCAGGAACCCTGGGAGGTGTACGTCGTCAAGGCCGACGCCGACTCCCTGGCCAAGCAGCAGGGCAGCACCTGCTGCGCCGGCCCTGCCGAAGCCGACACCATCTCGCAGGAACCGGCCGTCGCAGGCGGCTGCTGCTGATCCGCCGATGACCAACCTCCACACCAGCGAGGCCGCGACCGGGACGGGAGACCGGTCACGGCCTCGCGCCGCCCTGCCCGCACTGTGCACCACCCAGATCACCAGCTGGGGAATCGTCTACTACGCCCTCCCGGTCCTGAACACCCGCATCACGGCCGCCACCGGCTGGTCGACGACCGCCACCACCGCAGCCTTCTCCGGCGCCCTCCTGGTCTCCGCCCCCACCGGCATCCCCGTCGGCCGCATCCTCGAGCGCCGAGGCCCCCGCACGATGATGACCACCGGCTCCATCCTTGGCGTCGTCGCGGTGCTGGCCATCGCCTACGTGCCCAACCTCGCTGCCCCACCGCAGCATGGTTGCTGGCCGGCGTGGTCATGGCCGCCACCTCTCTCAGCAGATCCTCGGCAGCTGCTCCCCGAGCGGCATGTCCACGATCCGCCGGGCGCCCACCAGCGTGCGCAGCGTCACCCGCCCCGTCGGCCCGTCCGGCAGCACCTCGCCGATCCGTACCGCTCCTGCGCCCTCGCCTCCCGACCGCATCGCGCTGAGCACGGCCTCAGCCGCGTCGGCGGCGACGAAGGCGACGAGACAGCCCTCGTTGGCGACGACCAGCGGGTCCAGCCCGAGCAGATCGCAGGCCGAGGCAACCGGCTCGGGCACCGGCACCGCGCTCTCCTCGATCTCGACGGCGACCGACGAGTCACGGGCGATCTCGTTGAGGGAGGCGGCGAGCCCGCCGCGCGTCGGGTCGCGCAGCACATGGACATCGGCGCCGAACGGCACCAGGGCGCGCACCAGGCGGTGCAGGGGCCGGGTGTCGGAGGCGATGTCACCCTCGAAGCCGAGGCGCTCACGGGTGCTGAGCACGGTCGTACCGTGCAGTCCGATCGGCCCGGACAGCAGGACCGCGTCACCGGGTCGGGCCAGCGCCGCGGACGGATGCAACGAGCCGTGCCGCTGTCCGATGCCGGTGGTGTTGATGAACAGTCTGTCGGCGGCACCGCGTCCCACGACCTTGGTGTCACCGGTGACCACCGGCGCGCCCGCGTCCTGAGCTGCCTTCCCCAACGAGGCCATAACCGCCCGGAGTTCGGTCAGCGGCAGCCCTTCCTCGATGATGAGGGAGACGGACAGCGCGACCGGCCACGCCCCCCGCATGGCGAGGTCGTTGACCGTGCCGTGGACAGCGAGGGACCCGATGTCGCCGCCGGGGAAGAACAGCGGGCTGACGACGAAACTGTCGGTGCTGATCACCAGTTCCCGGTAGCCGGGCAGCAGCGCCGCGTCCTCCATGGGACCCGAGTCGCCGTCGAGGGCGGGCAGGATCAGCCGGTCGAGGAGTTCCGAAGTGAGGCGTCCACCGGCACCGTGGCCCAGCAGGACGACCTCGCCCTCATAGTGGGGCGTGGGGCATTGGAGGGTCATGCCGTTCTCCTCACATGAGTGCGTCCGGCCGCGTGGAAGGCGGCACAGGTGCCCTCGGACGACACCATCGGCGCGCCGAGGGGATGGCGGGGCGTGCAGCGGGTGCCGTACGCGGCGCAGTCGGTGGGCAGCCTGGCCCCGGTGAGGATGGCGCCGGCGATGCACTCGGCGTCCTCGACGGGACACAGCCCGCCTACGTCGAAGCGCCGGGCGGCATCGAAGTGCCGGTATTTCTCGGCCAGTTCCAGCCCGCTGTCGGGCAGCGCCCCGATGCCCCGCCAGGCCCGGTCGGTGACCCGGAACACCTCACGCACCGTGTCCTGCGCCTCGGTGTTGCCGGAGCGCCGCACGGCCCGTACGTACTGGTTCTCCACGTTGTGCCGACCCGCCTCCAACTGCCGTACGGCCATGAGGATGCCTTCCAGCAGGTCCAGCGGCTCGAACCCGGTCACCACGATCGGTACCCGGTACTTCGTGGCGATCGGCTCGTACTCCCGCCAGCCCATCACCGCACACACATGCCCCGCCGCCAGGAAGGCCTGCACCTCGCAGTCCGGGTCCTCCAGCAGCGCGGTCATCGCGGGCGGCACGAGGACGTGACTGACGAGCATCGAGAAGTTCGTGAGCCCGAGGCGGGCCGCGTGCAGCACGGCTGTCGCGTTGGCGGGTGCGGTGGTCTCGAAGCCGACCGCGAGGAAGACGACCTCCTTCTCGGGGTGTTCGGCGGCCAGGCGTACGGCGTCCATCGGGGCGTAGACCACGCGTACGTCCGCTCCCCGCGCCCGCAGCGACAGCAGGTCGGTGTCCGTGCCGGGCACGCGCAGCATGTCGCCGAAGCTGGTGAGGATCACGTCGGGCCGGGCGGCGACGGCCATGGCCCGGTCCAGGGTCTCCAGCGGAGTTACGCAGACCGGGCAGCCCGGGCCGTGGATCATCCGCATCCCGGCCGGCAGCAGCTCGTCGATGCCCTGGCGGACGAGGGTGTGGGTCTGGCCGCCGCACACCTCCATGATCCGCCAGGGATGCGTGACGGTCTGCCGCAGCTCGTCCAGCAGGCGCCGGGCGAGGACGGGATCGCGGTACTCGTCGAGGTACTTCATCGCTGGTCGGGACCTTTCAGCGGTGGGTTAGATCCACCTGGACGTCGACGACTCCCTCGACTGCCCGCAATGCCCGGGCCACCACTGGCACGAGCCCGCGCTCGGGCATCGAACCGGTCAGCGTGACGACGCCCTCGGTGACCGAGACCCCCAGCGCGGTGGTGACCGGCAGATGGGTCAGCACACTGCTGCGGATCTCGTCGGCGATCTCGGTGTCGGTCCGCAGAAACACCTTCAGCAGGTCACTGCGGCTGACGATGCCCTCCAGCATGCCGACGCCGTCCACGACCGGCAGCCGCTTCACACGCCGACGGGCCATGATGCGCGCCGCCTCGGCCAGCGATGCGTTCGCGTGCACGGTCACCGCCGGGGTGCTCATCAGCTCACCCGCGGTCAGCGCGCTCGCCTTGAGCCGCTCGCCGAAATCGCTCTCGGCCTCGTTGCCGTCGCGGAATTGCTCCTTGGGCAGCAGATCGGCCTCTGAGACCACCCCGATGACCCGCCCCTCACCAGCCAGCACCGGCAGGGCGCTGACCTTCCACTGGTCGAGCAGCTCGACGATCTCCTTGAAGGACGCCTCACTGCCGACGGCGACGACAGTGTGCGTCATCACATCGCTCACGGTGTACGGAGATTCGGACATTGCAGCCTCCTGCATAGCTCCTCAGGTACGGACGACCGTCAGGTCGAGGAAGTGGGTGGAGCAGGAGATGCACGGGTCGTGATTGCGGATCGCCCGCTCGCACAGGGCCGTCAACTTGGAGTCGTCCGGGTCGCCCTCACCGATCGCTCGCTGGGTCAGTCGCCGCAGGTCGTCCTCGATCGCGCCCTGGTTCTGCGCGGTGGGCGGCACCAGCATCGCGCTGGTGACGATGCCGTCGGCGTCGAGTTCGTAGCGGTGGTAGAGCAGCCCGCGCGGCGCCTCCGTGGCCCCGTGTCCGACCCCGGCGACCGGGGGCACCTCCGTGTACGGGCGTGCGGGCGGCTCGTACGCCTCGATGATCCGCAGCGCCTCGCCGACGGCGTACACCGTCTCCACCGCCCGCACCAGGATCGACCGGAAGGGGTTGCGGCACACAGCCCCCTCGCGCGGATCGCCGAGCCCGGCCTCCACGGCCGCCTGCAGGGCCACCGGCGACAGCCGTGCCCCGCTGATCGCGAACCGGGCGAGGGAGCCGGTGAGATGGAGCCGCCCGTCGAGCCGCGAGTGAAGTGCCGTGGAGTGCGGCAGGTGTGTCTCGGTGACGTGCTCGGTGAAGTCCCGTACGGGGAAGGTGCCTGTGGTCCCGTCGGATCGCAGGACGGTCAGTGTCCCGCTCTCGATGGCGTACGTGTCCGGCTCGGCCAGTGCCAGCAGATCGGCCTCGCCCCTGGCCTCCGGGAACTCGAAGCCCGCGACCCAGCGCACGGTGTCCCACGCGTCGTCGAGTGCCTGCTTCAACTCCTCTGCGATCGGCCGGAGTTCGTCGCGTGTGGGCGCCCGGTAAAAGCCGCCGAGACGTACGTTGACGGGATGCACGGCCCGACCGCCGAGCAACTCCATGAGGGAGTTTCCGGCCTTCTTCAGCCTGAGCCCTCGCTCGACCTCGGTCCGGTGTGTGCGGGCCAGCTCGATCGCGCTCGCGCGGCCCAGGAAGTCCGGGGCGTGCAGCAGATAGATGTGCAGGGCCTGGCTCTCGATCCACTCGCCGCAGTACAGCAGCCGGCGCAGATCACGGATCGCCGGATCGACCGTGACCCCGCACGCGTCCTCGATCGCCGCGCAGGCACTCATCTGGTACGCCACCGGGCAGATCCCGCACACCCGCGCCGTGATGTCCGGCGGTTCGGTGTACGAACGGCCGCGCAGGAACGCCTCGAAGAAGCGCGGCGGCTCGTAGATCTCCAGCCGCGCCTCGGTGACCGTGCCGTCGTGGACGTGCAGGCGCAGCGCACCCTCGCCCTCGACCCGGGACAGCGAGCCGACGTGCAGCAGACGGGAACCGCGGTGCGTCACTTGGCCGACTCCTTCTCGATCTTCTCGAACGCTGTGGCGTTGAAGGTGTGCAGGAACCGCTCCACCGCGTCGTCGTCGAGACCGTCGCGGCGCAGCAGCGGGATCAGAGCGGGCAGGTTCACCGACCCGGACGGGCCGAAGCAGCCGAAGCAGCCGCGGCCGTACGCCGGGCACAGCGCTCCGCACCCGGCATGGGTGACCGGTCCGAGACAGGGCGTGCCGTGAGCGACGATGACGCAGACAGTGCCGCGCCGCTTGCACTCGAAGCACACGCTGTGGTCCGGGACGTCCGGCTTGCGGTCGGCGAGGAACGCGGTGATCACCTCGATGAGCTGACGCCGGTCGATCGGGCAGCCGCGCAGCTCGAAGTCGACGTCCACATGCGCCGACACGGGCGTGGAGGTGGTGAGGGTCTCGACGTACTCCGGGTGCGCGTACACCACGCGCCGGTACTCGTCGACGTCCGCGAAGTTCCTGAGTGCCTGAATGCCCCCGGCGGTCGCGCACGCCCCGATGGTCACCAGGTGGCGCGAGGCCGCCCGGATCGCGCGGACCCGCTCGGCGTCGTCGGCCGTGGTGACGGAGCCCTCGACGAGGGACAGGTCGTACGGTCCGGGCGCCACCGCACTGGACGCCTCCAGGAAGTGGGCGATCTCCACCTCGCCCGCCAGCGCCAGGAGTTCGTCCTCGCAGTCCAGCAGGGTGAGCTGGCAGCCGTCACAGGAGGCCAGCTTGAACACCGCGAGTGTGGGTGCCATCTCACAACTCCCTTACTGACAGAAGGGGTTCCGCGCCCTCCCAGTCCACGACGGGGCCCACCTGGCACAACAGCAGGGGGCCGAGCTGGCAGTGCCCGCAGTGCCCTGTCGCACAGCGCATGTTCCGCTCCAGCGAGACGCGGATACGGTCGCGGGAGACACCCCGCTGGGCGAGTTCGCGTGCGGCGGCACGGATCATCGGCTCCGGCCCGCACACGAACGCCCAGGTGCTGCCCGGCTCGAAGTGCGCACGCCCCAGCAGCTGGGTGACCACGCCGACGTCCCCGCGCCAGTCCGGGTCGGGCCGGTCGACCGTCACTCCGGTGAACGCCGTGGGCCAGCTCTCGATCTCCTGCCGGGCGATCACGTCGCCCGGCGTGCGTGCCCCGACCAGGACGTTGACACGGCGATACGCCTCCGGCTCGGCCAGGGCGCTCAGGATCAGCGGCCGCAGCGGGGCGAGACCGATGCCGCCAGCCACGACCAGCACGTCACCGCCGCGCGCCCGCTCCAGTTCCCAGCTGTTGCCGTACGGACCGCGCAGGCCGACGACATCGCCGACCCGCGCCGTGCACAGCCCGTCGGAGACCGCACCCACCGAACGGATCGTGTGCGCCAGGCCGCCCGTGGCTTGCACGGAACTCACCGAGACGGGGATCTCACCGCGGCCGAAGGAGTGCACCATCGCGAACTGCCCCGGAGCGAAGTCCTCCAGCGCCGCGCCGACCGGTTCCAGACGCAGCGTGACCGTGTCCGCGGTCTCCGGACGGCGGGCGACCACGCGATGGGGCACCGGTACGGCGGTCATCGCGGATCCTTCTCGTGGATCCCGTACAGGTCGAGCAGCCGGGCGCGGGTCGCGTTGAGCCGGTGTGCCAGCACCCGGCCGACCCAGTGCTCGACGGCACGCCCGAACTCGGGGTCGTTCAGGCACATGAGCCGGACGGCGACGGCGTCGAACTCGTAGGCGCACAGCGGGGTCAAGGTCTCGGCGCCCAGCTGCCAGACGTACGGCTCGTAGAGCCAGGACCAGCCGACGAGGTCGCCGATGCCGAGTGTCTCGATGACCGGCGGCCGGCGGCCGGGCACATGCATGTCGAGGGCGGCCGTACCGTCACGGATGATCCAGAAGCGGTTTGCGTGACCGCCCTCCTCGAACAGGCGGGTGCCCTGCGCGAAGCTCACCTCACGGCCGACGCGCAGCAGCGGTTCGCGGTGCTCGACGGGCAGAGCGTGGTTCATGCGCAGGGCGATCGAGGGAGGCATCAGTCCGTCTCCGTTCCGGGACCCGCGTGTTCCGCGTGCTCGGCGCGTTCGGCGTCCAGAGCGGCGACTTCCTCTGTGATGTCGATACCGGCCGGGCACCAGGTGATACAGCGCCCGCAGCCGACGCATCCGGTCGTGTCGAACTGGTCGTGCCAGGTGGAGAGCTTGTGGGTGAGCCACTGCCGGTAGCGGCCGCGGGCGGAGGAGCGGACCGGGCCGCCGTGCAGATACGAGAAGTCCAGGTCGAAGCAGGAGTCCCAGCGCTGCCAGCGCTCGGTGTGGTCACCGGTGAGGTCGGTGACCTCCTCGGTGGTGGTGCAGAAGCAGGTCGGGCAGACCATGGTGCAGTTGCCGCAGGTCAGACACCGGGCGGCCACGTCGTCCCAGCGCTCGGCATCCAGGCTCGCGCCCATCAGGGCACGCAGGTCGACCGGCGGCAGTGCGCGGCCCATGCGGTCGCGTGCGGCGTCCACGAGAGTACGGGCGGTGGCCTCGGTGTCCTGGTCGGCGGCGCGGTGGGGCAGCTGCTCCAGCAACTCGGCGCCTGCCTGGCTGCCGACGCGCACGAGGAAGCGGTGCCCGTCCGTGTCCACGACCTCGGTCAGCGCCAGGTCGTATCCGGGGTCGGCCGCGGGGCCGCCGCCGGTGGACACGCAGAAGCAGGTGGCCCCGGGTTCTGTGCATTCGGCGGCGATCAGGAACGCTCCGGAACGCCGCTTCCCGTACCCGGTGTCCTCGTACCGCCCGCCGGTCAGCACCTTGTCCTGGATAGCGATGGCCCGCAGGTCACAGGGGCGGACGCCGAGGAAGGCGTACGACGGCGGGTCCGGCTCGTGCGGGGTGAAGTGGATGTCCCCGTCCGGCGTCCGGTCGGCGCTCCACAGCCGCTCCCGCGACGGGTGCAGGTAGGACTTCCACGACTGCGGCCCCGCGCTGTGTGCGAAGGCGGCCCCGTCCTCGCGGTGGACCAGCCGATAGCGTCCGGCGTCCAGCTCGACCCCCCAGCCGTAGGGCAACGCGTCGGCCGAGGTCAGCTCGGCCAGCACGATCGCACCGTCCCGCACGGTCGGCCCGACCACGGTCCGCCCCTTTGCCACCAGTGCCGCGACCAGGGTGTTCAGGCCGTCCCGGTCGAGCACGGCAGGGGCTGCGATGGCGGTCATGACGGTCCTCCTTGTCCGGGCGGCTCCGTGCTCCTCCACCGTCAGGTTGCGACCGCGAGGGGTGCCTGCGGCAGGGGCTGACCGGCCCTCTTGACGGGCCGACCGGGCCCCAGGGCGGGGAGTCGCACGAGGAAGGCCGATCCGTTGTCCAGGATGGGCTCATTCTGGACGGGGCGCCCGGCGCCTCGCCGAGCAGATGGCAGGCCGGTCACCATGCCTCATCGTTACTGCCCGGCGGTTCTCGAGGAGAGCGACTGACTGACGGTCAGGGCAGCGGCTCACCCAGCTCACCCTCGACAGCGCCCGCCATCGCCCGCAGCACCTCGAGCGTGCGCTGTGCCTCCGCCTCGTCGACCTGGGTGATCGCGAAGCCGACGTGCACGATGACGTACGACCCGACGTCCGCCTCGGGTGTGCAGCTCAGGCAGGCCTCGCGTCGTATGCCGCCGAAGTCGACGGTCGCCATGCGCAGTCCGGCGTCGTCGTGGATCTCCAGGACCCGGCCCGGGATGCCCAGACACATGCGCGCTCACCCCTCCTCGGCCAGTCGTGCGACCGCGACCGCCGCCTGGCCATAGCTGATGCCGCCGTCCCCGACCGGGACCTGACCGCCGACCAGCACCCGCAGCCCCTGCGCCTGCAGCCGGCGCTTCACCTCGGTCAGCAGCCGCCGGTTGACGAAGCAGCCGCCGCCCAGGCACACCGTGCGCGGCGCACCCTCGGCAACGGTCCGCGCGACGAGCTCGGCGGTGACGATCGCGAGCGTCAGATGGAAGGCCGCAGCCAGTTGTGCCACCGGCTCCCCGTCCAGCTGCCGCCGCAGCAGATCGGCCAGGCTCGGTGTCGGGTCGTACACCCACAGGCCCTGCGACCGTACGACCCGATGGGCGAGCGGTACGGCATGCTCGTCGCCGGCCGTCGCTTCGAGCAGGACGGCCGCCTCACCCTCGTAACTCACCTGGTCGGCGAGGCCGAGCAGTGCGGCCGCCGTGTCGAAGAGCCGTCCGGCGCTCGAGGCCCGCGGGCAGTTGACGTCCCGCGCGATCATGGCGCGCACCGCCGCGGCCTCGGCCGGGTCGAGCCGGTCGGTGAAGGGCCGGGTGAGCCAGGGGTACGGGCGCGGTGAGCCCAGCGCCTCACCGCCCAGCAGATGGCCGAGGGCCGTGCGGGAGGGATGGCGTACCGCCGCGTCGCTGCCGGGCAGGGGCGCCGTGGCGAACCGGCCCACGCGGCGGTAGCCGCTCAGACTGGCGACGAGGATCTCGCCGCCCCACAAGGTACCGTCGTCGCCCAGCCCCAGCCCGTCGTAGGCGATGCCGAGGAAGCGCCCCGGCACCCTGTGCTCGGCCGCGCAGGCGGCGACATGCGCGTGGTGGTGCTGCACCGGGATCCGGCGCAGCGGTTGCGCCTCGGCCCACTGCGTGGACAAGTAGCCAGGGTGCAGATCGTGGGCGAGGACCACCGGTTCGATGCCAGTGAGCTCCTTGAGGTGCTCGTACGACGCAAGGAACGCGTCGTAGGCCGGCAGATCGGCCATGTCCCCGGTGTGCGGTCCGATATGGGCCCTTCCGTCGGCGGCCAGCGTGAAGGTGTGCTTCAGCTGGGCGCCGACGCCGGCCACCGGCTCCCGTACGGGAAGCGGCAGCGGGGCGGGGGCGAACCCGCGCGCCCTGCGGATCGTGATCCGGGTCCGCCCGGTGAACTGCACCACGGAGTCGTCGTACCGCGACCGGATCGGCCGGTCGTGCGTGAGGAATCCGTCCGCGACGGCGGCCAGGGCGCTCTGGGCTTCCTCGTCGTCGATGGCGATCGGCTCGTCGCTGAGATTGCCGCTGGTGATCACGACGGGCCGGGCCAGCTCGTCGAGGAGGAGGTGGTGCAGACCGCTCGTGGGGAGGAACAGGCCGACCCGGGTCAGGCCGGGGTGGACTTCGGGAGCGAGTGGAGCCGTTCGCCCTCGCCACCGACGCCTGCCGAGCAGCACAACGGGCCGCTCCGCAGAGCGCAGGGTCTGGCGCTCACCGGCGCCGATCTGCGCCAGCCGCGCGGCCGTCTCGATGTCCTGGACCATCACGGCGAACGGCTTCGCCGGACGCCGTTTGCGGCGCCGCAGCTCAGCCACGACCGTCGGATCGCCCGCATCGCACACCAACTGGTAGCCGCCCAGCCCCTTCAGCGCGACGATCCCGCCCTCGTCGACCGTCTTCACCGCCGCCCGCAGCGCCTCCTCGCCGCGCAGTTCCTCCCAGGCCAACCGTGGCCCGCAGACGGGGCAGGCGACGGGTTCCGCGTGGAAGCGCCGGTCGCCCGGATCGGCGTACTCGGCGGCGCAGGCGCCACACAGCGGGAAGCGGCGCATGGTCGTGCGGATCCGGTCGTACGGCAGGTCTTCGATGATGGTGGCTCGCGGGCCGCAGTCCGTGCAGTTGATGAACGGATAGCGGTAGCGGCGGTCGCGGGGGGCGCGCAGCTCGCTCAGGCAGGCATCGCAGATCGCTGCGTCGGGCGGGATCTCGCGGGATGCCTTGTCCGAGTCATCGGGGGCGCTGTGCCGTACCTGGAAGCCGGTGTCGTACGGAGACTGCCGCGTGCCGCCGGTCAGCTGGACGCGGCGCACCCGGGCGAGGGCCGGTGCGTCGCTGCGCAGCCGCGCGGCGAACTCCTCGATGGCCCGCGTCGGTCCGGCGACCTCCCCCTCCACGTGCCCGTTGACGTTGGCCACCCAGCCGTCCAGACCGAGCGCGGCCGCGGTGCGATACACGAAGGGTCTGAAACCGACGCCCTGGACGATGCCCTCGACGTGGAAGCGACGCATGGTCATGCCGGCCTCCCGGCTGTGGCGTCCCCATGGCGTGCGATCTCGTCCTCGACGGCCGCCACCAGCGGTTCCACGGCGTCCGCGACGGCGGGGGAGAGGCCGCTGCCCATGTCGCTCTCGGCGCCTTCCACCGCGTACACCACCAGGTGCTCCGGCAGACGGTCCAGCACCCGGGCCAGTTCGACGGCCTCGCCGAGTCCCAGCCCGTGTGAGCTGGTGGTCGGCGGGTGGGCAGGGAGCCCGGCGTCGAGTTCCAGGCGATGCACTCGGCCGGGGGTGCCCGGGTGGGCATGGGCCGCGTCGACGACCACGGCGAGCCAGGCGCCCTCCCACAGGCTGATCAACCGTCCCGGCTCGCCGTCGCAGGTCGCAAGGTCGGTGTCCGGCGGCAACGGTCGGTCCTCGGCCCGCTCGCGCAGTCGGGCGAGTACGGTCCAGCCCACGCCGTCGTCGCGCCGGAACTCGTTCCCGACGCCGATCACAGCGATCCGACCGAGTTTCCTCATGCCCCCACGATGGTCCGTGGTCGCCTGGTCCGCATGGGCCGAACGACCCAAGCCGACGGGCCGACCGGGGCGGACCGATACAGCGACGACACGGGTCACGCGGGCACGACGGCGACCGGGCACTTGGCATGTCGCAGCAGGGCGAGCGCCGTGCCGCCCGAACGGCGTCCGGCCACCACCAAGGCGGAGTTCCCGGCGGCGTGAGCGAGCGCCTTCTCCGGAGTGAGCAGTACGACGTCCTCCAGGACGTCGACTTCCGGATACTTGCCGCGCCAGGGCCGCAGGGCGTCCGACAGCCGCTGCACCTCGTCGTCCTCCCAGGTGGCGCGGTCCTCCTCCAACACGGGGAGGGGTGATTCGGCTGCCCGGGCCGGCAGGGTCCAGGCGTGCACTGCGTGCAGCCGCGCGCCGCGCAGCCGGGCCGCTTCGAAGGCGAGGCCGGTAGCGCCGCCCGCCGGATTGCGGGCGTCGATCCCCAGAGTCACGGCGTCGGCACGGCCCGGCGGCCCGTCACCGGCGAGCGTGCCCGGCACCAGGACCACCGGGCGGGTGCACTCCGCGGCCGGGGCGGAGGCTGTCGGGCCCATGACGATCCCGGTGGGACCGCCCTCGCCGCGCAGCCCGAGGACGAGCAGCTCCGCTTCCTCGGCCAGCGCGCGCAGGGCGGTCACGGGCGCCCCGGTCAGGTTCATGCTGCGGGCCGTCAGCGCCGGGTGCCGGTGGGTGAGTTCGGCCGCCACGCGGTCCGCTACCGTCGCCGGGGGGTACGGCCACTGCTCGGTCGGATCCGGACCGTCCGGCGGCGCCACATGGACCACCCGCAGGGGCAGCCCACGCAACAGCGCCTCGCGCGCGGCCCAGTCGGCGGCGGCACGGCTGCGTGCCGACCTGTCGACGCCGGTGATGATCACTCGTTCCATGATGTGCCGCCTTCCGCCCAGGGGGAACTCGGCCCCGGGCAAGCCCAGCGTCGCCGCGCGGCCCGCCCGTACGCAGGGGCCGAACGGTCCCTGATCGGAGCCCTGGCGGCCCATACCCGCCGGCAGGCCGTGGGACGAGGCTGGCACCGAGGAGAAACCGAGCGCAGGAGGTGTACGCCGTGCTTCCGCTCGTCATGGCCGGAGTCGACGGATCCGCCGAGAGTCTCGCCGCTGCCGAGTGGGCCGCCCGTGAGGCGGCGCGCCGCGACCAGCCGCTGCGTCTGGTGCACGCCTGGAACTGGCACCCCCGCCAGTGGGCCGGCGAGCCGGCGACGGCAGCCCAGCGCTATCTGGCCCGGCGCGTGCTGCCCCAGGCCGAGCACCGCATCCGTCGTGCCTGCCCAGACGTCAAACTCGACGACGAGCAGATCGAGGGACCCGCGATCACCGCACTCGTGCACGCCGCCGAACAGGCCGACCTGCTGGTGCAGGGCTCTCGCGGCCTCAGCGGATTCACCGGGTTCCTGGTCGGGTCGGTCGCCCTAGGCGCGGTGGCACGGGCCGTCCGGCCGGTCGTCCTCGTCCGGGCGGGGGAGGAAGCGTCGGACGAGCACCTTCCGGCCGACGACGGCAGCCCGTCCACCCGCACCGGCTACCGGGACGTCGTCCTGGGCATCGACCTTGGCGACCCCTGCGACGAGGTGATCGAGTTCGCCTTCGAGGCGGCTCGGCTGCGCGGCGCGCGCCTGCACGTCGTGCACGCCTGGCAGGCACCGTCCCCGTTGGGGCTCGGCCCCGGCGACATCGGCCTGGTGAGCGGCCCGGAACAGGCCGACGAGTGGCTCGGCTTCCTCACCGCCGTTATGAAGGTATGGAGGGACAAATACCCCGAGGTCGAGGTGGTGGAGACCGTGATCGAGGGCCGCGCCCAGTCCGTGCTGGTTCGGGCCGCCACCGGGGTGAGTCTCCTCGTGGTCGGCCGCCGGGTGACTGAACGCCCGACGGGCGCCCGCACCGGACCTGTCACGCACGCCGCGATCCATCACGTCGGCTGCCCCGTGGCCGTCGTCCCCCACGAGTGAGAGGCCGAGGCCTGATGAGCGTGCCCACCAAGTACGTGTACGAATTCACCGAAGGCAGCCGTGACATGGCCGCACTCCTCGGCGGCAAGGGAGCCGGCCTCGCCGAGATGACCCGGCTCGGCCTGCCCGTACCGCCGGGCTTCACTGTCACCACCGAGGCCTGCAAGGTCTACCTGGCCACGGGCGAGGAACCGGACGAGCTCGGCGTCGAGGCGGCCCACTCGCTGGCCGCCCTGGAGCGGGCCATGGGCCGCACCCTCGGCGCGCCCGACGACCCCCTGCTGGTGTCCGTGCGCTCCGGCGCCCGCTTCTCCATGCCCGGCATGATGGAGACCATCCTCGACATCGGCCTCAACGACCGGTCCGTCACCGGGCTCGCCAAGGCCTCCGGGCAGGAACGGTTCGCCTGGGACTCCTACCGGCGCCTCATCCAGATGTTCGGCCGCACCGTGATGGGCGTTGACGGCGAGCTGTTCGAGCAGGCCATCGCCGCCCACAAGGCCCAGCGCGCCCTCGCCACCGACCACGACCTCGACACCGCCGAACTCGTCAAGCTCACCGAGGAGTTCAAGGACATCATTCGCAAGGAGACGGGCGAGGAGTTCCCGCAGGACCCCGCCGACCAGCTCGCCCGCGCCATCCGCGCGGTCTTCGACTCGTGGAACGGCGAACGCGCCCGCATCTACCGCCACCGCGAACACATTCCCGAGGACCTCGGCACCGCCGTCAACATCCAGGTGATGGTCTTCGGTAACCTCGGCACCGACTCGGGCACCGGCGTTGCCTTCACCCGTGACCCCGCCACCGGCGAGAGCGGCATGTACGGCGACTACCTGCCCGACGCCCAGGGCGAGGACGTCGTCGCGGGAGTCCGCGACGCGCTGCCGCTGAGCGAACTCAAGATCCTCGCCCCGCGCACGTACATCGAACTCGGCGACCACCTGCGCGCCCTGGAGGCCCACTACCGCGACCTGTGCGACGTCGAGTTCACCGTCGAGCGCGGCAAACTGTGGATCCTCCAGACCCGCGTCGGTAAGCGCACCGCCGAGGCCGCTTTCCGTATCGCCCACGACCTCGGTGACGACGGCACGATCAGCACCGACGAGGCCCTGATGCGGGTCGACGGCGCCGCACTGACCCGGTTGATGTTCCCCCGTTTCGACGCCACCCCGGCCGACGTCCCCCTCGCCCACGGCGTGCCTGCCTCGCCCGGCACCGCGGTAGGCGTCGCCGTCTTCGACTCCGCCGAGGCCGTACGGCGCGCCGCGGCCGGCGAGCACACGGTCCTGGTCCGCAGGGAGACCACCCCCGACGACCTGCCCGGCATGATCGCCGCGCAGGCGGTGCTGACCAGCCGGGGCGGCAAGACCAGCCACGCCGCCGTCGTGGCGCGCGGCATGGGAAAGGTGTGCGTGTGCGGCGCCGAGGCCCTGGCCGTCGACCCGGTCGCCCGTCGGTTCACCACGGAAACGGGCGTCGTCGTGCAAGAGGGCGACACCCTCTCCGTCGACGGCACCGCCGGCACCGTCCACCTCGGCGCGCTCCCGCTCACCGCGTCCGACGTCGGCCGCGCCCTGGAAACCGGCACGGGTACCGGACAGCTGACGCGGGCTGTCCTGGGCGCGCTGGCCCACGCCGACTCCGTGCGCGGCCTGGAGGTGCGGGCCAACGCCGACACGCCAGAGGATGCCGCCCGGGCCCGCGCCCTCGGCGCCCAGGGCATCGGCCTGTGCCGCACCGAGCACATGTTCCTCGGTGAGCGCAGGGCACTGGTCGAGGCGATGATCCTGGCCCGCGACGACACCGCGCGCGAGGCGGCCCTCGCCGACCTGCTGCCCCTGCAACGGGAGGACTTCACCGGCATCTTGAAGGCGATGGACGGGCTGCCCGTGACAATTCGGCTGCTGGACCCGCCGCTGCACGAGTTCCTGCCGGACCGCACGGAGCTCGCCGTCCGCCTCGCCTCCGCGGTGCACCCTGACCCGCACGACCGCGAACTCCTCCAGGCCGTCGAGCGGATGCACGAGCAGAACCCGATGCTCGGTCTGCGCGGTGTGCGACTGGGCCTCGCCGTGCCCGGTCTGATGGCGATGCAGGTACGGGCCGTCGCCGATGCCGTCATCGACCGCCTCGGCGCGGGCGGCCGACCTCACGCCGAGATCATGATCCCGCTCGTCGGCACGGTCGAAGAACTGCGCCTGGCCCGCGCCGAGACGGAACGCGTCCTCGCCGAGGTCGCGGCCGAGACCGGCACGACCCTCGACTGCCCGATCGGCACGATGATCGAGCTGCCGCGCGCCGCCCTCACCGCCGGACGCATCGCCGAGTCCGCCGACTTCTTCTCCTTCGGAACCAACGACCTCACCCAGACCACCTGGGGCCTGTCCCGCGACGACGCCGAGGCCTCCTTCTTCCCTCTGTACCTGGAGAAGGGAGTCTTCGGAGTGTCGCCGTTCGAGTCGATCGACCAGGAAGGCGTCGGACGGCTCGTGGAGCTGGCCGTCGAGGCCGGACGCGCCGTCAACCCCGGCCTGCAGACCGGGGTGTGCGGCGAGCACGGCGGCGACCCCGACTCCATCCACTTCTTCCACCGCGTAGGCCTGGACTACGTCTCCTGCTCGCCGTTCCGCGTTCCGGCGGCCCGACTGGAGGCGGGCCGGGCGGCCGTCACTGACCGCACCGGGATCAGCGACATCAGGTGAGGTGCACGGGTCGAATGCCCCGGCAGCGGCGCATTTGCGGTGGACATCAGGACCGAGCCGGCGCGTGCGAGACCGGAGCCCGGCCGCATCGGAGACCTGGAGGGGGCGTTGCTGGGCTGGGCGACGACGACCAACCACAAGGCGATCGGCAACCTCTTCATGATGACCGCTATCGGCTTCTTCCTCCTCGGCCGCGTCCTCGCCTTGTTTTTCGGGCCGAACTCGCCTGTCCCGGACTGCAGTTGTAACCACTACCACACACGTCATCCGGCGGGGTGGCTCGGCGAATCCCTGAACCTGCGCCCTGCGCATCGATTTTGGCCTGATTGGCATGCCTGGGCGTAGTAGGCAGCGAACGCCTCCGTGGGGCACGATCGTTTGTCGTGCTGATGGACGGGGGCGCATGGAAACGGATTCACTCGGATCTGGGGACGCGTGGGCAGGTGGGGCAGGATCGCTGCTGAAGGTGCCGGCGGTTCCACGGCAAGCGGCGGGTGGCAACAGCCAACCCGGCAACGGACAGGGCGGGATGACCGAGCCCACGCGATTATTGTGCGCGGTGGCACATCTGCGGCCCGACAGAGCCGAGGAGTTCGCTAAGAACCTCAGAAAATGGCGGCGGAAGAAGGCCAAGAAGCTGGGTGACACGCTTACACCGAAGAGGATGCGTGAGCGGCGTCGGGAGCAGGCCACCAAGCGCGCACTCGATGGTGACAAGGATGCGCTGAAGAAGCCGTTTGACGACGACGAGCCTACCGAGCGCAAGCAGCCGCGAGTGCTCGTCGGACATGAGTACGTGCGCTGGGTACGCCACCGAATAGCTACCGGCGGGCGGCCGGTGCCGTCGCACGGCTTCGACTTGGAGGCCGTACTGACCGCGTGTGCGCAGGCGGAGCGGCTGTTGTGGCTGCGCCGAGGCCTCATGGCCCTGGCCTGCGCGGCCGGTGGGATGGGACTGCTTGCGCCGCTCGCCTACCTGGCACCGATGATCACCCTGATAGGAGTGTGGGCGGCGTTCTGTGCGGATCGGGTGCTCGCCCAGAGGCGGCTGCGCACGCTGATCGGCGCCGAAGAGGGGGAGGTGTGGGGTGCCGACGTGCCTCGCCGGTTCCGGCAGGCGGTGGAGCAGATCCGTGACGCGACTTTCGGAGAAGTCGTCCCGTATCAGAACCAGATTCGCGCTTCGGGCGCGAAGTACCACTTCGTCGGGGCTGGCAAGGTCTGGTTCGAGACCCAGATCGGAATCGACGTTGGGCCAGTCAAGTCACTGGACGAGCACGAGAGCCAAGGCCCTGAGAACGGGAATAGCCCATCTCGGTTCCTACCCAGTGTGGAAGACCTCCTGGCCGGTGCCCGGCCAGGCGAGGGTGTGGTCACGTTCACCCCGGATGACCTGCACGCGCATGTTGCTAGTGAGTTGCAGCGCCTCATCAAGCCTTTGCGGGACTTCCACCCCGACAGCGAGCATGAGGTGTTCGGCGTCGCTGAGGGGCCCCGAAGATCCCGGACAGGGACCCAATAGGGTTGTCCTGTAAGGAATCGAGGGAAGCAGCAAGTGGCACGTCCAAGTCCGTATACGC
>NZ_JBHVGZ010000057.1:0-69977 GCF_042800355.1 Streptomyces sp. NPDC057623
ACGTGCGCGACAGCTCGGCTGCCTGCGCGTCGGTCGGATGGAAGCGGTACTTGAACGCCCGCTTCACGCACGTCGTGGTCACGCTCACAAACTAGTGAGGCTCAGGCTTAGCATCAAACCCGCTGGTCAGAGCACCGCGATCCGCCCTGGCGGCGAATCGCGGCCCCTTGCCCTGCTCCGCAGGAGTCCGTTTCCTCCCCGGCCTGAAGGCCGGGGTATCCACGGAGGAATCCGATGAAGTCCCCGGGCAGACACACGGCACGCCGCAGGTGACGCCCGCGCGGAGCAGCCGTGGCCCTCGCACCCCCGGGGCGTTCCAGAGCACCGCCGGCAACACGGTCGCCTCCCAGATGGTCACGGTGTCCCGGATGATGACCGAGGACGAGTTCAAGCAGGGCACGGGGGGCACCGCACTGCGCGGCCGCTCCGAGATCACCAAGGTGGACCGGGCGCTCAAGGCGTTCTACGCGCTGCCGGACGCCAGACAGGGGGCCCGGCTGCTCGCCCTCAAGGACATCGTCAGGGCGTGCGGCGACTACGTGGCTCACAAGGGCGACGCGGGCTCGCGGGTCGGGGGCACCCAGCGGCTCGGCGAACAGGCCCAGGCGGCGCAGGGGCAGTTGGATCCCGAGGCGGTCTTCCGGGACCTGCTGACCGAGATCGACCAGGTGATGGACGAGGGGAGGAACCCGGACCTCGACCTGCGCATGCCGGCCGGTGAGGCCCAGAAGGCGGCCCAGGCCATCCCCGCGGACAGGTTCCACACGATGATGGGTGACTTCGTCCAGAAGCTGGGGGCGCTGCGCGAGGACGGGGCGCTGCCCGAGGAGACGCGCGCCGTCATCGGGGAGCTGATGGCCGTGGTGCCGCTGGTGACCGTGATGCAGTACCCGCGCGGCGGCATGGGCGGCATGAAGCTCGACCCGGCCGCCGCCGAGGGCGACCCGGCGTTCACGTTCAACGTCGACACCCAGGCCAGGGGCGGCACCTCCTTCCTGCTGGGGCACATCGCCCATGAGCTGACCCATGTCGCGGCCCATCAGGCGTTCGGCAGCAGCCCGGTGATGGAGCTGGTGCGGTCCGGGGCGACCGACGCGGAGGTCGCGGCGCTGGCGGCGGAGCGCAAGCAGGCGCTCGCCGATCTGAAGGCGGCCCTGGCCGGGAACGCCGAGTTCGACGACTTCCAGCAGAGCATGCTGGAGGAGAAGCTGGTCTACGGCGCCCAGCCGCAGAAGCTGGAGCAGTACGCGAGTTCCTTCGAGAAGGCGGGCAAGATCACCGCCGCGCAGAAGGAGCGGCTGGTCGGCTGGGGCAAGGCGGCCGGAAACGCCTCCGGCACCCTGGTCGAGTACGACACCGTGCTGAACCAGATGCTGATCTACCTGCACATGTGGCAGACCGGCCAGGACAACCCCTTCTACGTACGGCTGCGGGCGGCGGCCCAGGCGGCGTACGACCGCCGGAGCCGCGCCCGCCGCCCCGCGGGCGGATCGGAGGACCAGCCGGGTCAGTCGGGTCAGCCGTCATAGGACGGGTCCGGGTCTGGGCCGGGGTCGGGGCCCGGGCCGGGTCAGCCGCGCTGGAAGAACTCCACCTCCGCCAGGGCCAGTTGACGTCCCGGGGTCAGTCCCACGGGCTCGCGCAGGACCAGGCGTACCGTCTTCACGTCGCTGAGCGCGGTGTGGATCGTCTGCGGGCCCGGCTTGTCGCTGAGGGTGAGTTCCTTGTGCCGCTGCTCGCCGTCCTGCGTCGTCACCTCCAGGTCGATCCGCAGTGCGCGTGCCTGGCCGGTGTAGTCCTGCGGGTCCTTGGACGGGCCGTTGGTGATGATCAGGTCGACCAGCCGGAACGGCTTGCGGAAGGTGTACGTCACCGAGGCGCCCGGCGCGGGGGCGCCCCAGTAGCTGTTGCTCAGGCCGTCCGTGGTGTTCTTCGCCGGGTGCCGGGGCGATGCGGCGCTCGCCTCGATGTCCACCGGGGTGATGGTCTTGGCCTTGCCCAGCTTGTCCCGGGTGTCCTCGAACAGGGCGCGTCCGGCGGGGAACAGCAGGAGGGCGCCGGCGCACAGCGCCACCAGCACGGCCAGGATCACCAGGAACCGCACCGCCCGGCCCGAACTCGCCCGCACCCGGCGGCGGAACGGCCACACCGTCCGCCACCACGGCAGCGGTTCGGGCTTCGCGGCGGGGTTCAGCGCGGTCGCGCAGCGTCGGCAGAACCGGCGGCCGGGCGGGTTGGCGGTGCCGCAGGAGGGGCAGGGCGCGCCCGCCACTTCGTCGGGGGCCTCCGCGGGGCGCACGACCGGGCGGGGCGCCACCGGCTTCGCGGGGCGTACGGGCTGGATGGGGGCGGGAGCCGACGTGTCCCGGGTGGGGGCGGCCGGGGGCCGGGGGCCCGGCGAGTTCCCGGGGGCCGGAGCGGCCGGAGCGGGTGGGGAAGCCGGAGCGGGGTGGGGGGCGGGGGCCGTGGGCGCCCCGCCTGTGGCGGCGGGTTCGTCGGCGCGGGACGCCTCGCCGGTGGTCGGGCGGGAGGCGGGAGCGGAGGGCGCGGAGCCGGCACCGTCGGGGCCGGGCCGGGGTACGGGGCTCGGCGTCCCGTCTCGACCGGAACCGGCCCCGGAGCCTGCGCTGTCGCCGCCGCCGTCGTTGCTGTGTGAACCCGCGGCGGGCGGCGTGGTCCGCGGTGCGGCCGGGGGCTCGGCGGGTGGGCCCGGGGCCGGCGGCTCCGAGGGCGTGGGGCCGGGTGCGCCCGGGGCCGACGGCGCCGAGGACGTGCCGGGGGCTGCGGGCTCCGCGGGCGTACTCGACGGCGGTGGCTCCGACGGCGTACCCGAAGCCGCCGGACGGTCCGACCACCCCAGGTACGCCCCGCAGTTGCCGCAGAAGTCGTCCGTGGAGCCGTTGGACGCCCCGCACGCGGGACAGGCGCGCATGGCGTCACCTCCCTTCGTCGATGGGCGGGCCGGGCAGGACTTCCACCCGGCAGACGGTGTGCACCGGGCACATGGCCCTGACGACCTCGTGGACCCTGGCCGGGTCCGCCCAGGCCCCGTGGTCCGGCCACACCCGGACCAGGACCTCGGCCAAGGGCTCCGGCGGCAGGTCGGCGCCGGGAGTGCTCGACCACACCGCGCCACCGTCCCCGGTGACCTCGGCGTGCACGCCGAGCGCGAGCCGCAGCGCCTCGGCCAGGCCGCGCCGGGTACCGCGCCACCGGTGCAGCTCCACGGCGCGGGCGACCGCCTCGCGGCGCCGCTCCACCGGCCACTGCGGGTCGTCGGCTGCGCCCACCCAGGACGCCAGCCAGGTCAGGAAGTCGGCCGGGGCCACCCGGGGGTCGAGATAGGCGGGCAGGTTGTCGAGGGTCGCGAACACCGGGGCGAGGACGGTGTCCAGTCCGGCGGTGAAACGCTGCGCGAAGTCGTCGTCGGCGTACAGCGCGGGCAGTTGCCCACCGATCGGGTGCCGGCTCGGCAGACCGGGTATCGCGGCGCGGCTCATCCCCGCGCCTCCGGCTCCACGGCCGTGACGACCACCTGGTGCTGGTACGAGAAGACCAGCGCGCCCGCGGCCACGTCGACGCGGTCCGTCGGCGCGCCGCGCCGCCCGGTGATCGGGTCGGCCGGGAACAGCAGGATCTCCTCGATCAGCGCGTTGCCGGTGGCGCGTTGGAGGACGCCGAAGACGTCGCCGTACTGGACCGGTCGTCCGAAGGGCCAGCCGGTGCCGTCCGGGCCGCCGACCAGCGGGTTGAGGTGGCGGAACAGGGCGGCCAGGGCCGCGTCGCGGACGCGGTCGGTGTCGGCGGGGGCCGCCGCGAGCCTGGCGACCACGGTGACGCCCTGGTAGACCGGCGGCTCGACGACCAGACGGGTGCCGATCAGACGGCGTTCGTCGAGGCTCGTGGTGATCGTCCGCAGGACCTGGTCGGAGGGGATGAGCTGCTCGAAGCGGAGGCGGTCGTCTCCCTCGTCGGCCACCGCGTCCGGGACCACCAGCACCCGTACCGCGCCCGCTCCTTCGGCGGCGGGCAGGCAGCGGACCCGGCGCACCGAGGGCGCGGCCTGGCCGGCGATGATCTCGTAGTCCCCGGCGGTGACGGCGCGTTCCTGCATGCGCAAGGCGTCCGGCGCCCGCAGCCGGGCGTTGGCGAGGGTCTCGCCGGCGACGCCGCCGCCGGCCGACTCCCGGTTGACGACCCGTGCGACGTAGGGGACGGAGCTGCGCAGTACGGAGATCGCGCCGCGGGCCACGTTGCCCGCGGGGCCGCCGCCGGTGCGGTAGCGGGCCACCCGGATCTGGGCGCCCTTGGGCGGCACCGCGCCGCACTGGCGCAGGGTGCCGTCCGGTTCGCGCAGCGCCGGCGGGAAGGTGAACTCGCCGGTGGTGGCGTCGACCTGGACATGGCGGTCGGCCGGGCCGGAGCGGCCGAAGTGCTCGACCACGTCCCAGCGCTGCCAGCCCTCGGCCGAGGACACCTCCACCACGGGGGGCTCGCGGTCGAGGAGGACCGGCGGGCGGCCGAGCCGGAACGTCTGCCCGGCGACGCCCTCCGAGGTGCCGAGCGGCACGTCTCTCTCGCTCTCGGCGTGCTCGACGGTCATGGTGCCGCCCACGGTGAACACGGACGCCTCGCGCACCGTCGGGGACTCCGAGTAGAACGGCTGGCCCGGCTCCGCCTCGGTGACCCGGCAGCGCAGCCAGCCGGCCCGGGTCCCGCCGATCACCGACGCGGTGTGCCCGGCCGGTACGTACACGATGACCTCGCCGGGGCGGTTCAGGCCGCCGGTGGAGTCCTCGCCGGTCTCGCACACCTGCCAGCCGCCGCCGTCCCACGCCTCCCACACCAGCGGGGGCTGGCGCGGGTCGACGCCGATGCCCTCCACGCGGCTGTCCAGGTTCACCGCGACCACGCAGCGCGGCACCGCCGTCGGCAGGCCGAACAGCAGCGCGTCGCCGGGCCGGGGTGCCGCCTGGAAGGCGGGGATGTCGCGGCCCTCGGCGAGCTCACCGGTCCGGTCGGTCTGCTCACCGGCGCGGGACGCGGTCACCAGGCGGATCAACTCGCTGGGCACGATGCGCAGTTCGTCGGTGGTGGTGAACACCACGGCCTCGTCGGCCTCGCCGCCCGCGGTGGCCACCTCGGTGCCCGGGGTCAGTGTCACCGTGTCGGGCTGCGGCGCCGACAGCCAGAAGTCGACCTCGGCCACGGCCGCCGCCGGCGGGAACAGACGGATGCCGAGCAGGTCCAGGAAGGCCGTGTAGTTCTTGTCGGGGACCCGGTTCAGCCGGTACAGCAGCTGGTCCACGAGGTAGGCGAACGTCTCGATCAGGGTGACGCCCGGGTCGGAGACGTTGTGGTCGGTCCACTCCGGGGCCCGCTGCTGCACATACCGCTTCGCCTCGTCGACGAGCTGCTGGAAGCGCCGGTCGTCCAGGTTGGGGGAGGGCAGGGCCATCAGGCGGCGCCCCATTCCTCGGCCCCCTCCTCGGAGGGGATCGTGTAGAAGGGAAAGACCAGGTTGCGCCGGTCGTTGGTGGAACGCAGGGTGTAGTGCACGTCGATGTAGAGGGTGCCGTCCTCGATCGCGTCGAAGGCCACCACCACGTCGTCGACCGCGATGCGCGGCTCCCACCGCTCCAGGGCCTCGCGCACCTGCTGCGCGATCCGTCCGGCGGTGGCGCCGTCGCCGGGCGCGAAGACGTAGTCGTGGATGCCGCAGCCGAACTCGGGGCGCATGGGCCGCTCGCCGGGCGCGGTGCCGAGGACCAGGCGGATGGCCTCCTCGATCTCCCGCTCCCGTTCGACCATGCCGATCCCGCCGGTCGGCCCCACCCGCAGCGGGAACCCCCAGCCGCGGCCGATGAACCGGTCGCTCATCACACGCCCCCGATCAGGACGTTCGGGGCACCGCCCGAGATCATCGCGCCGCACGTGGTCTTGTCGCGCATCTTCGCGGCCGGCAGCCCGCCGATGAGGACCTGGCCCCGGGCGAGCGCGGCCGGGTCGGGCATGACCACGTTGCCCGGTCCCAGGGCCAGGTGCGGGGGCATCGCGCAGGTGTGCACACTGCCCGGGGGGCCGGGGAGGCCCGTGGTCACGGCCGCGGGGCGGCCGCCGATCAGCACGCGCAGCACCACCTGGGCGGCGGGACCGGTCGGCAGGGCGATCACGCCGCCGTGGTTGGTGGGGTCACCGGTACGGGCTGCAGCCGGCATGGCATCTCCTCGGGGAACGTCGGCTGGACAGAGGTCAGTTGATCCGGATGAGCTTGGCCTTGAGGATGCCGAGCAGGCCGCCGTCGACGGTGACGCCCGAGCTGCCGCTGACGTCCACGTTGCGGCCGCCGATCTTCACCCCGACCCGGCCCTGGATGTCCACGTTGCGGCCCGACACGCTCACGTTGCCCCGGCCCGCGTCCAGGGTGATGCCCTTCTTGTCGAGCAGGACGGAGCTGAGAGGCCGTACGCCCTTCCCGGAGTACACCGTCAGCTCGATCTGGCCCCGCCGTTGGTCGACGCGTACTTCGAGGCGCTCGTCCGCGCTCACGAGCCTGAGTCCGGACAGGCCCGGCGCCCGCGCGTCCAGCAGCTCCACCCGGTGCCCCGAACGCGACACGAGGGAACGCCGGTTGACCTTCCCGGTGGTCTTGTCGATCAGCGGGACCTTGTGCGGCGAGGGCTTGTCCACTCCGTTGTAGAGCCCGCCGATGACGTACGGGCTGTCCAGCAGGCCCTGTTCGAAGCCGACCAGGACCTCGTCGTTGACCTCGGGGCTGAACACGCCGCCACCGCCCTTGCCGCCCCACTGCACGCTGCGCACCCAGTCGGTGACGTAGGTGTCGTCCAGCCAGGGGAACTTCAGCCGTACGCCGCCGGACTCGGCGCCGCCCGCCTCGCGCACGTCGGTCACCACGCCGATCGCCAGACCGGGCATGCGGGGGCCGCGGCCGGGCGCGTTCGCACCGGTCACCAGGCCGGTCAGGGAGCGGTCCGGGCTGGCGCTGACCCACACCGTCGTCCGGTATCCGCCGTGCGGTTCGAGGACGTGCTGCACCGCCGTCGCCGTGTACTTCCCGGAGAACGCCTGCCCGACGTTGCCGAGCGCCACGGGCTTGCCCGCCCGCAGCTTGGGGTTGCCCTCGACCAGCGCCTCCAGCTCGCCGAACCCGGCGCTGACTTCGGCGGCCGTGGCGTCCGCGACCGCCTTCGTCTCGGCGTGGGTGCGGTACGGGGTGTCCGTGACGGTCAGCTTCGACGACTTGCCGAACCGGGCGGCGAACGCCGGGCTCAGTCCCGGCACCACCGTGTCGCTGTCCACCGACGGCTTGCGGGCCACCAGCGGCCGCTTGTTGGCGACGTCCCAGCCGCGCACCTCCACCTGCTGCGCGCCGTCCGCGGCCGACAGGGAGGCCCGCAGCGCCAGCAGGTTGCGCCCGTACTCCAGCACCATCGGGCTGCGGGTGGCCGGGGTCGACGGGGCGGGCGCGCCGGACGCCTTCTGCGGCTTGGTGAACTGGAGCAGCCCCTTGTCGTCGACCCGCACCTGCGCGCCGCTCTCCCCCGCCAGGAACTGCAGGAAGTCCCAGTCGGACACGTTCGCCTGCGACAGCTGCTGGTAGGTGACCGGCTCGGCCTCGACCTTCCCGCAGGCCAGCCCGGCCCCGGCGGCCACCTTGCGGACGATCGCGGCCGCCGTCATGTTCCGGTAGGCCACGACCTTGCGGCCCCGCTGGAGGCGGTGCGCCTTGGAGTAGGCGCGCACCACCGTGAACGAGCCCGTGCGGTCCCGGTCCAGCTCCAGGGCGGTCACCTCGCCGCTGAACAGCCGCTCGCGCGCCTGCCCGGAGACGGTCACCACCGACACCTTCAGCGGGGTGCCGATGGTGATGCCGGTCTTCTGGAGGAACTCGTGGTCGGGGTCGCGGAAGGTGAGGACGGCCGCGTCCGGCAGGCCCACGTTCTCGTCGACCACGCAGTTCACCAGCTGGGCGGCCCAGATCCGCGGGAGTTCGGCGGGCGTCTCGATGACGGGGTCGGCCGCGAACGACCGGCCGCCCCGCGCCTCGGATGTGCTCACTGGTCCTCCTCAGCGCCCGCGTCGCGCAGTCCCGGCACCACCAGTTCGGTGCCGGGTACGAGAGCCATCGGGTCGTCGATGTCGTTGGCCTCCGCGATGACCCGCCAGGCCGTCGGGTCGCCGTACTCCCGCCAGGCCAGCAGGGCCAGGCTGTCGCCCGCCACCACGGTGTGCGTGCTGCGGGCGGTGCGCGCGCCGGACGTCGGGTTCTGGCCCGCCGGGTCGACGCTCGCCTCCTCGATGGACAGCGCGCAGGTGGCCCGCAGCGGTTTGCCGTCCACGTCGAACAGCGTGTAGCTCACCGACAGGCTGGAGAGCACCCCGTCGAACGACGTCGTCCGCGCCGTGCCCCACTCGAACCGCACCCACGGGCTGGCCGGCTTCTTGCGGCCCAGGCTGGCCGGGGTCGGCACGCACCCCTTCATCAGCTTCTCCACCGCCAGCTCCACGGAGTTGTCGTGGGTGGCGGTGGCGTCCAGGAACACCTCCAGGCTGAGCGTGCGCGGGCCGCTGCCGACGAACTCCGGCAGCGCCGACTGCCCCGCCATCCGGGACGGGGTGCGCCGCCACTCGGTGCTCTTGCTCAGCTCCAGGGTGGAGGGGTTGAACTGGAGGTTCAGCCGCGCGATGGTCCCGCCGGGCTTGGCGCCCACGGAGGTGGGGGGCTCCTTCAGGGTCAGCTGGGCCCTGGCCCGGCTGGAGCGTGCTGGGGACACGGCGGGACCTCCTTTCCTGGGACGGCTGTCGAGGGCGGTGATCGAGGGCGGTATGCGTGCGGGCGGGTCAGGACGGGCGCAGGCCCTGGTGGGCGATCTCCAGGGTCTCCACCGCCGCCTGGGAGTCGGCGGGGTCGAAGGACGGACCCTGCCAGCGCACCGGGACGATCCCGGACACCTGCCAACTGATGATCGGCGTCAGGTCCGGTTTCAGCGCCACGATCTCGCCGTCCTTGGGCTCCACCCGCTTCAGCGTCTCGTCGAGCCAGCGGGCGATCTTCGCCGTGTCGGCGGTGACGGGCCGGGTGAGCGTGATGTTGGACCAGGTCACCCGGCTGGGCAGCTGCCAGGTGAAGCCGTTGTTGCCGCCCTCGGCGTACGTCTCCATCTCGACCTCGGCGCCCATGCCGGAGCACGTGTGGAAGGCGCCCAGGTCGTTGCCGCCGATCGCGAGCCGGAAGTACACGCTCGTCGCGAAGATGCTGTCGGTCATCGGTCCGTCACTCGCCAGTCAGTCGTTCGTCGTCCGGTCGGTCATCGTCCATGGCGCGCCCTCAGCGGCGTCCGTCGTAGGGGCGGCCGGTGCGTTCGCGACCGCGCCGCAACTCGGTGCGCAGCAGCCGCGCCACGGGGTCGATCAGGCGGCGCGCGAGGTCGTCGAGGTCGAGGCCGGGGTCGTCCTGGGCGCGCTCGGGACGGCGGCGTGCGGCTGCCCTGCCCGAGGTGGAGGTCGCGGCGGAGGTGGGGGCGGGGGGCGCGGACGACGATCGCTGACGGCCGCGCGCCGGTACCTCCTTGACCTGTACGCCCTTGAGCGGGTCGGCACCGGCAAAGGCGGCGGCGTCGCGCTGCACCGGGGTGGCCGGGCCCGCCGCGACCGTCCGCGGCCGGACCACGGGCACGGGTCCCACCGGTGCCGTGACGCCCGCCGGGCGGTCGGCGAGCGGCGGCGCCTGCGGGGCGGTCACCGGCAGGGGCTTCGCCGGTACGGCGGTGGCCGCGCCGGCGGTCACGGGGCGGGGCGGCGTGGGACGGACGACCGGGACGCGCTGGACCGGGGCCGGGGAGCCGGACGTTCGCCCGCCCGCTTCCTGGCCCGGTGTGCCCGGTGTGCCCCGCGTGCCCCGCGTGCCCTCCGCTCCGGAGTGCGCGGTCGCGGCTCGCTGGAGCCGCGGTGCGGCCGGGGCGGGCGCGGACGTGGGCGCGGACGTGGACGGGGCGGGCAGCGGGCGTGCGGGTGCCCCGGAACCGCCGGGGGAGGCGGCCGGGGAGACGGCCGACGGGCCGGCCCGGTGCGCGGGCGCCCCGCTCGGTGCGCCGGGCCAGCGCGCCGCCACCACGGGGCGGCTGCCGGAGCGGGCGGCGGTGGGCGGCGCCGCCCCTTCCGGGGTTCTGGTGCTCAGGGTGAGCGGGCGGGCGGCCAGCAGCGAGAGGGTGCGGGGAGCCGCCGCCGTGGCGGAGTGTGCCGCGGAGCCGGTCACGGTGAGGGGGCGCGGGTCCGCCACGGCGGTGGGCCGGGTGTCCGCGGTGCCTGGGGCCACGGCCCTGGCCACGACGACCGGGCCCGGAACGGCGGGGCGTCGGGGCGTTCGCCCGCCGGAGCGCGGGCCGTCCGCCCGGGAGCTGCCGGAGGTCGGCGCGTCGGCGCGCGATCCGCCCGAGCCGGGGCGTCGCGCCTCTCCTGCCGCTGCCGAGCCTCCCGCGCCGCCCGTGGCTACGGTGTTCGCCGTCTCCGGGCGGTCGGGGGCGTGGGCCGGGGAGGGCGTCACCAGCGGCGTGGCGGGCCCGTTTCCGTGCTCCATGGGAGTGCCCCCGGTGCCGGTGGAGTGCTCCGGGGGGCTGCGCCGGACGTTCGCCGTCCCCAGCAGCGGGGCGTCCGCTCCCGGAGCGCGCTGGACGTCCGGGCCGGGTCCCGTATGGGAGGCACGAGGAGCGGGGGACGCGGCGGAACCGGGCAGGGCGGCGCTCGCCGGCAGCTCGGGCAGCGGAGCGCCCAGGCCACCGCGCGCGCGGGCGCCCGAGCCGTCCGCGGCCGGGGTCCGGCGCGGGGCGTCGGCCGGGCCCGCGGATGCCGTTCCCTTGGTGGCGCTCGTGCCGCTGTCGTACGGCATCGATGTGTCGCCCTGGCGCTGGACGACGGGCAGGGTCGGACCGGGCGCGGACCCGGCGCCGGGCGCGGGGGCGTCGCGCCCCAACGGCGTTGCGGTGGACGGCAGTTCACTCAACGGGGCGCCGAGCGGAGCGCGACCGCGCGGGGGCGTGGCGGCGCGCTGTACGGGGGCGGTGGAGTCCGTGCTCGGGCCGGCCGGCGTGGTGGTGCCGGAGGCGTCGGGCGTGGGCGCCGGAGGGGCTGCGGAACGCACCGCGGTGACGCGGCGCACGGGTCCGGCCGGGCGTCGGGCGACGGTCAGGCGGGGCCCCGACGGGCTGGGCCGGACGGCTGCGGGGGGCCCGTCGGCGCCGGAAGTACGGGCGGGTTCCGGGTGCGGCCCGGTCGCCTGCGTAGCGGCGCGTCGGACTGCCGGGCCCGAAGGCGTACGGCCCCCGGAAGCGCCCCGAGTCGCGGACGTGCGCCCTGGGTTCGGTTCAGCAGCGGGTCGGGTCGCGGTCCCGTCCGCGGCCGCGGACGGCACGACCGCCACCCGTCGTACGAGCGGAGTCCTGGCGGCGACCGGCGGGCGGCCGGTGTCGGCGGGGGCCACGACCGGGCTGGTGCCCGGCTCGACGGCCCGTTGGACGGCGGCAGGTGACGCGGAGAGGACGGCGGGGGAATCCGTGGCCGTCAGGCCACGGGTCCGAGGAGCCGCGGCGCCCGAACCCGCCTTCCCCGCACGGGTGTCACCACCGGCGTCGCCGCCGGGAGGCCTTACGGCGGACGAACCCGAACGGGATCCCGTCGACCCTGACGTCCGCTCCCCCGGAACCGGCCGCCGGGCGATCGCCGGTGTCCCGTCGGCCCTCGCCCCGTCCGAGGCCACGGCTTCCGCACCGTCCGCCCCCTCCGGCCGCAGGGCCCTCAGCAGCAGCGGCCCCCCGGCGGTGTACGTGGCCCGCGGAGCCGCCGGGCGGGTGACGCCGCGCACCAGGCCGGCCGGAGCGGCGGGCAGCAGCGCGTGCCCGAGGCCGCTGTCGAACGACGGGTTCTGCCAGGCGGCCAGTCCCGCGCGGAAGGCGAGGCCGTCGCTGACGCCCAGCGGGGCGCGGGACACGGTGAGTTCCGGCGCGGCGGTGCGGCGCCAGCCCCCGTCCCAGTCGCCGGGCACGGAAGGGCCCGGAGCGTCGGGCGCGGCGGCACCCGCAGTGCCGGGCGCCTCCCGGTCCGGGGCCGCGGCAGACGGCGTCGCGGCCCGGCGGCGCAGCCTGTCCCGCCATCCCATGTGCTCAACCGCCTTCGTTCACGCGGGTGTTGATACGGGCGATCTCGGCCACCCACTGCTGCCGTTCGCCGTGGGTCAGGTCGAGGATCTCCTCGCGTTGCCAGTGGAAGTGATAGGCGATGTACGCGATCTCCTCCCGGAGCCGGGGAAGGGCGTACGTCACGATTCCCCCAGGCGCCCACCCGAGAGGTCGACCTCGAAGCCGCCCTCGCAGTGCGGGCAGGTCACCGCGGCGCGGGTGTGGCCCTCGCTGTTGACCCGGCGGTAGAAGTCCTGGAGGAAGGCGACGTCGGTGGCGTACATCCGCTCCACGACCCCGGCGTGCACATCGGTGACGGTGCCGATCCGGGTGATCACCTGGCTCAGCAGCACCACGCTCAGATACGCCGGGTTCTCCTTGACCCTGAGGTCGATCTGCGGACGCAGCTCGTCACGGGCGGTGGCCAGGCGCATCGCGCCGTGCCGGTGCACCGTGCCCGCCTCGTCCACGTAGCCGCGCGGCAGCTCGAACTCGAACTCGGTGCGCAGCCCGTTCTCCTCCCGGGGCGGCGCCGGAGCGGCGGGGGCGGGGGGTGCCGCCGTCTGCTCCGGCGCCGGGGCGGGCGCGGTGGCCTGGAGGATCTCCTCCAGGTTGCCCGCCGTCACGGTACGGCGCCTCATTCGACGATGATCTCTTCGAACACGATCGTCACGGACTCGGTGGCCGCGGCGGACTCGCCCGCCTTCAGGGAGGGGCCCTCCCACTTGGAGGCCCAGCCCTGCATCAGCTGGATACGGCGGACCGTGTTGCCCTCGGTGTCCTTGATCTCGATGGTGAGGTTCTGCCGCGCGGAGTTCACGGCCCCGTTGTTCAGGGTCTCCTTGATCCAGTTGGTGAACTCACTGCTCTGGTCGAGTCCCCGGGTGATCGTGATCTCACCGGCCTGCCGGGCGCCGGGCTGCTTGCGGATGATCTGCTTGCCCTCCGCGCTGACCTGGCGTACCTCGACGACCTCCTCCTCGACGGTCAGCCCGCTGATCTCCTGGATCGACTCGACCAGGTAGCCGCCGAGCTGCACGCCGAAGACATGGGTGGAAAGAGCATCGCCCGTTGCCATGACTGTGTGTCACCTTCCCTTGCGGAGCTGTTGTTTGTGCTGACCCGGGGTCACTCGTCGATGAGGCTGGTGCTGTCGGAGAACTGGGCCAGCCGGAACACCACGAACTCGGCGGGCTTGACCGGCGAGACGCCGATCTCGCAGATGACGCGGCCCTGGTCGATGGACTCCGGCGGGTTGTTGTCGCGGTCGCACTTGACGTAGAACGCCTCCTCGGCCGTACGGCCGAACAGCGCGCCCCGGCGCCACTCCTCGGTGAGGAACGCGGTGACGTTGCGCCGGATGCTGGACCACAGCCGGTCGTCGTTCGGCTCGAAGACCACCCACTGGGTGCCCAACAGGATGGACTCTTCGAGGTAGTTGAACAGGCGGCGCACGTTCAGGTAGCGCCAGGCCGGGTCGGAGGACAGGGTGCGGGCGCCCCAGATGCGGATGCCGCGGCCGGGGAAGGCCCGTACGCAGTTGACGCCGATCGGGTTGAGCAGGTCCTGCTCGCCCTTGCTGAGCCGCAGCTCCAGGTCGACCGCGCCGCGGATGACCTCGTTGGCCGGCGCCTTGTGCACACCGCGCTCGCCGTCGCTGCGCGCCCACACGCCGGCGATGTGGCCGCTCGGCGGGACGGTGGTGTTGCGTCCGGTGGCCGGGTCGAAGACGCGGACCCAGGGGTAGTAGAGGGTGGCGTACCGGGAGTCGTAGCCGGCCTCGTCGTTGCGCCAGGCGCGCACCTGCTGGGCGCCCAGGCCGGGCGGGGCGTCCAGGACGGCGACGCGGTCGCCCATCTGCTCGCAGTGCGAGATCACCGCGAGCTGCACGGTGCGTACGCCCTCGGCGTCGATGTCGCCGCGCTGGTAGGCGCTCATCAGGTCCGGCACGGCGACCATGGTGATCTCGTCGATGGTCTCCAGGCCGCCGAACCCGGTGCGGGCGGCGGCGTCGCCGACGTACTCCGCCGGGTTGAGGCGGGCCACCTCACCCGAGCCGCTCGGCGCGGGCGCGGCCGGGGCGTCGGGGACGGCCAGGGTCTGGGCGGCGGGCCTGGTCTGGGCGGCGCCCTGCTGCTCGGTGACCTGGATCAGCTTGGAGGCGCGGGCCTGGTTGACCAGGTATCCCTTGACGTTCTTGCGGGTGGAGGCATCGTAGGTCTCCACGACCTGCTCGCCCTGGCGGACCAGGACCTTGAAGCGGTCCTCCGGCGGGTTCTCGCCGTCCGCGTCGGCGACCTCGACCGACACGCCGGTGACGCCCTGCCTGGCGGCGACGAGGAAGCCGCCGAGGGCCACCGGCTCCGCCGCCCTGGGCGCGCGCCGGCCGCCGTCGGCCGACGGGGCGGAGGCGTCCTCGGCCCGGCCGCCGATCCGCACGATGTACGCGGCGCCGCCGCCGTTGGCGAAGTAGCCGTGGACCGAGAGGGGCAGGTAGGCGCCCTCGGTGAAGCCGCCGAACGTCTGGGTGTACTGGTCCCAGCTGGTGACCAGTGTCGGTGCGTGGAACGGCCCGCTCTCGGCGAACCCTACGAACGCGGCGACGGCGGTGCCGACCCCTTCGATCGGTCGGGCACCGGACTGCACCTCCTCCACGTACACGCCCGGGGTGAGGTACGTCGGCATACTCGCTCCTTCGCGTCCTACGGGTCAGTCACCTGTGTCCAGGTCGAGTCTGCGCGGGGGTCCGCGGGGGCGACAGGGACGCGGGGGCATGATCAGGGGCAGGACCGCTGCCTTTACGGACGCCCGAACGGGACCGTCCTGGCACTGCCCGGAGGGCAGCCGGGCCTTCCCTTTCGGGCAGCCGGACCGCCCCGCTTCGGTCCGCGCCGCCGTGGAAGGGACGCGGGCGGGGCTGAGACGGTCGCATGACAGCTTTGGTGCACCCATGCCCCGCCGCCGACGTTCCTGGACCAGGGAGGCCGTCCCTTGCGTGATTCCGCCGCTGACCGGGCTCGGCCACAGAGCACGACCGAGCCTTCCCGGCCGGTACCGCGCCGGGAGGCCGGGCCCGCCGGACCGGTGCCCCAGGCGCCGCCGAGCCCGCGGCAGGCAGCAGCGCTACAGCGGTCGCTGGGCAACGCGGCGGTGTCGCGGATCGTGCAGAGAGCACGGCAGCAGCAGGAGGAGACTCACGAACACGGCCCCGGCTGCGGGCACGGGGCCGCCCCCGTGCAGCGCTCCTCCCTGGTCCACGAGGTGCTGCGGCGTCCCGGGAAACCGATGGCCGAGGGGCTGCGGACGGAGATGGAGGCCCGCTTCGACGGTGCGGACTTCTCCGGCGTGCGGATGCACACCGGGCGGCTCGCCCGTGCCTCCACCGCCGAGGTGGGCGCCCGTGCGCTGACCTCCGGCCGGAATGTGGTCATCGGTGCCGGCGGCGGTGACAAGCACACCCTGGCCCATGAGTTGGGCCACTACCTGCAGCAGCAGGAAGGTCCGGTCGGCGGCACGGTCGACGAGCGGGGCCTCGCGGTCTCCGATCCCGGTGACCGCTGGGAGGTGGCGGCGGAGAAGCAGGCACGGCGGGTGATGAGCGGGCCGGCGCCCGTGCAGCGCGCGGCGGAGCCCGGTGCCGCGCGGCAGCGCTCGGCCCCCGCGCCGGGAGCGGTCGCGGTGCAGCGGACGCACTCCGGCGACATGGAGGAGGAGTACCTCGGCGACGACGAGTCCGACATCGCCGAGACCCTGGAGGACGGCGATGTCCTCCAGCAGCTCATCCAGGACGTACGGGCCTGCACCTGCGAGCCGCGGCTGCAGCAGGAGGGGCGCTCCACCAAGGACGCGGTGGTCAGGTACCCCCGCGACCAGAAGGGCGAGCGGACCGAACAGACCCTGCGGCACATCTCCATCCGGCTCTTCAACTGCATCCGCTATCTGCACGACGTCGCGATGCAGAACGCTCAGACCGCGCAGGGCGAGGCGCCCGCCGTGGACGCGGACGGCGACGCCGTCATGGCCGAGTCGTCGTCCGCACCCGCCGGCAAGGGCGCGAAGGGCAAGGGCAGGGCGAAGGCCGAGACGGCCGGGACCGCGAAGAAGAAGGCGGGCCCGCCCCGGGAGTCCGAGGTCCAGGGCATGCTGATCAACGGGCGGCTGGTGTTCGCGACCAACCGGAACCGTTCCGTCACGCTGTTGATGGAGTGGCTCCAGGCCCAGTCCGCGGGGCATCCGGACGGCGTACAGGGGCTGGACCTGACCCACCTGATGAACCGCGAGCCGTCGGAGAAGGAGCTGCGCACGGGCCGGCCGGGCAAGGAGGCGGACGACGTGGTCGCCGTCAACCGGCGTGCCAGGCTGAAGATCCAGCAGGTCTACCGGGGCCAGCGGGCCAGCGACACCGCCGAGGCGATGCAACGCAAGGGTCCTGTCTATCAGTTGCAGGCGCAGCCCGCGGGTGAGGCTGAGCTGGCCGAGCTGCGCGAGATGCTCACCTCGGACAAGTACAAGGGCGCGGTGATCCTGCTCAAGCACTCCACGGGGCCGAAGGAGAACCCGGACGGCAAGGAGTCGATGCACGCCGAGCAGAAGTTGATGCTCGCGCTGGACTCGGCCGGCCTGTCCGAGGCGGAGCGGGGCGAGAAGATCGTGGTCCGCGGTGTGAAGCGGCCCTGCAAGGCGTGCTGGGCGATGCTGGAGCACTACCGGCAGCGTGGCTTCCCGCTGGGCTTCAACGACGGGTTCGGCCCGTTCTTCCAGGAGTCGCCCGCCACCATCGGACAGCACCTGCCGCACGTGACCCAGCCGCCCGGCGGACAGGGCGAGGGCAACTGGATGTCCGAGCAGATCACCACGAAGGCCCAGACGCAGGGCACCCGCGTCTCCGCGTACTCGTCGGAACGCGCCCCCGCCGACGCGCAGACGGGCCCGGGCGGCGGGAAGCAGAAGCGGGTCACGGCCAAGGAGGTGACGACGCGGGACGGCAGGACCGCCTACACCCACGCCGAGCACGGCACCGGCGGCCATGAGACGCCCTCCGACTCCGATGTGGTCGAGGAGAGCGACGGCACGCTGACCAGTACGTTCGCCGACCTGGACCTGAGCGGCATCAAGGGCCTGGCGAGCGAGGCCTCCGACTCGGAGGCGGTGCGGCGCGGGGTCAAGCGGGGCCGGACGAAGAACATCAACGACAAGCAGCACGAGGCGCTGCGCAAGAGGCTGGACGACGCCATGGGGCCGGAGTTCAAACAGGTCCTGGAGGCGCGTAAGCAGAACAAGACCAACGCCGCGCTGAACTACCCGCAGCCCCTGTTGGAGGAGATCGTCAGGCTGCACGACGAGGAAGACGTGTCGACGTTCAGTATCGCCGGACATCTCGGCGTCGCCTCGAACCGCCTCACGGACACGGTGAACCGCCGCACCGCCGGTTTCAGGAACCAGCAGGCGGACGAGAGCGAGGCGGCCTCGTCGTCGGCGCCCAAGAAGGCGAAGGCGGCTACGCGGACCCTCGGAGGCCCGCTGGACGCGGCCGGCGAGCAACTGCTGCTCGGCGCCCTGACCCCCGCGTTCGCCGAGTGGCGGGACGCCGTGCGGGGCGGTGGCACCCCCGGAGCGCGTCCGAAGTTCGGACCGGCCCTGGAGGCCGTGTTCAGCCAGATGAAGGGCCGGTACTCGGCCAAGGCCATCGGCGTTTTCCTGGGGAACGTCCCGGAGAAGACCATCCGCAACAACTCGAAGTAGTCACGCCTTGTCGGCGTACGGGCTCTGGCGCGGAGGTGCGTACGGGTTGATCTGCCAAGGCCCGGGGCAGCGGGGTGCCGGTCTGGCTAGGCCGCGGCCAGCTCACACCACACATACTTCCCGCGGTTCCCCTCCCTCGTCAGCGGCTGCCACCCCCATAGATCGGCACACGCCCGCACCAACGCCAGCCCCCGCCCCTCCTCCGCCGCCCCGAGCACCTCCAGATCCCCCGGCGGCCGCGGTGGCTCGGGATCCGCGTCCCACGCCCCGATCCGCAGCACACCGGCCGCCCACCGGACCCGTAGCGCGGCGGGCCCCTTGGTATGCCGTACGGCATTGGCGACCAGCTCGGTCGCGAGCAGCTCGGCGGTGTCCATGAGGCCGATGAGGCCGTGCATGGTGAGGATCAGCCGGAGGGTGCGGCGGGAGACGGTGACGGCTCGGACGTCGTTCGGGATGTAGAGCGTGTACTCCCAGGGTTCCGTTTCGAGCACAGTGAACTCCATTTGAATAGTGGGGAGTTGAGGTTGAGCGGGCGGTGGCAGTGCCGCAGCCGTCGTGGCAGGACGGGGCGGTGCGCTTCCGGGGTCCCGGTGTTCCGCAGCGTGTGCGTCGCGTCACTGAAGGTAGACCTCAATTTATACGTCGTGCAAGCCGATCGCGTAATCTGACCCGGAACGAGTCGCGCCTGCAAGCGCGTTGAGCCGGGGAGCAGCACATGGCGGGGTTGAGGCCCGAACCAACAGCACGTCAGCTTCGCCTGGGCGTCGAACTACGAAGACTTCGTGACGCGGCAGGCCTCACAGGCCGAGAAGCGGCAGCTTCACTTGGAGTGAGCTCCTCCCAGATCAATCACATCGAGTCAGGCCTCACCGGTGTGAGCGAGGAACGTCTTCGCCGCCTCGCCGCCAATTACGCCTGCACCGATGAGGAACTGATCTCGGCGCTGGCAGCCATGGCGACAAGCCGGACCAAGGGTTGGTGGGAGGAGTTCCGAGGCGCACTGCCGACCCCCTTCCTCGACCTGGCCGAGTTGGAGCACCACGCCACGTTCCTGCAAGAGATCCAGTTCCTGCACATCCCCGGCCCGCTCCAGACAGAGGGCTACGCCCGCTCGATCTTCTCCGACCGAATTCCCGAACTACCCAGCAGTGAACTGGAGTTGCGGGTAAGCCACCGCATGCAGCGCAAGGCAATTCTCGAAGGCCCGGACCCCACACCGTACGAAGCGGTGATCCACGAGGCGGCGCTGCGTATCCGCATCGGCGACCGCGCCGCCTCCCGAACCCAGCTCGCTGCCCTTCTCGACGCCTCCGAAGCGGACCACATCACCGTGCGGGTCATCCCCTTCGACCTGGACGGCTTCGGCGGATCCTGGACAGCCATGATGCTGGCCGGCGGAGCCGTACCCAGACTGGACACCGCCGTTCGCGACGCGCCGCACTCCGCAGCGTTCATCGACTCCGAGGCCCAGCTGGGCGTTATTCGAACACTCTTCCGTAGAGTAGAAGCGGCGTCACTCGAACCCGAGCGGTCGCGCGACCTCATCCACAAGCTGGCCAACGAGCTGTGAGGCACCCCATGAACATCCCCAGCAATTGGCGGAAGTCGTCCTACTCCGGCGCCGGGGACGGCAACTCCTGCGTAGAAATTGCGCACTCCACCACCCACATAGCCATCCGCGACTCAAAGACCCCGGCCCGGGCAACCCTCACCTTCCCGGCCGGAGCCTTCACCCGCTTCATCGAGTCAGTGAAGTCCCCTCACGCCAACACAAGGCCGTAGGACGTCGGGCGCCTGATCCCTCGACTCCGCACGCGGTGCACCATGCGCGGATACCCACATCCGAGGGCCTTCTCGCTGAGGCCGGTGCCCCGTCGTAGAGGGGACTGGATGAGGGGGATGCGGGCATTGCCGAGCCAGGTCAGACGGCGTACTGCTCGTGCGGGATGGCGCGCTGCCACACCGCCTCGAACCCGGTGGCGACCATCTTCACCACGGCGGGGTCTTCGTTGAACTCGTGCCCGGCCCAGTCGCCGTCTCCGGTGAACCAGTGAAACATCACACGCTCGCCGTCGATCAGCCACAGGTCGTTCCCCGGAAGCGCGATGTCGGAGGCGAGGCGGCGGGGAAGCCAACGGACCTCCTCCCCCACCGCGATGTTGACGACCGTCCCGGCGTGTTCGAAGCGGATGTAGTCGGTGACCGGCTCGGAGACGATCCGCGCCCGCCGCATCTTCACACCCCTGCTGACGGTTTCGCGGACGAGGGGGACCCACCCGGACCAGCCGGGGGAGCCGGGGTCGAGATCGGGATGTACTCCGGTCTTGAGGAACGCGGCGAAGTCGGCGGCCTCGTCCTTGACGCCGTAGACGTCGCGCATCTCCAGATGGACGGCTGAACGGTTGGCTGAGCGCAGCAGTTCAGCAAAGTCCGGCACGTCGTTCTGCGACATCGCAAGCCCTTCTCAAGATCGGCACCATACGGGCCGGGATGCGGATGACCGTCTCGTGCGCGGGAATTCCCGTGTCGTGTCCGGCAACCCACTTCGTTCCACTGATCAGTGCCTCCAGCGCATCCTCGGCCCTGATGCCCTGGAGCACCAGGTCCGCTGTCTCCCCCTCGACCCAAACCGTCGGCGAGCCGCCGCCCTGCGTCTCCGGATCGATTCCGACGAACTCTAGATTCACGGTCCCCTCCGCTGCCAACTCGGTTGCAGGTTGTTGCGTCTTGACGAGGTCCAGGTCGCCGGCGCGCGGCAGCCGGTCGCCCAGGCAGCGCTCCCACAGGGCCAGGCGCCGGCCGGAGCCGGGCACCAGGAAGTCGGCCACCACGGTCGCGGCGTCGGGTGAACGCCTCGTCCAGGTTGGCCCGCAGGTTGGTGGTCAGCACCGCGATCCCGTCGAACGACTCCATGCGCTGGAGCAGATACGCCGACTCGATGTCGGTGTGCCGGTCGTGCGCATCCTTTCTGCCCGCGCACTGCCCGCACGGACCTGGACGCCCCGTTCGCCCGCGCGGTCGACTTGCCGGTCGTAGCAGGGGTGCGTTCGAGGGACGCAGCAGGGTTCGGTGACGAGGAGGCAGCGGGTGCAGACGTCCAGGCCCCGCACGGAGCGGACCGAGACCCGGCAGCCGGTGCGCGACCGGGCCGCCGCCCGACGGGAGACATCCGCCAGCGACGCGGGCAACGCCGAGGTGACCGCGATGATCGCCCGCCGCGCCCGCCCCGCACCCGCCGTGGAGCAGCCGGATCCCTGAGTGCACGAGGTGCTGCGCGCGGCCGGCACACCCCTCGCCGCGCCCATCCGCCAGGGGGAAGCGGCCGTCTGCGCCTGGAAGACCGCGTCGGCGGTGTCACACGGGGTGCGCCGAGACCTCCGCGCGGACGATCAGTGTCCCGATGTGGCCGGGCTTCGGGGCGGCGAGCACGCGCGCCTCGACCGAGGCGAAACCGGCCCGGGTCAGCAGGCGCTCCCAGACCGTGGGGCGGTAGCTGTAGCGGTAGGTGAACATGGCCTTGCCTGCGAAGCCGCCCTTGTACATACCCTGCGGGCCGTACGCGCCCGGGATCGCCGGGGGCTGGGAGAACACGAACACACCGCCCGGGTTCAGCCGTGCCTGCACGAGCGGGAAGAGACGGCCAGGGTCGGCGAACCAGGCCGCACCGAAGACCGAGTAGACGGCGTCGTAGGTGTCCTCGCAGGCGGCCAGCCACTCCAGGACCTCCCCGCAAGCGAAGGCGGCGCCGGTCTCGCCCCACCGTTCGGTGCTCCTCTTCACCATGACCGGGGAGAGGTCGACGCCATGCGCGGTGATGCCGCGCTGGGCGAGGCAGGCGAGGGCACGACCGGTGCCGCAGCCGATCTCCAGCACGCTGCGTGGATCGCCGAGCAGTTCGGGGCCGGGACCGTGCCCGGTGTACTGCGTCCAGTGGAACACCGGCTCGGCGTCGTCCTTGAAGGCGGACTCGGCGTAGGCGTCCCACAGTGCGGTCTCGGCGGGGATGTCGTGCGGTACGGGCACGGTACGCGTTCCTCTGCGAGGGAAGGGCGGCGCTGCCCTCACGTGGGTTGAGGACAGGCCCAGCGTAGGGCGGCTCAGTGGCTGTCGGGGACCTTGTTGTCGCACGGCGAGCAGTCCGTGCCGTCGATGGCCCACAGTTCCTCGTCGATGGCGAAGCCGATGGACTTGAGGAAGTCCGCGGTACGCAGGCACAGGCCGTCGCGGCGGCGCTCGACGAACGGCGCGTGGTGCTTGTAGCGGCCCTCGTTGTAGGCGTCGCAGAGGGCCCACCACACTGGCGTGTCGAGGATGAGCTGGTGCACGCCGACGTCGACGAGCTTGCCGACGCCCAGGTGCACTTCGGGATGCTCCATACAGCCGATGGTGTACATGACGGCGTTGCCGAGGACGCGTTCGGCCATGTCGCGGACCATGGTGTGGTCGCGCAGCAGCAGGGCGACCTCTCGGTCCCACAGGCTCATACCACTGTCGAGGACGTTCACGGTCAGGTGCCTGATGTGCGGCTGGACGGTGTTGAGGAGTTCCTTCGGATCCCTGGTGCGGGTGCTGGAAGAGGTGTCGAGCAGGACGGTCATGGACGTTCCCTTTCTGGGAGGTGTCGTGCCGTGCTGGTGGGCTTCGGGGCGGCCGCAGGCTGTCGGCGGTTGTCAGCGTGGTGGGGGCAGCCGCAACGGCGGACGAGCCAGATGCCGACGGCGTGGGGCAGCGGAATGTCCTTGGTCCGGCGTCACTGGCGGTGCAGGTGCCTATAGCCGGGCCGAACGGTGAGCGCGCACTCGGCTGACAGGAGGAGGCTCTCGGTGTGGGGCGCAGTCATCCGATTCGTCCCGCCCGGTTCAGCTCGGTCACCCGTGCACGGAGTACCTCGGTGTCCGTGGCGTGTCGGACTTCGCTGGGGTCCGCATCCCACGCGCGTCCACCGCCGGGGGGCCGGAGCTGGAGGTGGGGGCCCTCGGTCCCCATGACGTAGCCGATGCTGTTTGTTTTCGTGTCGACGACCAGGGCGCCGTGCGCCGCTGACGTTTGTGGGGAGACATCCCGCGGTTCCGTCGTAGCCATGAACTGGAGGCTAGAGAGGCACGGTTGACACACGCTACGTGATGTTCTCAAATGTTCTTGCTGTCTGGCTGAATGTTCTTATGTGGTCTCACGCGATGGGGTGCACTTTGTAGTACGGGACATCAGGCCTGGTGATGCTTGAGTCACACGACCCCGTGCAATGAGGGAGACAGCCATGGCGCGACGACTTCGCTTCAACGGCACAGACAGCAAGAACGGAAACTGCCCTGCCGTGCACGAAGACCTGGACACAGGTGAGATCGTCGTACAGGGGACACCGCTCGCCGACCCCCAAGACCTCGCCCGGCTACAGCACTTCGGACCGGGAGACGCAGCAGTGGTCGTCCCGCGCGAACTACTGGTCAACCATGGCCCCAAGGAGGTCACTCGCGTGCCCAAGTCGATTGGCCTGGATGAGTTCAGGCGGCTCTTCGAGACCTTCGAACACTCGGCATGGCATCTGGAGACACGAGGCGGTTACGCGTCGGACCGAGAGGACCCTTCTTACACGGCGTTCGTCGAGTCCGGCACAACCATCATGGATCTCGACAGCGAGTGGTGCATGAACATCCGCCACCAGACGTCAGGGGGCAAGTACGTCGGCCGTGTCCGCGTTGTCGACGACCCGCCGACCACAGGACAACTCTTCCTGCTCGACTATGCGAAGTGCAATGCCGCCACGGGTGAGGATGCGCGCAACCTGTGGCGGGAGGAGGCAGAACGGCTGCACCTGCCTGCCGAGGATTTCTGGATCTTCGACAGTCGCCTGGTCGCTGTGCTCCACTTCGACGAAGCCGACAACCTGCTCGATGTCGAGGTGATCACAGAGCCCGTAGAGGTCCTGCGGTACTGCCAGGTACGCGACGCGGCGGTGCATCACGCCATCCCATACGACCAGTTCGCGGGGCAGTTGGCCGCGAACAGCCAGTGAGCGGAACCGGTGAGCACAGACTTTCAGCAGGCGAGGGAAGCTCTTGGAGCCCGTCTCCGTGAACTGCGGCTTTCGGCCCCTGGAGGTCGGCTCACCGGTCCGCAACTCGCTCAGCGGCTCAGCTGGCCACATTCCAAGATCTACAAGCTGGAGAACGGCCGGCAGACCGCGACGACCGAAGACCTGCGGGCCTGGGCGGATGGTGTCGATCAGCCCCGCGCCTTCGATGAACTGGACGCGCGGCTCAAGGGCTTCGAGTCTCACATCCGCTCGTGGCGCCGCCAACTAGCCGCAGGACACCGGCCGGTACAGGACAGCTGGAACGTGGAGGTCGCCCGGTCGGCGGTCATCTACGCATGGGAAGAGGCCGTCGTCCCAGGCATGTTGCAGACGGCCGGCTACGCACGGCACATATTCCTGCGCTATGCGGAACTCCAGAGCTCGGTGCGTGATACCGATGCCGCGGTCCGCGCGCGGATGAAACGCCAAGAATGGCTGTATCAGCCGGGCAGGAAGATCCACGCGCTTGTCTGGGAGGCCGCGCTTCACGCACTTGTTTGCCCGCCCTCCGTCCTCGCCGCCCAACTCGACCGCCTGGCAGGCACCATCGGGATGGACACCGTGGAACTCGGGATCATCCCCCTCGGGGCATCACTCAAGATCCCCACCGCAAACGGCTTCTGCGTCCTGGACGACAGGCTTGTGATCACTGAGGACTGGCATGCGGAGCTGTGGCTGGATGACGCGGACAGCATCGCCAACTACATGCGGGTATGGGGGACGCTCCAGGAGTCCGCGGCATACGGGGCCGACGCCCACAACGTGATCAACGGAGCTCGGCGCGCGCTGAACCAACGCTGACGCCCCCTGTCGTCTACGCGTCCTCTGCGGCGGCGGACTTCTCAGGTCGCTCGGCGACAAACGAGCCGAGGCCGGGCTCGGTGCAATGAGTCCTTCCTTGCGAAGTCCCTGGTGCACCTTCTGTGCGGTTGCCGCTGCGTCTGAACCAGTGGCTCGTCACGCAGCCTCGGCCGAGTAATCGACCTGGCGCACGGCCCGCCCCTCACGCGCCGGTGACCTCCGCCAGATACACCCCGAACTCCCCCTCCAGCACCAGCCGCCCCAGCTTCCGGTACTCCTGGGCGACCGCCGTCACCAACTGCCGCATGGTGAGCGGACCGCCGGCCTCCGCGGCGAGGTAGGCCGCGGTCACCGCGCAGGCGCGGATGGAGCCGCCGGCGAGTTCGAAGCGGTCGGCGCAGAAGGCGAGGTCCAGGTCGTCGGCGCGGGGCAGCCGGCCGCCCAGGCAGCGCTCCCACAGGGCGAGGCGCTGGCCGGAGTCGGGCACCGGGAAGTCGGCGACCACGTCGAGCCGTCGGGTGAACGCCTCGTCGAGGTTGGCCCGCAGGTTGGTGGTCAGGACCGCGATCCCGTCGAACGACTCCATGCGCTGGAGCAGATACGCCGACTCGATGTTGGCGTGCCGGTCGTGCGCGTCCTTCACCGCCGAGCGCTTGCCGAAGATCGCGTCGGCCTCGTCGAAGAGCAGTACCGCGTTGACCGCGGAGGCCTCGGTGAAGATCCGCTCCAGGTTCTTCTCGGTCTCCCCGATGTACTTGTCCACAACTGTGGACAGATCCACGACATACAGGTCCATGCCCAGGTCGGCGGCGACGACCTCGGCGGACATGGTCTTGCCGGTGCCCGACTCGCCGGCGAACAGCGCGATCACACCGCGCCCCCGGCCGCCGCCGGGCCGCATCCCCCACTGCCCGAGCACCTGCTCGCGATGGCGGGCCCGCAGCGCCAGTTCGCGCAGCCGCCGGTGCGTGGCCGGCGGCAGCACCAGGTCGTCCCAGCCGACGCCCGGCTCCACCCGGCGGGCTAGCCGGTCGAGCCCCGCGCCGTTCTGGGCCCGTACGGCGGTGCGCAGGTCGTCGGGGCCGACCGGACGGCCCGCGAGGGCGGCCGTGCGCACCGCCACGTCGGCTGCGCGGCGCACCTGCCCGGAGTCCAGGCGATGCGCGGCGACCGCCTCGGCGAGCGCCTCGACCTCGCCGATCGCGAGGCCGTCGTCGCGGTTGTCGGCGGCGGCCCGTTCGAGGGCGTGCCGCCAGCGCGCGGCCTGCCGCTCGGGCGACGGCGCCGCGACGGTCAGGGCGACGGGCGTGTCGGCCGCCCACTCCGGGGCCCAGCCGACCGTGCCGTGCGTGATCAGGGCGATGCCCCGCAGCGCCGCGCACAACGCCCCGAGCGTGCGGGCGCGTTCGGCGGGTTCGCCGGGGAGCGCCTCCAGAGGGCCGAGGACGACTCCGGCGCCGGTGAGGCGGGCTTCGAGGGCGGCGACCCGGGCGAGTTCCGGTATGTCGCCCGCGCGCCGGGCGAGCGCCGCCGCGTCCAGGACGAGCGGGCGCAGCCCGGCCGCGTGCAGGGCCGCGGTGGCCAGCCCCGCCGCGTCGCCGCCCCGGGTGCGCAGATGGACGAGGCCGACGCCGGTGCCGGCCGCGGCCGCCGTCCGCCGGACGTCCGCCTCCTCGGCGGTCGGGTCCTCGCGGACGGCACCGAGCACTCCGGCGAGCCGGGCGTCGGGGCGGGCGCTGCCCAGCAGGTGACCGGTGACCCGGTCCGGCACCGCCAACACCCGTGACAGCGGCGGCCGTTCGGGTTCGGTGACCTCCACCAGGCCGCCCGCGACCAGCGGCGCGCCGGGAGCGATCCGGAACCGGGCGGACGCCGCCCCGGGCAGCCCGCACAGCTCCAGGGCGAGCCCGACCGTGGGCCGGCGGCGGGTCAGGTCGTCGTTGAGGAAGCCGTAGAGCCGCTCGAACCGTGCGTCGAGGTCCGGTGCCAGCGCGACCAGGAGCAGGTCCAGGTCCAGCGGGGAGAGGCCGAACCGCCGGGCGAGTCCGTCGAGCACGGAACCGGCCGCCGGCTGCCACGGCTCGTGGGCGGGCACGCCCAGTCCGCCCGGCTCGTCCAGGATGCGGGCGACCGCGTCGGGGGTGAGGTACTGGCCGCGGTACGGGTCGTCGGGGTCGGGGTCGGCGGCGCGCCGCACGGCGACGGCGTGCCGCACCCGGTCCTCGACCAACTGGAGCCGGGCCCAGAGGTGTTCCACGTCGGCGAGGACGGGTTCCGCGTCGGGCCGGACCTCGGCCGGAGCGCCGACGTCCTGGGATGTCGTGTCGGGTTCGACGGTGTGCGTCACGGCTGGCGGTCTCCCCTGCGACGGCGACGGGCGGGGGCGGGGCCCCGTTCGCGCGGGCCCGCGAAGCCGCCGTCCGGGCCCGGGTCGGTGGCCTCCGTGTAGCGCAGGCGGCGGCCCGGTGTCGTCTCTCCGCCCTCGCTCCGGGTGGCGGAGCGTACGACGAGGCCCTCGGTGACCGGCGGCGCGGTCTCGGTGGTCACACCGGCGAGCGGCGCCCGCGCCCGGACCTGGAGGGACGCCTTCAGCTCGCCGCCGAGCGCCGACCACACGTCGGCGGCGGCCGGAGCGTCGAGTCCGACTCCGCCGGCGTCCAGTCCCACCGTCAGTCCGAGGTCGGCGAGCGTGCCGGTGAGCAGCCGGGCGGGCAGGGTGTCGGCGCTGATCAGGGTCGCCAGCACCTGCGCGAGCAGCCGGTGTTCGTCCTGCGGGCGGCTCGCCCACGCCGTGACCAGGTACGTCAGCTCGAACCAGCGCGGCGGGGTGCGCCGCGCCACCAGATGCCCGTCGGCGTCGTAGACCTCCCCGGCGCCGCTGCCGCGCCGGGTGGCGTCCTCCCGGATGTCGTAGAGGAAGACGCAGACGGTGGGGGCGCTGCGGCGCGCCGCCCAGTCCCGGGTGGGGGCGTCGAAGGCCACCTCGACGCCCGACGCCTCCAGGCCGGACTCGCCGAGCAGCCGGCGCAGGCCCTCGTCGACTTCGTGGATCACCGGCGGGTCACCTCGTCGGGCGGCTGGAAGGTGCCGCTGACCACCAGGAAGTCGGTCGTCACCGGCGAGAACCCGCGGCCCTTGGCGGTGATGACGCGCGGCCCGGTCTGGTCCTTGGCGAGGATGAGCAGCTGGCCGATGAAGGTGCCGTCCGGCAGCGGAACGGTCGGCGCCGCCGCCGCGGTGATCCCCGGCTTCCAGGTGAACCGCACCGGCACTCCCGGCGGGAAGTCCTTGCCGCGCACGGAGGTGACGAAGCCGGGCTTGCCGATGTCCGGCACCGCGACGATGCGCGGCTGGAGGATGCGCAGCCGCTGCCGTGCGGTGTTGTCGCCCTTGTCGGCGTCGGTGCCGGTCGTGGTGAGCTCACCCGTGACTCGGCCGGTCAGCGCCTTGTCCGGGCTGAGGACGACCCGCACGACGGTGCTCGCGCGCGGCTTCAGGTCCGGCAGCGCGCACACCCAGGAGCTGTCGCAGCCCTGCGGCCGCCCGTTGTTCGGGATGCCCTGGGGCAGGCCGATGCGCAGCCGCAGCCCGGTCGCGAGTGCGTTGCGGCCGTTGCGGACGGTGTAGGTGACCACGACGCGTCCGCCGACGTAGCCCGGGTTGGGCTGGGCGGTGACCTGCACGCCGGGTCCGGCGTCGGGCGCGGGCGGCTCGGCGGGCACGGTGGGCGTCGGGGTCGGGGTCGGCGGGTTCGGGGTCGGCGGCGGTGTCGCCTCGCGCACCGGGACCACGGTCCGGCCGGCGTTGTCGCTGGGCTCCGGATCGATGACCGTGCCGGTGACCGACCAGTCGACGGGCTGGTCACCGGCGGTGAGGCCGGTGAGGGTGACGTTCACCGTGACGGTGCTGCCGGGCCGCACCACGCCGACGTCGCACTGGAGGGTGGCCGCGTCGCAGGTGCCGCCGGGGTGGGTCACCTCGGTGACCTGCGCGCCGGCCGGCGGGGCGATGGTCAGGGTGGTGCCCGGGGAGGCTGCGGGGCCGTTGTTCACCAGGCCGACCCGGACGGTGGTGGACTCGCCGACCGTGACCTCGGGGGTGGTGCCGGGCGCGTCGACCGCGAGGTTCACGGACTGCTGGACGCTGGGCTCCTTCTGCCGGCCCGGCAGCGAGCCGGTGAGCGGGGTGAGGTCGCCGGAGTCGACGTCCAGCACGCCCAGCTTCTCCGGGCTGTTGACCGCCGCCTCGGCCCGCGAGCTGATCACCAGGCTCTCGCCGTCGGCCGTCCAGGCGGCGTCACGCGGCTGGAACGGGCCGGTGGCCGAGGGGTCCGGCAGCTGCCGGCCGCAGGCCCCGGGCAGGTCGAGGACGGTGGCGGGCGTCAGCACCCGGCAGTCGTCGCCCGTGAGGGAGGTGAGCAGGATGCCGCCGCCCTGGTCCACCTGGCCGCCGCCGCTCTTGCGGTTGAAGGCGATGGTGGTGCCGTCCGGCGAGAACGCCGGGCTGTCGTCGATGACCTCGCAGGCGCCGGGGCAGTTCGTGGCGCTCAGGTCGCGCTGCTGGTCCAGGCGGTCGACGGGCACGGTCCAGATGTGCTTGTTGCCGCCGTTGCCGTCGATCACCGTGTTGCGGGTGAACGCGAGGGTGGTGCCGTCGGAGGACCAGGTGGGCTGGGCGTCGCCGCCCGTCTGCTGCCCGGCCGGCGGGGTGATCCGCCCGGTGATCGCGCCGGTGGCCGCGTCCGCGACGAGGATGCGGCTGGGCCCGCCGACGCCGCCCGGCGAAGTCCGGGTGAAGGCGAGGTACTTGCCGTCCGGGGAGAACGTCGGGTCGGTGTCCCAGTCCGTCGCGCCGCGTCCCGCGAGCGGCATGGGCCGGGCGTTCGTTCCGTCGGCGTCCGCGATCCAGATCCGCTCGATCCGGCCCTGGGAGCCGTCCTCGAAGCGGGTCAGCACGATCCGGCGGCCGTCGGGCGTGTATTTCTGCCGCTCGGTCCACGGGTCGTACTCGGCCGCGGGCCGGAACAGCGGGTCCTTGGCGGGATCGGTGTTGGTGTCGGCCTGCGGATCCTCGTTGAGGATCGGCAGCCCCAGATCGCGGGGGTCGGACCCGTCCGCCCGGACGTCCTGGAGCGTCACCACGTGCGCGCCGGAGTGCTCCTTGTCCGGGGCCGGCGCCGAGGTGCGCTCGACCACCGCGCCGCCGCCGTCGAGCGAACCGGACCAGGTGACCGAGGTGACCTCGCGGTCCTCGTTCAGCACGAGCGGGGGGACCTGGTCGGCGTCGTGGGCGGTCGCCTTGAACACATGGTCCCAGTCGCCCTCGCACTCACACGTGATCTCGGGGCTCAGGAACAGCACCTGGTCCCCGTCGGGCAGCCACGCTGCCCCGTGGGCACGCCACTGTGCCCGGTCGCCCCCGAGCAGCGGCTCGTCACCGGTGCCGTTCGCGTTCGCCACCCGCAGCCGGGGCGTGCTCTGCCCGTCGACGGTGGTCGTGGCGGTGTACGCGATCCAGTCCCGGTTCTCGTCGTCGTTCACCGGGTTCCACACCGGTTCGCCGGCCGTTCCGTTCGCGGGGGAGGTGACGCGGGTGGCGGTGCCGCCGTTCAGGGGCCGTACGTAGATCTGCTCCCCGGCCGCCGCATCGCTGTCGCTCGCGTACGCCAGCCGCTGCCCGTCGGGCGAGACGGTCGGGCCCTCCTCGTTCGCGGGGGTGTCGGTGAGCCGGGTCAGGCCGGTGCCGTCGGTGCGCACCAGCCACAGGTCGCGTTGCGCGGCGCTGCCCGGGCCGGACTCGGCCGCGTCGAACACCACGGAGGCACCGTCCGGGGTCAGCCTGGGGTGGGCGGCGTCCATGCCGCTGGTCAGACGCCGTACGGAACCGTCGGCGGACCGGAGGTAGATCTGCTCGGTCGCCTCGTCGCGCAGGCTCGCGAAGACCATCTGGTCGCCGAGAGCGGACGGCTGGACGTCCTGGTGGGCCGGGCCCTCGCCGAACAGCGGGGTGCTGGAGGTCGTGGTGGCCACCTTGCCGAGACTGCGGTGCCGGGTGCCGGCGTAGGCGATCCGGGTGTCCGTGCTGCCCACGGCCGCGGCCCGCGGCGCGGACTCGGCGCCGCTCTGCCCGGAGGCCGCCGTCACCCCGAGCAGCGGGATCAGCAGCAGCAACGACATGCCGAGTCTCCCGGGGCGGTACCGCCCGCCTCGGCCAGCGGTTCCCATGGAGGTCCCCCTCGCGGTCTGGTGCGGCACGTGGATGTGCCCCTGCCACCCTGCGACGACCGCGCACGACGCGGCAGGGCGGCGGGGCCGTACCCGGGGGAAGCGTGCGGTGTGCTTTCGGGCAGCACCGGCGTACCCGACCGTCGTTCAGATGAGCCCGTTCCGCAGCGCGTAGCCCACCGCATGGGCCCGGTTGCGCAGTTGGAGGCGGTTGATGATCTCGTGCAGGACGTTCTTCACGGTCCGTTCGGAGTACGCGGTCTTGCGGGCTATCTCCGCGGTGTCCAGGCCCTCCGACACCAGCCGCAGCATGTCCGCCTCCCGGGTGGTCAGCGTGGACAGGGACAGGCCCTGTGGATCCAGCGCCGAGCGCTGGAGGCTGCCGACGTGGGAGAGCAGTTTGCCGAGCAGGTCGCCGGGGAGCACCCCCTCGCCGTTGGCCGTCGCGAGGACCAGGTGGACGAGCCGGTCCTGGTCGGCGTCGGCGCGCCGCAGCACCGCCGGGACGCCGCACTCGATGACGCGTTGCAGCGCGCCGGAGCCGAGGGTGCCGACCACGAGGCCGACGCGGGTGGCGGAGTTGAGCCGCAGCCGGTGCAGCAGGGCGGTCACGTCGTCCTCGACGTGGTCCACGACGACCAGCGACACCTGGGCGCCCTCCGCGTCGGCCTCGGCGAGCAGGTCGACCTCGGGACGCTGGCGTAACTGCTGGACGACGCCGACGCGCAGGATCGGATCGGCGGCGTAGACGGCCACGGTCACCCGCTCCGGCCATCCGGTGGGCGAGACCCGGTGCCCGGAACCGACGGCGGCGGGCACGTGAGACGTGGAGGCAGACATGGCCGGGGTGTTCTCCTCTGCGCAGGACATGGGGGCTACCTGTTCATGAGTTCGTGGGGGAGGATCGCTGGGGCGGGACGAACACCGGAAGGCGGCGCGCGGGGGCCGTCGGGTGACATCAACCACCCACTTGCACGGGCGGGTTGGCGGTGGCCGCGCGGGCACCACGACTGCCCGGGTGTTGCCCTCGCACCTCTCTGCGCACCCCTGCGGGCGTTTCTACCGTGGTGGTGTGACGCCTTCTCCAGCCTCTTCCGGTCCCGGTGCGCCCGGACTCGACATCCCGGTCGTGACAGTGGCCCCGGGCGGCACCGCCACGACCAGTCTGACCGTCCGCAACGACAGCGACATCGTCGAGGCCTACAGCCTTGAGGTCGTCGGGGACTGTGCTTCCTGGACCACCGTGGAACCCGCGCGGGTCTCCCTCTACCCCGGCACCTCCGAGACGGTGACGATCCGTCTGGAGCCGCCGCGCTCCCCGGAGATCCGGGCCGGCGAGCTGCCCCTCGCGGTACGGGTCCTGCCGACCGAGCATCCCGACGCGGTACGGGTTCCCGAGACCACCGTGCACGTGGAGGAGTTCCACGAGCTGCGCACCGAGCTGCAGCCGCGCCGTCGGCGCGGCTGGCTGCGGGGCCGGTATCGGCTGGCGGTGCGCAACGAGGGCAACACCCCGGTGCAGGTGGGCTTCTCCCCCGGTCAGGCGGGCGAAGAGCTGGCGTTCGCCTTCAACCCGGCCGAGCCGAAGCTGGAGCCCGGCGAGTCGGTCGAGGTCGGGCTGCGGGTCCGTACGGGCAAGCCCGTGTGGTTCGGCTCCCCGGTGGTGTGGCCGTTCACGCTGGCCACCACCGAGACCGGTGACCAGGACGAGGCCCGCGCGGACGAGAGCGCCGGCCGGCCGCCGCTGGACGCGGAGTTCGTCCAGATCCCCATCTTCCCGAAGTGGCTGCTCGCCGTGCTCGCGGTGCTGCTCGCGCTGCTGCTCGCCTGGTTCGCGCTGGTCCGCCCGGCGGTGCGCAGCGCCGCGAAGGAGGCGGCCAACGAGGCGGTCCAGCCGCGTCCCACGCCCGCCGGAGAGCAGGGCGGCGAGGGGAAGACACCCGGCAACGGTTCCGGCGGCGCGAGTGCCTCGCCCGACGGCCAGGGCTCGGGCGAGGGGCAGGGCCAGGGTCCCGGAGGGGGCGGTGACGGCACCTCGGCCGGGGGCGGTCAGCAGAGCTCGGCGACCATCGACCTGAAGACCGCCGCCGGGGAGACCAAGCCCGGTACCTACAAGGTGCCCGACAAGAGCGTCTTCGGTGTGACGGACATCGTCGTCGCCAACTTCCAGGGTGACGAAGGGGTGATGACGATCAGCTTCGGCGACCGCAAGATCACCACGATCGCCCTGGAGACGTTCCGCAACCAGGACTACCACTGGGTCACCCCCATCAAGATCCCCGCGAACGACACCGTGACCATCGAGGTGACCTGTGCCAAGCCGGGCACTCCGGCCACCGGCCGCAGGGCGCAGGGATGTCACGAGGTTCTCAACGTGAGCGGTGTGCTCAGCCGCACCGAGCAATGAAACGGACCTCACCCTTCCGATCATTTTCGATCAGTGTCGACTACATCTGTAAAGAGTGGCAGGTAATTCCGTCCAGAAAACGTTAACTCTGGACCGAAAACTGGCATCCAGTCACATACGCCACACCCGTCGGCCCGGCAGCCCTGCCGGGCCGAGACGGCAGCCGCCCGGTTCGCCCGGCACGACCGTCCCCGGAGGACGCCGATTCGGGGTAGGAGCGGCTCCGTTTCCGGGACGGCAGGCCCTACGCTGATCCCCGTGAGGCAGGCAGGCGCTGGGAAGGATGATCGGTGATGACGTCCCTGAGCACCGGGGACCCGGAGTCCATAGGCGGGTACACCCTGCTCGGTCGGCTCGGGGCGGGCGGCATGGGGGTCGTCTATCTGGGAGTCTCCGCCTCGGGGCGGCGGGTCGCGGTCAAGCTCGTGCACGGGTCGTACGCGCAGGAGGAGGAGTTCCGAACGCGCTTCCGGCAGGAGATCGCGGCAGCGCGCAGGGTGAGCGGCGCCTTCACCGCGCCTGTCGTGGACGCCGACCCGGACGCCGAACGGCCGTGGATGGCGACGCTCTACGTGCCGGGGCTCAGCCTCGCCGAAGTCGTGAAGAAGGACGGCCCGCTGAGCGGGCGGCAGCTGCGCGCGCTGGGCCTGGGCCTCACCGAGGCGCTGCGCGACATCCACCGGGCGGGCCTGGTGCACCGGGACCTCAAGCCGGCCAACGTCCTGATGACCGAGGACGGGCCGCGCGTCATCGACTTCGGCATATCGCGCGCCGCCGACAACCAGAGCCTCACCATGACCGGGCGGGTGATCGGCACTCCGCCCTTCATGTCGCCGGAACAGCTCGCCTCTCCCCGGGACGTCACCCCGGCCTCGGACGTGTTCTCGCTCGGCTCGCTGATGGTGTTCGCGGCCGTCGGCACCGGACCGTTCGACGCCGACAGCCCGTACCTGACCGGCTACCAGGTGATGTACGAGTCCCCGGACCTCGCCGGGGTGCCCGAAGGGCTCCTGCGCATGGTCGAGCGCTGCCTCGACAAGGACCCGGCGGCGCGGCCGGAACTCGCGGATCTGCATCGCATGTTCCAGGCGCTGCCGGACTCCGACACCGCCGCGCCCCCGAAGGCCGCGGGGCCCGCGAGACCCCGGCCCCGCCCCGCTCCCCTGGACGCGGTCACCACCCCGGCGGGCGGCACGACCGGCACCAGCGCCGGCAAGGGACGCCGTGCCCGGATGTCGCTCACCGGCCTCGGCGCGGCGCTGGCCGTCGTGGGGCTGAGCGTCGGGCTGGGCGTCTTCGTGTCCGGCCCGGACACGACCACCACCACCGCCAACGCCACCGCCACGACCACCGCCCGCACCGCGTCCCTGCCCGACGGCTGGCGGCCGTGGCGCACGGCCCTGCGGCACGACGTGAAGGGTGTCCCGCTCGACTACGGGAACCTCGGATGCGTGACGGACAAAGGCGCCCTGTTCTGCGGCGGTACGGGCTTCACGGTCGCCAGGGTCGACCCGGCCTCCGGCCGCGTCCTGTGGCGGGCCGGCACCCGTCCGCAGGGGGTGCGGCCGATCGGCGTCCGCGACGGACTGGTCTACGTGTTCGAGGATCCGGACGACACGGTCAGGCGTGTGGTGGCCCTCGACGCCGGTACCGGACAGCGGCGGTGGCAGCGCGACATCGACAAGGCCGCGAACCCGGTCCTGTTCGACGGCGGACTGCTCACCCTGGCTCCCGAGTCCTCGTCGTTCGTCGCCTACGGCCCCACCGGCAGGGAACTGTGGCGGGCGCCCTCCCTGGACGAGATCTGCGTCCCGTCGGAGCTGGGAGGCGTCCCGTACGCCCAGTGCTCGGCCGGCATCGAGCTCGGCCAGGCTCCGATCGCCCTGATGAGGCTCAAACCCGGCAGCACGACCGAGACCGCCACCCTGCCCCGGAAGGCGCAAGCTCTCGGCGCCGTGGACGGGCAACCCCTGTTCCTCGCCCCGCAGACGGCGAAGGACGTGTACGAAGCCGGGTACGAGCGGCCGTACAACGCGCTGCTGCGTGTGGTCCCGGAGACCGGGCAGGTCAGACGGATACCGCTGGCACGTCCGCTGACCGGCGCGGCCACCCTCGTGGACGGCGTCGTCTACTTCGTCCGGTCCAACGGGTCGGTCACCGCGGTGTCGGCGGACAGCGGCAAGGAACTCTGGCAGAGGATGACGGACATGGAGAACCTGTCCGCGCCCGCGGTGTCGGCGACGTACAAGCGGGTCTACTTCTCCAACCGCTTCGGCCGCCTGCTGGCACTCGACAGCCGCACCGGAGCGGAGGAATGGCGCACCGCCGCCCTGGACGACCCCGGAGACAAGGCGGAGGGCACCCCGCCACGCGTCCTGCTGGTCAGGGACGCGATCGTGGCGACGGCCGGCGACACGGCCTTCTCCCGGAGCCCGGACGGGCCCACCTGACCGGCCTGCTTCCGGCGGCCGCACGCCGAGTTGTCCGCGAACTCCCCCGGGATTGTCCGTGATCGGTAACGGGCGCATCCGGTGACCGCCGTTCCTCGTCCTGCCAGTTGGTCGCACGGCGGCCGGGGATCGGTGCGGAACTGCGCGAAGGCGGGGCGGACATGGCACGGCACGGTGGCGGGCGTGGCTGGTACGGCAAGGTGGTCGGGGCGGCGCTCGGGGTGACGGTGCTCGCTGCCGGCGCCGCGGTGTGGACCGCGCAGGCCGGTGCCGTGGTCGGCCCGTCGCCGAAGGCGACCGCGTCGGCCACGCCCGGCGGTGCCGTCAAGCCGGTCGACGTGAGCATCGTGCACGCTTCGGACGCGGGGGCGCGCGGCGTCAACATCACCATCGACGACGGACCCGACCCGGTGTGGACCCCGCAAGTGCTCGACGTGCTGCGGGAGTACGGGGTGAAGGCCACGTTCTGCATGGTGGGGACGCAGGCCCAGGCCCACCCGGACCTCGTGAAGAAGGTGGTCGCGGCCGGGCACCGGCTGTGCGACCACTCGGTGTCGCACGACACCACCATGGACAAGCAGTCCCAGGCGTACCAGTCGCAGCAGATCCTCGACGCCGAGCGCATGATCACCGAGGCGTCCGGGGGCGTACGGCCGATGTACTACCGGGCGCCCGGCGGGGCCTTCACCCCCTACAGCCGCACGCTCGCGGCCTCCCGGGGCATGCGCCCGCTGGGCTGGAACGTGGACACCAAGGACTTCGAGCTGCCGGGCACGGACGCCATCGTCGCGACCGTCGAGCAGGAGCTGCCGAACGGGCCGACGCTCCTCTTCCACGACGCGGGAGGCGACCGCTCCCAGACCGTGGAGGCCCTGCGCCGGCTCCTCCCCCGGCTCAAGGAGCAGGGCCGCTCCTTCGGCTTCCCGGTTCACTGAGCCCCGGCCGACGATTCGGCGGCGGTCTTCCACGCCACCCCTGACCTTCCTGAAGGTCCACGGCTGGACTCCCTCAGTGGAGGACGGGGCGGTAGACGAGCTCCTGGACGCGGCCGTCGAGCGTCCGGTTCTCCACCAGTTCCAGGTCGAAGTCGGCCGCGCCGTGGAAGACCGGGTCCACTCCGGTCTGTCCGGTGATGACGGGGAAGAGCGTCACCTGCAGACGGTCGACCAGGCCGGCGGCCATCAGCGACCGGTTCATCGACAGGCTGCCGTGCGAGCGCAACGGCACCTCGGACTCCTCCTTGAGCCGGGCGACGACGTCGACGGCGTCACCGCTGACGACGGTCGCGTTCGGCCAGTCGAGGGGGCCTTCCAGGGTCGTCGACACCACCGTCGTCGGCAGGTTCCTCATCCGGGTGACCCAGGGGTCGCGTACGTCGGAGTCCTCGGTGCTCGACGCCAGCATCCGCGTGAACGCCCGAAAGGTGTTGGCCCCGAAGACCATCCGCTGCTCCGTGTCGTACAGGGCGAGGCGGCGGTCGAGCAGTTCGGGGCCCTGCTTGCCCCAGTAGCCGGTCCAGTCGCCACCGGCGGCGCCGTAGCCGTCGAGGCTGGAAAACACGTCGAAGGTGTAGGTGGCGGTCATGGCGTTCTCCCTCGGGTGCGGGCGATCGGTGCCGGTACGGACCGGTGGTCCGTGCCGGACGGGCTTCGGCGACCGTCGCATCCATGGACCCGGCCCGCCCGCGAAACTCATCGCCGTGCCGCACCACGAGTGGCCCCTGCCACTCGAATGGCCCGTGATCGGCGACCTGTTCTCAGCCGCTCGTGCCGGACGGCGCGGGCTGTGCGGAGGGCTCGGTCGGGGCGGGTGTGTTCCCGGCGTCGCCGAGGGCGAGTCCGCAGGTGCCGGACCTCGACGTGCCGTCCTGCCCCGTCAGTTCCACGGCGACCTGGCCGTCGGCGTCCTGGCTGTAGGCGATCGTGCAGGTCAGCTGGCGCAGTGCGGTGCTGTCCAGGCCCTTGAGGGCCAGCGGCAGCCGGACCGTCACCGCGCCGCCCGCGGCGCGCTCGACCTCGGCGGTCCGGCCGGCGCGGGCAGTGGGCAGGGCGGTGCCCAGACCGGCGGCACGGTCTGCCTCCCCCGGGCCGTCGAGCAACGCCATGACGACCTTCTCCGTCGGCACCGGACCGTCCGTCTCACCGGAGTTCCGCTCCCCGGAACCCGACACGCCGGATCCCTCACCGAACCCGCCCTCGGGCCGGGTCGTGCGGATCACTGGGGTCAGCCCTCCGTCGGGCGAACGGAAGAAGAGCAGCATCTCGTGGTCGCGGTCGAAGGCAGGGCGTGCGAGACGTCGCGCCGCAGGGCGGCGGTGTCCCCGTCGGCGGCGGCCGCGCTCATCCGGGGCAGCAGCGCGGTCACCACGGAGACCGTGACGATGCCGTGCGGTACGACCCACAGGGCATAGGCGTTGTTGTACGCGCCGTAGCCGGGGCCGCCGTCGAGGCCCGCGGTGGTGGCCAGCCGGGTGGTGACCCAGTAGGCGGCCTGGTTGGCCAGGACCAGCAGCACCAGCCAGCCGGCCGCGCGCAGGGGGCGGGTCAGTCCGCTGCCGCGCCAGTCGAAGCGGGGCCGCCAGCGGAAGCGGTCCGCGCGCAGCGCGGGGACGAGGGCGAGGGCCTGGGCGGCGATTCCGGCGGTCGTGCCCCAGCCGAGCACGGCGGTCTCGGTCGGGGTGAGCGTGTTCCCCGCAGTGGGTGTGTCCCCGCCGCCCAAGGCGAGGGCCAGGTGCAGCCGAAGACGGTCATGACGACGTTGTTGAGGACCGGCGCCCACATCATCGCGCCGAACCTGCCCCGTGCGTTGAGAAGACTGGGGCAGGCATTGACTCGCTCTCCCTCCTGAAGTCGGGAGATTCTGGCCTGCCCGCTCCTTGCTGTGCCGCTACGCGGCGCGGGCATCGGGCGGGCTTCCGTGGCTTCCTGCTTCTGTGCGCTGTGCCAGAACGGGTTCTGGTCTTACCTGCGCTCCACAGGCTGTAACCGCCAGTCCGGCGGCCTGTTTGACGTTGAGTGCGGCGTTGTGGTCCCGGTCGTGGACGGTGCCGCAGGCCGCGCAGGTCCACTCCCGCACATGGAGGGGTTTGGGCCCGTCTGGGTGGCCGCATGTGGAGCACACCTGGCTGGTGGGCTCGAACCGGCCGACCTTCAGGAAGGTACGCCCATACCGCTGCGCCTTGTATTCCAGCATGCCCACGAACTGCGCCCAGCCCGCATCGTGCACACTCTTGGCCAGCCGGGTGCGCGCGAGTCCATTGACTGCCAGATCCTCCACGGCGACCGCTTGGTTCTCGCGGATCAGCTGTGCGGAAAGCTGGTGGTGGAACTCGCGGCGCGCGTCGGCGACCTGGGCATGCGCGCGGGCCACCTTCAGGCGGGCCTTCTCGCGGTTCTTCGATCCCTTCTGCTTGCGGGACAGCTCCCGCTGGGCCCTCTTGAGTTTCTTCTCCGCGCGGCGCAGGAACCGCGGGGAGTCGATCTTCGTGCCGTCGGACAGGACCGCGAAGTGGGCCAATCCCAGGTCGATGCCCACGCTCTGGTCACTGTCGGGCATTCGGGCGGCGTCGGCGGCCGGGTCGGTGTCGACGGCGAAGGACGCGAAGTACCGCCCGGCCGCGTCCTTGACCACGGTGACACTGGACGGCACCGCGGGCAGGGTGCGGGACCACTTCACCCGCACCTCGCCGATCTTCGGCAGGTTCAGCCGCCCCGAGGCGGTGATGGACCAGCGGGCGTTCGCGGTGAACCGGACCGACTGCCTCGAATCCTTGCGGGACTTCAGACGCGGCGCGCCCAGCCTCGGGCCCTTGCGCTGCCCCTTCAGGGAGGCGAAGAAGTTGCGATAGGCCATCTCGGCATCCCGCAGGGACTGCTGCAACACCACCGCGGACACCTCACCCAGCCAGTGCCGCTCAGGGGTCTTCTTCGCCTCGGTGACCAGCGTCTTCGACAGCGCTGCCGCGGCGGGAAACGCTTCCCCCGCCGCCCGCGCCCGCTCCCGCGCAGTGATCGCGTCGTTGTACACCACCCGCGCGCACCCGAACGCCCGGGCCAGCGCGATGCGCTGGCCCGGCGTCGGGTCGAGACGGAAGGCATACCGAAGCTGCATGATCCGGACGCTAACACCGGCCACTGACAGTCCGGGACGGATCAGCCGAATCCAGCTCCGCTGGAACGATTCGGCGACGCTCCGGGTCGCCAGGTCCGGATTCGCTTTGCCACCGGCCTGAAGGCCGATGCACTACGAATGAATCCCGGTAGCAGCACCAGGGCCACGCCCGTCAGTTCGCCCGCCTGCGGATCCGCTCCCCAGCCGAGCAGTTGGGCGCGCCAGCCCTCCTTGACCTCGGCCCAGGAGGGGAGTTGGAGGAATCCGGCGCCGAGTACGGCGCCGGCGGGGGACGCGAGGAAGGCGCGGTAGGTCTCCGCGGGGATGGTTCGCAGGACCACGTCCCGGTTCCGTGCCTGGGGCACGCGGCTGGGCGGCACGAGCAGCGCTGACACAGTCTGAGCCTCTCCTTCTCCCCGGCCCTGTCGCGGGGACACAAAGGAGGCTCACAGCGGCCCATGACGGCTCCGTCCGGCGAATGTGACCGGACCATGACTATTCCGCACCAGACGCCGTCACCTTGCCCCATAGCGGCTGACCTCGGGTTTTCCGGCTCTACAGTCACGACATCGCCGACTCACCCACCCTTTCCGTCCTTCCCGGAGGTCCCGTTGTCGCGCACCCGTGTACTCGCCCATGCCCGCGTCCGGGCCGCCGTCGTGGCCGCCGCCCTGGCCGCCCTGCTGACGCCGCTCGCCGCCTGCTCGTCGAGCGGCTCCCCCACCACCCCGGACACCGACGGGAAGCCGAGCGCCGAGGACCGCCCTGTCACGGTCACCGTCACACCCGCGGGAGAACGGGTCCCGGCGGGCGAGCCCGTGAAGGTCACGGCCTCCGGCGGCAGACTCACCTCGGTGACCGTCACCGACGGCGAGGGCCACCGGCTCGCCGGCGAGGTCGCCGCCGACGGCCGGTCGTGGGTCTCCGACCGCAAGGCCGTACCCGGCGCGTCGTACGCGGTGACGGCGGCGACCCGGACGCGGGGCGGAACCGCCAAGAGCACCGAGGCCGCCTTCACCACGGCCGAGGCGGACCAGGTCAACAAGGTCGACTGGCGACCGGGCACCGGCTCCACCGTCGGCGTCGCCCAGCCGGTCTCCCTGGTCTTCGACCGTCCGGTGAAGAACCGGGCCGAGGTCGAGAAGCAGCTCAGGATCACCACCTCGAACGGCACCGAGGGCTCCTGGGGCTGGATCCGCGACTACACGGGTCGGGACCGGGTCGACTGGCGGCCCAAGGCGTACTGGAAGCCCGGAACCAAGGTCACGCTGAACGCCGAGCTGAACGGCACCGACTCGGGCGGGGGAGGCGGCTGGTTCGTACGCGACTACAGGACCACCTTCACCATCGGTGCCCGGCAGATCGTCAAGGTCGACCTCGACAGCCACCGGCTCACCCTCGTCCGCGACGGCGAGACGGTACGGCGCATACCGGTCTCCGGCGGCACGCCCGGCGGTGACAAGCGCTCCTGGCGCGGAACCGCCGTGCTGATGGCCAAGGAGGGCACGATCAACATGAACTCCGAGACCGTGGGCCTGGGCGACGCCTACGACAAGATGGTCGACTACTCGATGCGGCTGACCTGGTCGGGCATGTACGCCCACGCCGCCCCGTGGAACGCCCGCTACTTCGGCAACGCCAACCAGAGCTCCGGCTGCATAGGGATGAGCGACGCGAACGCGGCCTGGTTCTACGGGCAGGTGCGGCCGGGCGACCCGTTCGAGATCACCGGCAAGGACACCAAGGGCGTGGTCGCGCCCGGGAACGGCTTCGGCGCGTGGAACCTGTCGTGGGCCGAGTGGCGGCAGAAGAGCGCGCTGCGCTGAGAAGGGGCGTCCGCCGGTCCCCGGCTACTCTGTATACAGAACGGTGTGCGGAGAGAGGGGCACAGAGCACGATGGTCCGGGCCACGGGTAAGAGCCAAGCCGTGTACGAGCAGCTCAAGGGTGCCATCGAGTCGCTGACCCTGCGGCCGGGGGCCAGGCTCGGCGAGGTGCAGCTGGGCGAGGAGATGGGGGCCTCGCGCACGCCGGTGCGGGAGGCCATTCGCCGGCTGGCCCGGGAGGGACTGGTCGACTTCGTGCCGGGGGAGGTGGCGCGGGTGGCCCCCATCTCCCTGGGCGGGGTGCGCGCCCTGTTCGACTTCCGGATGCTGCTGGAGCCCCGGGCCGCCGCCTCGGTCGCCGTCGCGGGTACGACGGACGAGCGGGTGGCGGCCCCGTTCCACGAACTCCTGGAGCGGCTGGAGGACTTCGAGGAGTCGTTCCGCGCGCTGGACGCGGCCCGGCAGGCCCGTTCGTACACCGAGTTCTACGACATCAGCGAGAGCTTCGACCAGGCGGTCATCGCGGCCTGCCGCAATCCCTACCTCGCCCGCACCATCCGCGACCTGCGCAGCGAGACGGTCCGGCTGCGCCATCTGTCGCACAGCGGCCCGCGCCGCATGCTGACCTCGCTCGACGAGCACCGCGCCATGCTCAAGGCGATCTCCCAGGCAGACGCGCAGGCCGCGGAGGCGGCCTGCCGTCATCACCTCGCCCAGACCCTTCAGGCCCTCATCGACAGCCTGACCAGCCAGGATCCCGCGCTCGGGGCGAGCGTCCAGCTGGACGTCACCGGCTGACCCGCGCACTCTCGGGCGCCCGCCCGCCGCACCGCGGGGTCTGGTCTTCCGGCAGGGAATTGCTGTATACAGGAGTGGATACATCATCGCCTGCCGTCGAGAGGCCGCCGTATGCCGCATACCGTCGCCGCCGCCGACCTGCTGGAGTTCGCCGCCGCGGCCACCGAGGCCCACGGCGTTCCGACCGCTCACGCCCGTCTGCTCGCGGACACCTTGGTGACGGCGGAGCTGTGGGGACACGCCTCGCACGGGATGCTCCGCCTGCCCTGGTACCTCAGCCGTATCGCGAGCGGGGCCACCGCGGCCGTGGCCGCCCCGGAGATCGTGAGCGACAACGGGGCCGTGCTCGTCGTGGACGGCCATGACGGGCTGGGCCAGGTGCTCACCGACCGCGCCGTGGGCTGGGGCGTCGAGCGCGCCCGCCGGCACGGAGTCAGCGCGGTCGCGGTCCGCAACTCCGGCCACTTCGGCACGGCCGCCTACTTCACCCGCAAAGCCGCCGAGCAGGGCTGTGTGGCGCTGCTGGCCACCAACGCCAGTCCCGCGATGGCGCCCTGGGGCGGCCGGGAGAAGCGCGTGGGGACGAATCCCTGGTCGATCGCCGCACCCGGCGGGCGCCACGGCACGGTCGTCATGGACATCGCCAACACGGCCGTGGCGCGCGGGAAGATCTACCACGCCAAGGAGCGCGGCGAGCCGATCCCCGAAGGCTGGGCGGCCGACGCCGAGGGAGCGCCGACCACCGACCCGGGACGGGCCGTCGAGGGGCTCATCCTGCCCATGGCCGGCCACAAGGGCTACGCGATCTCCTTCATGTTCGACGTCCTCGCGGGCGTCCTCACCGGCAGCCACTTCGGGTCGGAGGTCGTCGGCCCCTACCGGGCCACCGGCCGCAGCGGCGTGGGGCACCTGCTGATCTGCGTCGACATCGGGGCGATGGCCGAACCCGCCGACTTCGGCCGGCGGATGGAGAGGCTGATCGAGGAGACGAAGTCCACGCCGCCCGCCCCGGGCACCGGCGAGATCCTCGTCCCCGGCGAGCCGGAGACCCGCACCGCCGAACGCCTGCGCACCGAAGGCATCGGGCTCGCCGACGACACCTGGGCCTCCCTCACCCGCATCGCCCGCACCACGGGCACCGCGCTGCCCGCCCCCGTCCCCTCCCCCCAGGAGCCGTCCGCGTGATCACTCTGACCGTGTCCCTCCAGGTCGAACCGGGCCGCCGGGACGACTTCCTCGCGGCCATCGGGGAGAACGCCGAGCGGTCCTTCACCGACGAGCCGGGCTGCCGCTACTTCGACGTCGTCTGCGACCTGGCCGACGACCACCACTTCGTCTTCCACGAGGTCTACGACGACGAGGCCGCGGTCGAAGCGCACCGCGCCGCACCCCACTTCAGGGTCTGGCGCGAGGCAGCGGCCAGGTTCGTCGTACCCGGCAGCCAGGTGAACACCCTCTCCCGCCGTCTGTTCCACCACTCCTGAAGGGCGCCTTCGCCATGTGCACCGACCGTCCCGCCGTACCCAGCCTGCTCATCCGCCCCGACGAGGTCGAACGTTTCGACCGCGGCGGCGGGGTGGCCACCCTCCCCTACGTCGGCAGGTGGAACTCCGAGACGGCGCTCATCACCACGGGTCAGACCGTGTTCCAGCCCGGCACCGGCCTGCCCCTGCACAGCCACAACGTCGAGGAGTCGGTCCTGATCCTCGAAGGCGAGGCGACGGCCGAGATCGACGGCGAGTTCTTCGACCTGGAGGCGGGCCAGGCCACCTGGGTACCGGCCGGCGTCCCGCACCGGTTCCTCAACCGGGGCGAGGGCGTCATGCGGATCTACTGGGTCTACGGCGGCCGGGACGTCACCCGCACGATCACCGCCACCGGCGAGACCTTCGCGCACCTGTCGGAGCACGACAAGGGAGGGGCACCCACCTCATGAGCGGCACCGTCCAGACCGTCGACCCCTCGACCGGCCAGGCGCTGGCCTCCTACGCGGCCTGGGACGCCGGACGGATCGAGGCCGCTGTCGAGCGCGCCCACGCCGCCTCCCGCGCATGGGGCGCGGTCCCGGTCGCCGAACGGGCCGAGCGTGCCCTGCGCCTGGCCCGCACCCTGCGCGAGCACAAGTCCCGGCTCGCGCAGCTGGCCGCGACGGAGATGGGCAAGCCGGTGGCGGAGGCCGAAGCCGAGGTGGAGAAGTCCGCCGTGACCGCCGAGTACTACGCGCAACGCGGGCCCGGCATCCTCGCCGACGAGCACGTGCGCGTCGACGGGGCCGAGGCCTGGGTCGCCCATGAGCCCGCCGGACTGGTCCTCGCCGTGATGCCGTGGAACTTCCCCGTCTGGCAGGTCATGCGCTTCGCCGTCCCGTCCCTGGTGGCGGGCAACGGCGTCCTGCTCAAGCACGCCTCGAACGTCACCGGCAGCGCCCTCGCGCTGGAGGCGCTCTTCCTGGCGGCGGGATTCCCCGAGCGCCTGGTGACCGCCCTGGTCGTCGCCGACGCCGACGTCCCCGACGTCACCGCACGTCTCATCGAGGACGACCGCGTCGCCGCCGTCACCCTGACCGGCAGCAACCGGGCCGGGGCGGCGGTCGGCGCCGCGGCCGGACGAGCGGCCAAGAAGTCCGTGCTGGAACTGGGCGGTTCGGACGCCTTCGTGGTCCTCGACGACGCCGACATCGAAGCGGCCGCCCGGGCCGCGGTGCGGGCGCGCTTCACCAACTCCGGGCAGAGCTGTGTGTGCGCCAAGCGGTTCATCCTGAGCGAGGCGGTCGCCGGGCCCTTCACCGAGGCGTTCGTCCGGGGCGTCGAGCGACTGCGGGTCGGCGACCCGCGGCAGGCGGCCACTCAGGTGGGCCCGCTCGCCCGGGACGACCTGAGAGCGGTGATCGCCCGCCAGGTGGAGGAATCGGTGGCGGCCGGCGCCCGCCTGCTGACCGGCGGGAAGCCGCTGCCCGGCGACGGCTACTTCTTCCCGCCCACCGTCCTGGCCGACACCGCTCCCGGAATGGCCGCCTTCGACGAGGAGACCTTCGGACCCTTGGCCGCCCTCGCCGTGGCGCGCGATGACGACGACGCCGCCCGGCTGGCCGACGCCACGTCCTTCGGGCTGGGCCTGAGCGTATGGACGGCCGACACCGCACGGGGCGTCGCGCTCGCTCGCCGCGTCACCACCGGTGCGGTGTTCGTCAACGCCGTCGTCGCCTCCGACCCGCGCCTGCCCTTCGGCGGCACGAAGCGCAGCGGCTACGGACGGGAACTGGCCGGTGCGGGCATCCGGGAGTTCACCAACACCCGCACGTACTGGATCGCCGGCCGGCCCTCCCGCACGCCGTGAGGCCGCCGGTGCCTCACCAGGCCAGGGCGTCGGCCATGGTCGACTGCCAGTACGAGACCCGGATCGAGTCGTCGACGTGCACGCCCTTCGCGGGGAGGGACGGGCGGGCGGCGGCGCTCGCGCTCTGGTCGAGGTAGACCTCCAGGGACTTGGCCGTGTAGCCGTTGGAGCCGCTGCCGTCGGCGGCCGAGAGGAGGACGCTCGCATAGCCCGACTCGCCGGGGGCCAGCGTGACGACCGCCTGCGGCTTGGAGTCCTCGAAGGCCGGCGGTACGGACTGGGCCTCGCCGAACCGGACCGCCGGATAGCCGACGAGGTTGCAGTTCTTCGAGCCGGTGTTGGTGACGGTGAGCAGAAGGTGGTTGAGGGGGCGCGAGACCTCCGTGGCCGTCGTCCTGGTGGAGGCGGGGGAGCAAGCGGTCCTGGTGGGCCCCGAGTCATCGCCACCCGTGGAACCCGTGGAACCCGACGATCCGGTGGAACCCGACGCGCCCGTAGAGCCGCTCGTGCCGCTCGACCCCGCCGCGCCGCCGGTCGAGCCGCCCGCGTCGGTCGCGCCCTTCCCGGTGGAGGTACCGCCGCTCGCCTTGGGCGAGGGCGAGGTGGAGGCCGTGGACGCCGAACCTGCCGGAGCCCCCTCGTCCTTGACGCCCTCTCCGTTGTTGCACGCCGTCAACGTCAGCGTGACGGCCGTGAGTGCGGCGGCGGCGAGCAGGCGGGTGCGGTGGGTGCGAGTGGACATGTGATCCCCCTTGTGCGGTACGGGTGTGGGCACGGGCCGTACGACCGGGTGCCGGAAGCGGCGTGCCGGGAGCGGCGTGCTTGGATGGCCCAAGCTTGTGCGGTGATCCGTCCCGCCCGCCACGACTGCCGGGGCATCCGGGATGCTGGAACGCTCACACTGGCTCTGACCTGGGGGAATGAGGTTCCCCTGGAACGGGGGTCCGGGACGCGGGGAGAGGGAGGAACGGTGGCGGGGGACGAGTTCGCGGACCTGCTGGGGCAGTTGAAGGAGCGGTCCGGGCTCAGTTACGGGGTACTCGGGAAGCGGCTGCACACGAGCACGTCCACGCTTCACCGGTACGTCAACGGGGACGCCGTACCGACGGACTACGCGCCCGTGGAACGGTTCGCCCGGGTGTGCAGGGCGACGCCCGAGGAACTGGTGGAACTGCACCGGCGGTGGGTGCTCGCGGATGCCCGGCGCGGGGAGAAGGCGGGCGGAGCCGCCGCGGCGGAGACCGGGGCCCGGGCGGACGAGGCCGGGGCCGAAACGGCGTCGGACGAGGGACCGGCGGACGAAGGCGCCGCGGGCGAGGCCGGTTCCGAGGGTGGGCGGCCGATTTCGAAGGCTCCCTGGGCTCGGCGGCGTACCGCCGTTCTCGCCGGGGCCGCCGTGGCCGCCGTCCTCGTGTCGGCCGCGCTCGCGGTGCATCTCGTACCCGGCGAGGGGGATGACGACCGGGGCGGCACGGAGTCCGTGGGGGCCGCGTCCCGGTCCGTCGGCTCCGCCCGTTCCGTCGAAGCGAGCCCCAGCGCCTCCAAGTCGCCCGACGCGAAAAGGAAGTCGGCCTCGCCGTCCGCCTCACGCGACGGCACGCCCACCGCTCCCGCCTCCGCCTCCCGGAGCAGCGGTGCCGGGGCGGGCCAGGGCGGCGGTGCCCCGGACGGGGCCGGCGCGCCCAACGTCGCCGTGAATCCGTACAAGTGGGAAGACCCGTGCGGCCAGCACTATCTGGTCGACCGGGATCCCGAGCGCATGCCTCCGCCGCCGAGCGAGCAGGACGCGCGCGGGTGGGTCACCGCGCTCGGCGGGGTCCCAGCCGGGCAGCAGATGCTCGCGCTGACCGTGCAGGGCACCGGGAAAGCCACCGTCGTCCTGGACGCACTGCATGTGCGGGTGGTGGAGAAGAGCGCGCCGCTCGCCTGGAACGACTACGAGATGGGCGTCGGGTGCGGTGGCGGCGTGGAGACCACGGCATTCAAGGTGGACCTCGACGCCGGGCGGCCCGCGCTCTCCCCCAAGGCCGGTCAGCGGGACTTCCCGTACAAGGTGAGCGAGTCGGATCCCGAGGTCTTCTACGTCTTCGCGGACGCGCGGGCGCACAACGTGAGCTGGTACCTGGAGCTGGAGTGGTCCAGCGGTGACCAGCACGGCACCGTACGCCTCGACGACCGCGGCCGGCCCTTCCGGACGACCGGGAACGTGGGACGGCCCTCGTACGACTATCCGCTGGGTTCCTCCGAGTGGGGGCGGGACGAGTACGAGCCCGACGTCCCCGGCTGAGCGCCGGGCCGGACCGTGGCCTCCCTCACTGCCACCTCGTGCCGCCGCTGACGGGAGACAGCGAGGGCCGGGTCTGGATCTTCGTCTCCGAGAAGCCGTACCTGTCGAAGGCGGTCCGGTTCGTGATCGGGCGGTAGCCGTACCACGCGTCCCAGAGATAGGTCCGCGAACTGTCGTTCGTCCTGGCCAGGAAGGCGTTGGCCAGCTCGCGGGCCTCGTCCCAGGCGCAGTCCGCGAAGACGCCGCCGCTGACGACGGCGACGCCGTTCCAGTCGTCCCACAGGTTGAAGTAGATGGCCGGGGACTGGCACCGGGCGCAGCACCCCGCGGCCCTGATCCAGTCGCTCCAGGACGAGGCCGACCAGGCAACGGACCCCGCCTCCCTCGACCGCCGGCAGCGCGCGGCCGCCGCGGCGGACCGGCGCTGCGACGCCGAGAGCGGTCTGCGTGCCGCGCTCGCGGCGGCGCGGACGGCCTTCCTGCGACAGCAGCCCGGGACGACGCTGACGCGGCTGGAGGGAGTGTGGCACGTCAGGCAGCAGGCGCTCCGGCGAGCCGCCTGGCAGGTCCCGTCTCCTCGCTGACACCCTCGTTGATCCCAACTACCCTGAACCTGGGAGCAGTTGTGCGCCTCAAGGGGGACGAGTGATGCCGGGGTTCCGACAGCGTTACGCGGCGGCACTGCTCGCGGCCGCCTGGGAGAGACTGCGGCCGACCGGCAACCGCGTCACCGGCTACGTCGCGGTCTGCGCGGTCGGCGCGCTCGTCGGTACCTCGCTCGCCGTCGGGGCCGGTGCGTCGGACGCCCGGCCCCGGCTCGCCGACATCGGCGCCTGGCTGGCCGCCGGCGAGAAGGGCGAGGTCGTGCACGCGCACGGTCTGACCGGTGCCGTGGACGGGCGGGCCGTACTGCCGGCCGGGACGGCGGGCCACCCGGTCTCGGTCGCGCAGGACGGCGACACCACCCTGGTGCTGGACGAGCGGACCGGCCGGGTCGTGCGGATCGACACCGCCCAGCTGACCGCCGCGCAGTCCGCGGACCACGGTGCGGCCGGGCTGCAACTGGTCTCCGGCGGCGCGTACGCGTATGTCGTCGACCCCGCGAGGGGCACCGTCCAGCGGATCGACCCGGCGCTGACGACGGCCGAGAGCCCGCCCGTGGAACTGGGCGGGCGGCCGGGGCCCGCCGTGGTGGACGGCGAAGGCACGCTGTGGGTGCCACTGCCGGGCAGCGGCACGGTGGTGCCGTTCGCCGGGGGCCGGAAGGGTACGGCGGTCAAGGTGGCCGAAGCGGGCCACGAACTGACGCTGACCGTGGCCGACGGCCGCCCCGTGGTGACCGACCGGACCGCCGCCGCGATGAAGGTGCTGACGGCGAAGGGCGTGCGCGGCACCTTCGACCTCGGCGACGCGATCGCCGGGGCGGACCCGGCCGGCGTCCTGGTGCCGGCGGGCACCGACGGCTCCGCGGTGCCGGTGCTGGCCTCCGACAGCGGGGACCTGGTGGTGGTCGACGTCCGCAGCGGGCACACCCTGCGCGTCCGCGTGCCGATGCGAGGGCACGAGGCGGGAGCGCCCCAACTGCTGGGCAAGCGGGTCTACATACCCGACGAGTCCACCGGCGGGCTGCTGGTGTACGACACCGCCCTCTCGGCGTCCGCCGCACCGGTGCGGGTCACCGACGGGCCGGGTGAGCTCGAACTCTTCGTACGCGACGGCCTGTTGTGGGTGAACGACCCGGACGGGGCCGGCGCGGCGGTGATCGACGCCGACGGCGAGGTCAGGCACATCGGCAAGTACGGCACGGACGCGCCCTCCGCGCGCGGGCCGGGGGACGAGCCGGTCGAGGACAGCGTCCCGACGGGCGGCCCCGCCGCCGAGGCCCCGCCTCGGGCGGGCGCCCCGGGCGCGACGGGTCCGGCACCGGGCGCCCCCTCCGGCGGACCGTCCGGCGGTGGGTCGGGAGAGACGTCCGGGCCGCCCGGGCCGACGCGGCCGGAACCCGAGCCCGGGGCGCCGGGCTCACCGCAGGCGGAGTCACGGTCGGGCGCCATCCGCATCACCTTCGCCAAGGCGTTGGGGGCGGCCCCGAAGCGCTATGTCCTCAAGGGGGCGGCACCGGGCCAGACCGTCGCCCCGGACGGGGTCGGCCCCGACGGCCCGTTCGCCTTCGAGGTCAGGGGCGGCTCGTGCGAGGAGCAGTACAGCTTCACCGTGGTCGCGGAGTACGGCGGGGGAAGGCCGGACAAGGAGTCGGCGCCGTCGGCGTTCGCGCGGCCGTGTGTCGCGCCGGGGGCTCCGCGGGGGCTCACCGCCACTCCCGCGCAGGGCGGTCATGGCGGCACGGTGAGCTGGCAGGCGCCCGAGGGCGGTGGCTCGGTGACGTACATGGTCAGTGGACCGGACGGGACGGCGCGGACCACGGAACCGGCTTACGCGTACGGAAAGTTGGAGAACGGCTACCCCTACTCGGTGTCGGTGACCGCGAGCAACGCCGCCGGGACGGGCGCGGCGGTGTTCGGGACGCTGAACCTGGTCCCGCCTCGCCAGGAGCTGCCCGTCAAGAACAACATGAACAACCCCGACCGGCTCATCATCCGCAACGAGCCCAGCCACACCCACGGTGGCCGGGCGGGTTCCATGCCCGGGATGTGGGAGGGCCCGGTCACCGTCCACTGCAAGACCAAGGGCACCAAGCCCCCTTCGGTGGACACCGATATCTGGGCCCGCGTCACCTACGAGGGCATCAACGGATACGTCTCCGACCACTTCTTCGACTCCCGCGACAACTCCGACGTCTGGGACTGCACATGAACTCCCCCCACCAGGACGACACCGCCCGCCTCGCCCAGTGCTTCCACGCCCTCGCCGACAACGTCGAGCGTGTCGTCAAGGGCAAGCGCGACACCATCGAGCTGGCCCTGACCTGCCTGTTCGCCGAAGGGCATCTGCTCATCGAGGACGTGCCCGGCACCGGCAAGACCACCCTCGCCCGCTGTCTGGCCGCCTCCATCGAGGCCGACTTCGCGCGGGTGCAGTTCACCCCCGACCTGCTGCCCTCCGACATCACCGGCGTCACCGTCTACCGGCAGAACACCGGCGTCTTCGAGTTCCTCCCCGGCCCGGTCTTCGCCAACATCGTGCTCGGCGACGAGATCAACCGCGCCTCCCCCAAGACCCAGTCCGCGCTGCTGGAGGTGATGGAGGAGCGCCGGGTCACCGCCGACGGCACCACTCACCCGGTGCCCCGTCCGTTCATGGTGCTCGCCACCCAGAACTCGGTGGACATGGGCGGCACCTACCCGCTGCCCGAGGCGCAGCTCGACCGCTTCCTGATGCGGATCACCGTCGGCTACCCGGATCACGCCTCCGAGGTCGCGGTCCTCACCGGAGCCGGGTCGGACACCGGCGCCACGCCCGAGTCGCTGGCCCCGGTCGCCACCGCCCGGGAGATCGCGGAGCTCGTGAAGGCCGCCGCCGAGGTGCAGGTGGCCGACGCGCTGTACGACTACCTGGTGCGGGTGGTGGCGGCTACCCGTTCGCTTCCCGAGGTACGCCTCGGTGCCTCGCCGCGCGGCTCCGTCGCCCTGCTGCGCGCGGTCCGGGTGCGGGCCGCCGCGCAGTCCCGGCCGTACGCGTTCCCCGAGGACGTCAAGGCGCTGGCCGGGCCCGTCCTCGCGCACCGGCTGATCCTCACCCCGGAGGCCGAGCTGAGCGGCCGTACCGGCACGGACGTGATCGACGAAGTGCTGGCCACGGTGGAGCTGAACAGCGGGGCACGCCGCTGATGTTGTCGGCCACCGGGTGGGGCACGCTGGCCGGGGGCGCCGTGCTGACCGCCGTCGGCTACGCGCTCGGGTACGGCGAGGCCGCGGCGCTCGGCGTGACCTGTCTGCTCGCCGTCGCGGTCGCCGTCCTGTGGGCGCTGCCCGCACCCGTGCTGGGCGCCGAGCGGCGGATCGCGCCGGGCAGGGTGAGCCGGGGCGATCCCGCCGAGGGGGTGGTCACCCTGACCAACACCGGGGGCCGTACCCGGCGGGGTCTGCGTGCCGTGGAACGGTGCGGCGAGCTGGACATCCCCGTCGACGTACCGGCGTTGCGGCCGGGCGCCGCGCACGAACTGCGGTACGCGCTGCCCACCGCACGCCGCGGCCGCGTGCCGGTGGGGCCGCTGCGGCTGGAACGCACCGACCCGTTCGGGCTCGCCCGGCGCATGCGCCCGTACGGCACTTCGGACACGCTGCTCGTCCGGCCCCGGATCTGCCCGCTGCCCGTGCTGCCGTCCGGGCAGGCGCACCATGTGGAGGGGCCGGCCTCCGACGCCGCCGACGACGGCTCGCTGACCTTCCACGCGCTGCGCGAGTACGTGCTCGGCGACGACCTGCGACGGGTCCACTGGCGGTCGACGGCCCGCACCGGCACGCTGATGGTCCGTCAGATGGTCGATGTGTCGCTGCCGCACACCACGATCGTGCTGGACACCCGGCGGCGGGCCTACGCCACGGAGGACGACTTCGAGCTGGCCGTGGACTGCGCGGCCTCCGTCGCGTACGCGGCCGCCCGCTCCCACTTCCCCGTGCACCTGGCCGGCGAGGCGGGACCGCTCCTGCACACCGACGGCTCGGGCAGCGACGGCGAGGCGCTGCTGGACGCGCTGGCCGTCGTGCGCCGCTCGGACCTGACGTCCGTGGCCGCCGCCTTCGACGGCCTGGAGAGCCGGCGCGGGGGCGGGACGCTGGTCGTCGTCACCGGCACCGGCGACCCCCGGGGGCTGGGTGCCGTCGGCCGGGTACGGCACCACTTCGACCGGGTGAGCATGCTGCGCGTCGGCGCCGACGCCACGGGCACGGTCACCCGCGAAGTGGCGGGCCCCGGCTCCGACGTACCGCAGACGCGCGTCATGTCGCTGGAGGAACTGCTCGCCGGATGGCGCCGGGAGGCCGTGCGTTGAGCGTCATCGCCCCCGTCCGCACCGCCCCCGCGGCCGCCGCGTCCGGCCGGCGGCACGTACCGGACCCGGACCGCGCCCGACGGCTGTGGTCGCTGCTGCCGGTGGCCGCTCTGTCCGGCGCCGTGGGGTACGGGTTCGTCCCCGTCTTCCGGCCGTCCGACCTGCTTCCGGTGCTGGCGGTGGCCGTGTTCGTCCCGATCGTCCTGTCGGCGGTGCTGTCGGGGCTGCTCGGCCGCCGCCCCGCCACGCCGCTCTGGCCGTCGGTGCTGCTGACCGTCGTCGCCTGGGCCGTCGTCGTCAGCGCGACGCTCTTCCACGAGGTGAGCGACGGCCTGCCCGGCGGGCCCGCGCTGCGCGCCGCCTGGTCCGCGCTGCTCGACGCCCCGCACACGCTGCTCTCCACCATCGCGCCCGCGCCGGGCGAGCCCGAGCTGCTGGTGCTGCCGCACGCCGTCGTCTGGACGGCCGCCGCCGTCAGCGCCGAACTCGCCCTGCGCACCCGCGCCCCGCTGCTCCCGGCCCTCCCCGCGGTCCTCGCCCTCGGCTTCCCGCTGGTGCTCGGCGCGGACGGCCCGGGATCCTCGTACCCGGCCGTGGGCACGCTGGCCGGGGCCGCCGCACTGCTGGCACTGGTCCGTTCCCGGGCCCGGCTCCCGTTGCGCGCCATGGCGCTCCGGCTGCCGGCGGTGGCCGCGCTCGGCCTCGTCGCGGCGTTGCTCGGCCCGCACCTTCCCGGTCTCGGCGCCCCCTACGACCCGCGGGACACGGTCACCGCGCCGATCGTGCGGCCGGAGTCCACCAGCCCGCTGGACCAGGTCGCGGCCTGGACGCGCGACGGCGACGAGGAGGTCTTCACCGTACGGACGTCGGGCGCGGCACCCAGGAACTACCGGCTCGCGGTCCTCGACCGGTACGACGGGACGACCTGGAGCAGCGGCGCCGGGCTGACCCGCACCGGTGGCCGCGTCCCGGCGGAGAAGGACGCCGGCCCGGACCGCACCAGGACGCTCGAACAGCGTTTCACCGTGCGGTCGTTGCCCGGCATCTGGCTCCCCGCCGCCGACCGCCCCTCGTCCGTGCGCGCGCCCGAAGGCACCGCCCTCTCGGTCGACCCGGACAGCGGAATGCTCTCCACGGGAGAAGAGGTCCCGCGCGGCTTCACCTACGCCGCGACCTCCCAGCTCCCGGTGTACGACGCCGGGCGGCTGCGCCACGCGGCCGCCGCCGACGACCCGGCACGGGTGGACCTCCCGGACATCGACGCGGCCGGGCAGCCGATCCCCTCCGTGCGGTCCTTCAGGAGGATCGCCGAACGGGTGACCCAGGGTGCCACCGACCCGTACGAGCGGGCCGTGCGACTGGCGGACTGGCTGCGCGCGACCTACCGGCTCGACCCCGGTGCACTGCCCGGCCACACCTACCGGAGCCTGGAGTTCTTCCTGGCGGACGGAGGAAGCGGCACGTCGGAGCAGTTCGCCGCCTCGTTCGCGGTACTGGCGCGCACCCTGGGCCTGCCCACGCGGGTGGCCGTCGGGTTCCGCCCGGGCACGCGGACCGGCGCCGGCACCTGGCAGGTCCGGGGACGGGACGTGCTGGCCTGGCCAGAGGTGCGGTTCACCGGTGTCGGCTGGGTGCCGTTCCACCCGACTCCCGGCGAGGCCGCGCAGGGCGGCTCCTCCGCCGTGGCGGCGGAGAAGCCCGAGGAACGTCAGCCGGCGGACCGGGAGTCCACCGAACCGGCGCGGCCGACGACGCCGCCGCACGCGCCGGACGAGGCGGCCCCCACCGCGGGGGGCGCGGCCGGCCCGGTGCTGCCGCCCCCGTGGCTCACGGTTCCGCTCGCGCTGCTCCTGCTCGCCACGGCCTGTGTGCTGTACGCGCTGTGGCTGCCGTACAGCCGGCGCCGCGGCCGCCGCGACGACCCGGACGTGCGGCGCAGGGTCCTCGGGGCCTGGCAGCAGATCGCCGAACGCCTCACCGAGATCGGCCTGGCCGCCACGGGAGCGCACACGGCGCAGGAGATCGCCGCCTTCGGCACGGAGCATCTGGGCGGCACCGTAGGCGCGCGTCTGGCCGCCCTCGCCACCCTGGTCAACGAGGTCGAGTACGCGGGCCGCGCCCCCGACCCGGCGGCCGCCGACGCCGCGTGGGCGGACTGCGAGGCGGTCGAGAAGACCGTCCGGCACCGCGTCCCGCGCCACACCCGTCTGCTCCGCCTCCTGCGCTCGGCGGCCCCGGTGCCCCGTCGCTCAGGAGCGGAGCCGAGGAGGCCGCGTCAGGCTGGTTGAGCCGGTGCCGGGCACGGACCGACCGCCCGCAGGCAGAAGCCGACGATCCCCTCGACGACGTCCCGCGGGTCGCGCCCGTCCGGCGGATCCAGCAGCGCCCCGTGCAGCTGTGCCTCCACGGCCTGGACGAGCAGCAGGGCGGTCAGCCGCCGGTCGGGGCCGCCGGCGGTCAGGCGGTGCAGATGGTGCTCGACCTCGGCGGCCAGGGCGCGCTGGTTCTCGCGGAGTTGTCCGGCCGCCGCGGCCGGGCGTGGTGCCTGGTCGTAGAGGAGGCGGTGGGTGCGGGGGTCGCGCAGGTGCAGTGCGGCCAGGGCGGTGACGACCGTGCGGACGGTGTCCTCCAGGGGCGGGGCGCTGCGTCGCAACTCCGCCAGTACGTGGGCGAGTTCGACGGCGAGGTGGTGCACATGGCGCTCGCCGAGCGCGTACAGCAGGGCGTCCTTGTTCGGGAAGTACTGGTAGAGCGAGCCGATGGACACGCCTGCCCGTTCGGCGATGTGGTTCGTGGTCGTCCTCGCGTAGCCGTCCCGTTCGAAAAGCTGAGCAGCCGCTTCGAGGATCGCGTCGTACGTCTCCCGGGATCGCTGTTGACGTGGCCTTTTGCGAGGTGTCGACATGGCTGACGCGGCCGGTCCAATGCGAGTTGCGGGTAACTGAGGATTGCTCACATTCTAGAGGGCATGTTCACCTTCGAGGTCGACGCGCAGGCCGTGTTCGCCGAGCGGGCCCGGCAGTTCACGGCCTGGGGCATACCGGCCGCGACGGTCGCCGAGGCGCGCCACGGGATCGACGAGATGTGGGGCACGAGGGCCCGGGCGTGGGTTCCCGTGTGGGCGCGGGCGGCGCGTGCCGCGGAACGGGAGGGCCGGTGGCTGCGTGCGGCGCAGTTGTGGGGTGCCGCCCGGTTCCCCGCACTGGCCGAGCCGGCCCGGCAGGAGGCGTACGAGCACCAGCGCAGGTGCTACGCCCGGGCCGCCTTCGGCCTTCCCGTCCGGTTCGAGCGCCGCACGGTCGGCGTTCCGGTGGGCGGGCGGACGGTGGAGTTCCCCGTGCATCTGCTGGCCCGGCGGTATCCGCGCAGGCCCGGGGTGCTGGTGATGTCCGGCGGTGTGGACACCTGGAAGACCGAGATCCATCGCATGGCCGTCGCCACGGCGCTCGCCACCGGGCTGCTGGTCGTGGTCGTCGACATGCCGGGCACGGGTGAGTCGCCGGTGCCGCTCGCGCCGGACGGCGACCGGGTGCTCGGCGGGCTGGTGGAGCTGTTGCGCGAGCAGCGGCCGGGCGAGCCGGTGGGGTACTTCGGGCTGAGCTTCGGCGGGCACTGGGCGGTCAAGCTCGCCCTGCGGGGCGTGGTGGACGCGGCGGTGGATCTCGGCGGGCCGACCGGCGCGGCCGGCCGGCAGACCGACGTCCTCGCCCTGCCCTACGGCATGGCCGGGATCATCGGCAACGCGCTCCGGCTGACGGCGCTGCCCGACGCGGCCACCGCCACGGACCTGTTCGGCGGGTTCTCGCTGCGCCGCCAGGGCCTCCTCGACACGCCCGGCGGCTCACCGCTGCTCGCGATCAACGGTGCGGACGACCAGTACATCCCGCTGGGCGACACCACGGGGCTGGCGCCGCGCCCAGGTACGACGGTGTGGATCGTGCGGGGGGCCACGCACTGTGCCGCCGAACGCGTACGGCCCGTCCTCGCCGGTTCGTGGGGCTGGCTGCTGCGGCGGTTCGGGGCGCCCGCCGCCGTGGAACGGATCCTGGGCCTGCCGTCCCGGCGGCACGTGCTCCCGCAGCACCGCGGCACCGCGCCCGGCCTATCCTGGCAGTGAGTGGCCGGCGGTGCCGGTCAGGGGGTTTCTCGGACGTTTCACGAACGAGCCAGGGAGGCCCCCGTGAGTGCGTATCGGGGTCGTACGCCCCTCGCCGCGGCCGCGTTGTCGCTGGTCATGGCCGTTTCCCTGGCCGCGTGCGGCGACGGCGGCGGATCCGGCGACGCGGGCGAGGCCGCCTCCGGCGAGGACGGCTTCAAGGTCGGCCTGCTGTTCAGCCAGAACGTCCAGCCGCGCTGGGAGAACTTCGACAAGCCCCTGATCGAGAAGAAGATCAAGGAGCTGTGCGCGGACTGCACGCTGGACTACGCCAACGCCAAGGGGGACGTCGCCACCCAGCAACAGCAGGTGGAGACCATGATCAACAGGAATGTCGAGGTCCTGCTCCTCAGCGCCGTGAACTTCCGCTCCCTGCGCTTCTCGGTCGAGCGGGCGCACGACGCGGGCATCCCGGTGATCGCCTACGACGGCCTCGTCGAGGGCCCGATCGCGGCCTACGTCTCCTTCGACAACGAACGGGTCGGCAGGCTCCAGGGCGAGGCGCTCCTCAGGGCCCTGGGAGACCGGGCGGACAGCGGCCGGATCGTCATGATGAACGGCCCCCAGACCTCCCCGACCAACGTGGCCTTCAAGACGGGCGCGCTGTCCGTTCTGGAGGACCGGGTCCGGATCGGCAAGGCGTACGACACCCCGGGCTGGAGCCAGGAGACCGCGCACGCCAACATGGAGAGCGCCATCGCCGCGCTGGGCGTCGACGGCATCGACGGCGTGTACGCCGCCAACGACGGACTGGCCGCCGGCGCGATCTCCGCCCTCAAGGCAGCGGGCATCCGGCCGCTGCCCCCCGTCACCGGACAGGACGCCGACCTCGCGGCGGTGCGGCGCATCGTCAGGGGCGAGCAGTACATGAGCGTCTACAAGCCCTTCAAGGCCGAGGCCGACGCGGCCGCGGAGATGGCCGTCGCCCTGGGCCGTGGCGAGAAGCTCGACGCCATCGCCGACACGACGATCGACACCGCCACCACCAAGGACATCCCCGCCGTCCTGCTCGACCCGATCCCGGTCACCGTCGACGACATCAGGGCCACCGTGGTCAAGGACGGTCTGTACACGATCGCCCAGATCTGCACCCCTGAGGTCGCGCCCGCCTGCGAGAGGGCCGGACTCACCGACTGACAGCGGAGGGCCGTCAACGACCCGGGTCCCTCCTCTCCCTGAACCGGGCGGCGCCCGCCGCGAGATCCACGATCGGGGCGGGGTAGTCCAGGTCCGCACGGGCGGCGTCGTCGAGCTGCGGCAGACGGTGGATCGTCCGGGCGTCGAGGTCACGCAGTTCGGGGAGCCAGCGGCGTACGTACCCGCCGTCGGGGTCGAAACGGCGGCCCTGGACGAGGGGGTTGAGGATCCGGTTGGGGCGGGTGTCGGTGCCGGTGCCGGCCGCCCACTGCCAGTTGAGCTGGTTGTCGGCGATGTCACCGTCGACGAGGAGGTCCAGGAAGTGCCGGGCGCCCACCCGCCAGTCGACGTACAGCGTCTTGGTGAGGAAGCTCGCCGCGAGCAGGCGGGCCCGGCCCGGCATCCAGCCCTCGTGGCTCAGCTGCCGCATGGCGGCGTCGACGACCGGGTAGCCCGTGCGGCCCTCCCGCCACGCCTCGGCCTCCTTCGCGGCGCGGCGCCAGCGGTCGTGCCGGGGGCGGTAGTCGTGGTGGGCCGCGTCGGGGCGGGCCGCCAGGACCTGGTGGTGGAAGTCCCGCCAGGCGAGCTGACGGACGAAGGCCGCCGGCCCGGGACCGTCCTGTCCGCGGGCCCGGTGCAGCAGTTCGGCCGGGGAGAGGCAGCCGAAGTGGAGGTACGGGGAGAGCCGGGAGGTGGCGTCGGCGGCCAGGTCGTCGTGGTCGTCGTCGTAGGCGGACAGCGGGCCCGAGAGCCAGGAGCGCAGCCTGCGACGGGCCTCGGACTCTCCCCCGGCGGGCAGGGCCGGCGAGGTGGGGCCCGACGCGAGGGACCGGGTGCCGGGCAGGCCGGCGGAGCGTACGTCCGGCACCCGAACCACGTCCGGAGCGGGCAGGACGTCACGCACGGAGAAGTCCTCCCACCGGCGGAAGTACGGGGTGAAGACCGCGAAGTGGTCCTTGTCCCGGCCCGCGGGCGTCAGCTCCCCCGGCGGTACGACCGTCAACGAGGCGTCGTGGACCCGCAGTTCGCGTCGGTCCCCGGCCAGCTCCGCGCGCAGCCGCTCCTCGCGCCGTACCGCGTAACGGCTGACCCCGGCCGCGAGGTGCACCACCGTGGCCCCGGTCTCCGCCGCCGCCCGGCAGGTCTCCTCGACCACGTCGCCGGCGCGCACCACCAGCCGGCCGCCCCGGGCGCGCAGGGCCGCGTCGAGGTCGGCCAGGCTGTCGGCGAGGAACGCCGCCCGGTTGGGCACGGCGAAGCCGGTGCGACGGACGCCGGTGTCGACGACGAACAGCGGGACCACGCGGTCCGCGTCCCTCAGGGCGGCCGCCAGGACCGGGTTGTCGTGCACCCGGAGGTCGGCGGTGAACAGGGCGACCGAGACGCGCACGGTGATTCGAGCTCCCTCAGTGCGTACGGGCCGGTTCGTCGTCCTCGGCCGACTCGGCCGCGGCGGCGATGTTGCGGATCATGCCGCCGAAGACCGCGGCGTGGAAGGGTGCCACGCCCCGCCAGTACGCGTGCCCGGCCAGCCCGTGCGGATGGAACACCGCCCGCTGCCGGTACACCGTGCGTCCCCGCGGATCGGTGTCGACGGTCATCTCCAGCCAGGCCAGGCCCGGCAGCCGCATCTCCGCCCGCAGCCGCAGCAGCCGTCCCGGCTCGATCTCCTCCACCCGCCAGAAGTCGAGGCTGTCGCCGACCCTGAGCCGGGTCGCGTCCCGGCGGCCCCGGCGCAGGCCCACCCCGCCCACCAGCGTGTCCAGCCAGCCCCGCAGGGACCAGGCCAGCGGTGCGGAGTACCAGCCGTTCTCGCCGCCGATCGCCTCGACCACCCGCCACAGCGCCTGCGGCGACGCCGCGACCGTGCGTTCGCGGTGATCGGTGTAGAGGCTGCCGCCCGCCCAGTCGGGGTCGGTCGGCAGCGGATCGCTGGGTGCGCGGGGCGTCGAGGCCGAGGACCACCGGGTGGCCACGTCCGCGTCCTGCACGCGCCGCAGCGCCAGCCGGATCGCCCGGTCGAGGCCGACGGACCCTCCCGGCGGCTCCGCCACATACCGCTCGATGTCCCGTTCCCCGCGGACCACCTCGTGCCGCAGCGACTCGACCAGCGGCCGGGCGAGGGCGCCCGGCACCGGGGTGATCAGACCGACCCACAGGCTGGACAGCCGCGGGGTGAGCAGCGGCACGGGGACGATGACGCGCCGGGGCAGTCCGGCGACGGCGGCGTACCGCCGCATCATCTCCTCGTACGTCAGGATGTCCGGCCCGCCGATGTCGAAAGTGCGGTTCACGTCGTCCGGCAGCCGTGCGCACCCCACGAGCAGGCGCAGCACGTCGCGGACCGCGATCGGCTGGATGCGGGTGCGCACCCAGCTCGGGGTCACCATCGCGGGGAGCCGCTCGGTCAGGTACCGCAGCATCTCGAACGAGGCCGAGCCCGAGCCGATGATCACCGCCGCCCGCAGCACGGCGGTCGGGACGCCCGAGGCGAGGAGGACGCGGCCGACTTCGGCGCGCGAACGCAGGTGGGGCGAGAGCTCGTGCTCGGGCACGCCGGACGGGGTCAGCCCGCCGAGGTAGACGATCCGCCGGACCCCGGCGGCGCGGGCCTGCGCACCGAAGATCCGGGCCGCGCGCCGGTCGGTCTCCTCGAACCCCCGCCCCGTGCCCAGGGCGTGCACCAGGTAGTACGCGACGTCGATCCCGTCCATCGCCGCGCGCACCGACGCCTCGTCCGTCACGTCCCCGCGCACGGCCTCCGCCCGCCCGGCCCACGGATGGTCCCGCAGCCTGCCGGGCGAGCGGGCCAGACAGCGCACCGGATGCCCCGCGTCCAGCAGCTCCGGCACGAGTCGGCCGCCCAGGTATCCGGTGGCGCCGGTGACCAGGCAACGCAGCGGCCGGTCCTTGTCGGTCATGCCCCTCCCGAGGGCTCTGGACAGGGTGCACCTGATCCCAGGCTCGGATCGCGAAACGACTCCCGCAACCTCGGGTGGCGGCCCCACGGCCACGCCCGGGCGGTGATCGTCGCGTACGGGGCGGTACTGGTCACACCGGGGGACGGGACCGCCCGGCGCCGAGGGTGCGGCACGGCTTCACAAGTCTGTCGCCGCGGGACCACATCTCGCTGCCCGGCGGCGTTAGGGTTGTCCCACGAGGCAGATGGTGCTGAACCTTCGAAAGCACGGGTGCCGCGCACACCCGGCCCTCGCCGTGTCCCCGAAACGAAGGTGTCATGCCCGCTGAGAACATCCCAGTCGCCGGGAACCTCGACGACGACGACTATCCCGCCTACACCATGGGACGCGCCGCCGATGTTCTCGGCATCACCCCCGCCTTCCTCCGCGCCGTCGGCGAGACCGGACTGATCACCCCGCGGCGTTCGGAGGGTGGTCACCGCCGGTACTCCCGCCGCCAGTTGCGCATCGCCGCCCGCGCCCGCGAGCTCGTCGACCAGGGCACCCCCATCGAGGCCGCCTGCCGCATCGTCTCCCTGGAGGACCAGCTCGACGACGCCCTCCGACTGAACCGGGACATGCGCCGGAGGCTGGACGGGCACGACCCGGATACCTAGTCCCGCCAGTACAGAAATACGGCCCACGGCGGGGTGAGAATTTCTGAACGGTGCCGAAAATGCACAGGGCCTTGGGCCCCGACTGTGTTAGCGTGATAGCAGTTGCAGTTTTGGTTGCCAGAGACTTGTTTCTTTGCAGAGCTTTCCGGATCTTTCCGGAGGGGTGATCATCGCGGCGACTCGGATCCGTAAAGTGCGGATTCCGGCACTGCCCCCCAAGGGAGATTCAATATGGCATCTGGCACCGTGAAGTGGTTCAACGCGGAAAAGGGCTTCGGCTTCATCGAGCAGGACGGCGGCGGCGCTGACGTGTTCGCCCACTACTCGAACATCGCCACCTCCGGCTTCCGCGAGCTTCAGGAAGGCCAGAAGGTTACCTTCGACGTCACGCAGGGCCAGAAGGGCCCGCAGGCCGAGAACATCGTTCCCGCCTGACGCTGACGCGACTTGTAGCTGGGACCCGCGCTCTTGGGGTGCGGGTCCCAGCTCCATGTTTTCCCCGAGTTCCCGGGTCTCCCGGCACCCTCGGAGTCCCCGGAGTCCCCGGGTTATTGACAGCCCCGGCTTCAGCGCCGAGAGGCATTTCGTATTTCCCTCGGCTCATTCTTGTGAATCCGCGTGCGGTCACCACCGCTGGGCAGAATTCCTCGATACGCCGGATCGAGGAAGGTTCCTCCATGAACCGCACCCGCCGTACCGGCGGCAGCTCAGGTCGTGTCCGTGCCCACAAGTCAGGTCGGCAGAACCCCCGAGCACGCTCCACCACCCGTCCGCAGGAGTTCACCCTGCCGGTCACCCTCACCGAGCCGCTGCCGGCGGTCGCGACGTTCGCCGAGCTGGAACTGCCCGCGCGTCTGCTGACCGCGCTCGGCGCCGAGGGCGTGACCGTGCCCTTCCCGATCCAGGCGGCCACCCTGCCGAACGCGCTGGCCGGACGGGACGTACTGGGCCGCGGCCGCACCGGCTCGGGCAAGACGCTCGCCTTCGGCCTGGCCGTGCTGGCCCGCCTGAACGGGCAGCGCGCCGAGCCCCGCCAGCCGCTCGCCCTCGTCCTCGTCCCCACCCGGGAACTGGCCCAGCAGGTCACCGACGCGCTCACCCCCTACGCCCGCGCCCTGCGGGTGCGACTCGCCACCGTGGTCGGCGGCATGGCGATCGGCCGGCAGGCGACCGCGCTGCGCGGCGGTGCCGAGGTCGTCGTGGCGACGCCCGGCCGCCTCAAGGACCTCATCGAACGGGGCGACTGCCGGCTGGACCAGGTCGCCGTCACCGTCCTGGACGAGGCCGACCAGATGGCCGACATGGGCTTCATGCCGCAGGTGACCGCCCTGCTCGACCAGGTCGCGCCCGGCGGCCAGCGGCTGCTGTTCTCGGCCACCCTGGACCGCAACATCGACCTCCTGGTGCGCCGCTACCTGCACGACCCGGTGGTGCACTCGGTCGACCCGTCCGCAGGCGCCGTCAGCACCATGGAGCACCACCTGCTCCATGTGCAGGACGCCGACAAGCACACCACCGCGACCGAGATCGCCGCCCGCGACGGGCGAGTGATCATGTTCCTGGACACCAAGCACGCGGCGGACAAGCTCGCCAAGCACCTGCTGTCGGTGGGTGTGCGGGCCTCGGCGCTGCACGGCGGCAAGTCCCAGCCGCAGCGCAACAAGACGCTCGCCCGGTTCAAGGACGGCGAGGTCACGGTCCTGGTGGCCACCAACGTCGCCGCCCGCGGGATCCACGTCGACGACCTCGACCTGGTCGTGAACGTCGACCCGCCCGGCGACCACAAGGACTATCTGCACCGCGGCGGCCGTACCGCCCGCGCGGGTGAGTCCGGCACCGTCGTCACCCTCGTCCTGCCGCACCAGCGTCGCGCGATGGACCGTCTGATGGCCGACGCCGGCATCACGCCGCGCTCCGCCCGGGTCCGTCCGGGCGAGGAGGAGCTGCAGCGCATCACCGGCGCCCGGACCCCCTCCGGCGTGCCCGTCGTCCTCGCCCCGCCGGCCGCCGAGCAGAGCGAACGCACGGGCTCCGCGGGCCGCGGCCGACGGGGACGCGGCACCGGCCGGGCCGGCAACGGACGGTCTGCCGCCGCCGGTCGCGGCGGCAGCGGAAACGGGAACGGAAGCGGACGCAGCACCGGCCGGAGCCGTCGCTCCACCCCGAGGAACACCCCGTAGTCCAGGCAACTCCGTGGAGGCAGCCATGCGTTGTGTGATCGCCCGATTCCCCTTCGACCTGACCAAGGGCGAGGTGGAACAGTCGATGAACGGCGTCACGCCCGAACCCGTCGTGGGCGTGGCCGTGACGATCGGCAGTCGTGTCTACCCCGTGATGCAGGTGGGGGAAGTGGTCACCCGGCAGAACCGCCGCGACTTCACCGCGGGTGAGATGCGCCGGGCGCTGACCCGGCTCGGCTTCACCTGCCACGACGCCCCTCCGGTCACGCCGGCCCAGGACACGTCGGCCGGCGGGGGCGCGCTCGGCTGGTGACGTCTCCCTCGGCGCCGCTCCCGTGACACCCGTGGTCCGGCTAGGCTCCTGAGGCATGACTCACCCTGACGACCTGCTCGTCGCGATCGCCGCGATGGTGGAGTCGCGGCACAGCAGCCGAATGTCCCTGACCGTGGTGATCCCGGGAGCCGTCATCACCGGACGGCTGGCCCCCGAGGCCCTGTGGAAGGAACGCGTGGCCGAGGTCCTTCGGGACTCCGAGCATCTGCGGCCGTTCGCCGCCGTGTTCACCCCGCCCCAGGGCGACGGCGGCCACCGGCCGGGACCCGATGAGGGGCCCACCCACCTCCACTTCCACGTCGCCCGGATCCTCCAGGGCAGCTTCGGCATCCCCGACACGGGCGGCATGTACCGCGTCGCGCTGAAGGACGTCAGCGCCTGGACCATCGGGGACATCGGCTACTCGGACCAGTGACGCGCCCACGGTGACGCGCCCACGATGACGCCCCCGCCGCGGCCACCGAGGTGCGGTGGCGGCGGACGGGGGCGTCGTCGGTGACTACCGGGCGAGGCGCCGGTGGGCGTACGGCTACTCGGTCCGCGCCGCGGCGGCGCTCGTCACGTCCGTCACCTTCCAGCGCTGGTTCGTGCCCGAGTTCGGCTGCCACACGCCGACGGCGGCACCGTCGTTCGTGGCCTGTCCGCCCACGTCCGGGAGCTGCCCGGTGGCGGCGTTGACGAGGGTCCAGGTGCCGTCGCCGGTCGTCGACATGATCCACTGGGCGGCGCTGTCGCGGCGGCCCTCGTCGGGCTCGGCCACCAGGGCGCCGTCACGTACGGCCAGGCGCTTGCCCTCGGTCGCCTCGGCGAGGACGTACCGCTTGCGGTTGTCGCTGCCGTTGCCGGTGATCTGCTCCACCCGCCACTGCTGACCGACGGGGTCGGAGGCGTTGGCGCTCCTGATGACGAGGCCGGTGCCGTTGTCGGCGATGGTGAGGTCCTTGCCGCTCTGGACGCCGGTCAGCCGGTAGCTGTGGCCCTTGCGCAGCTCGGCCGCGTCCTTCGCGACGCCGGACACGCCCTTGACGAGGAACGACGTGACGGACTGGGCGGGCACGGTGATCGTGGCCTCCTTGCCCGTGACCCGGACGGCCTTCTGCCGCTCCAGCTTGCCGTCGGCGCTGGTCACCACCGGAGTGACGGTGGCGCGGGAGGAGATACGGCCGAACTTGGACAGGTCGAGCGTGACCTCGCGCGCCTCGGTGGTGCTGTTGACGTGGACGACGGTCGCCGCGTCGCCCTTGCGGGAGACCGCCGCGGTGCTGGAGGTGTCGTCCGTCTTGATCAGCCGGTCGCCGGGCTTGATGTAGTGCGTGAAGTTACGGGCCGTGTCGAACTTGGTGTTGGTGTAGATCGGGCAGCTTTCGAGCGTGTCCTTCGAGGTGCAGCTGAACGAGAGCTGGATCTCGCCCCAGTTGCCGCCCTTCGCGGACTCGCCGCCCGGCTTCATGTTGTCGTAGTCCTCGACGGGCTGCCAGAACACCCAGGCCTTGGGCTCCAGTTCACGCAGATCGTCGACCATGCGCTGAGCCAGGCCCAGGCCGGGCCGCATGTCCGTGAAGCTCTGCCCGTCGCCCCAGTCGCCCTCGACCTCGCTCATCCACAGCGGCTTGTCGGCCGCCTTGGCCAGGTCGCGCACGGTGGTGCGCTGGCTGGTGCCGTAGGTGTGCACGTTCATCTGGCTGACCAGGTCGCGCACTTCCTGCGGGTAGGAGTTCCAGTTCGTGGCGAACGTGCCGGGGTTCGTCTCGTCCATCGCGGAGATCTCCGCGTCCGACCGGGACTTGTCCAGGACCGGGCCCAGCGCGCGGAGCACCTTCTGCTGGAGCTCGGGGCCGATGTGGGCGCCCTCCTGACGGCCGCCGACGGGCTCGCCGTCCGCGCCGAGCTTGGTGCCCCAGTAGTTGGTGTTCGGCTCGTTGAACGGGTCGAGGGTGTCGACCTTGATGCCGTGCGCCTTCTCCAGGCGTTCGGTCGCGCCCACCAGGTACTTGGCGAAGTCGTCCACGGACTCCGTCTTGAGCTGGTCCTTGCCCGCGTCGAAGTTGCCGGAGACGTAGCCGCTCTCGGTCATGAACCACGGCGGGGAGTTACTGAAGGTCTCCCAGTGGGTGATGTCCTTCTTGATGCGGTCGATCCACCAGCGCTGCGTCTTGTCGGCCTTGTTGTTCCAGTCGGCGGGGTCGTCCGCGTCCCACCAGTCGACGTCCTCGCGGGTGGTGCCCGCCGGGGCCTTCCACCAGCCCTCGACCGCGCCGCCGGCCCGCAGGTAGTCCTTGACGTCCGGGGCGTTGCCGCCACCGATGTTGTAGCGGGCGATGTTCAGGGCGAGGCCGTCGTCGCCGAAGAGCAGCTTGGCGAGCCTCTCGCGTATCGCGGGCGGGTAGTCGCCGGTGGCGTTGGCGAACCAGACCAGGCTGGTGCCCCAGCCCTCGAACTTCTCCTGCTTGTACGAGGGGTCGGGCCGGACGGTGACCGAAGCGACGGCGGCGGCGGCCGGGTCGGCGGGGGCGGCCGGCAGTGCGGTGGCGGCCAGCACGGTCCCGGTCGCGAGGGCCGTGACGCCGAGCCCAAGGAGCCTTCTCTTAGGGTCCTTCTGATGGATCTCCGTGGAGTGAGGAGCGGCGTCCGGTGCGTGCTCTCGGCGTGCGGTGTGAAGGGTCATGTGGCGGAGCCACCTGTCCCTTCGCGCCGTGCGGCGAGAGTGCGTGCCGGACGCCGCGACGCCGCGGAGATCCGTCAGAAGGACCCTGAGGGTGCGGTGTGCCATCTCGAGTACTCCAGCTCTTCGGGACCACAGGGTGCGGTTCGGTGCGATTCGGTGCGTTCTCGTATGGTTCTGGCTCGTAATGTTTACGTAAACATCTGCTGGCGGGATGTCTACACTGTCCGAATCTCAGGGGTCAAGGTTCCGGGCCAAAGTCGCGCAGTCCGGGGAGCGAGGGGGACGAAGTGGGCACAGCGGACGGTGACAGCACAGCGGTCGGCACGAGGAAGCGTGCCGCCCGCCCCCGCCAGGGCGCCTCCATGGCCGACGTCGCGCGCATGGCCGGCGTCTCCTCCCAGACGGTGTCCCGCGTCGCCAACGGCTTCCCCGGCGTGACCGAGGAGACCCGGCAGCAGGTGATGGCCGCGATGCGCGAGCTGGGCTACCGGCCCAACAGCGCCGCACGGGCCCTCAAACGCGGCGAGTTCCGCACCCTCGGCGTGATCACCTTCTCCCTCTCCACTCACGGGAACATCCGCACCCTGGAGGCGATCGCGACCTCCGCCGCCCAGCACGGCTACGCCGTCACACTGCTGCCCGTCGCCGTTCCCACCCAGGACGAGGTGAACGGCGCCTTCTCCCGCCTCGGGGAACTCGCCGTGGACGCGGTCATCGTCATCATGGAGATCCACCTCCTCGACGCGGCGACGGTCTCGCTGCCGCCTGGCGTCCAGGTCGTGGTGGCCGACTCGGACGCGGGCGACCGCTACACCGTCGTCGACACCGACCAGGCGGGCGGCGCCCGCGACGCCGTACGGCATCTGCTGGACCTCGGCCATGACACGGTGTGGCACCTGGCCGGACCGGAGGGCTCCTTCGCCGCCCAGCGCCGGGCCAACGCGTGGCGCGGCGCCCTCACGGAGGCGGGCGTCGCCCCACCGCCCCCGGTGCGCGGCGACTGGTCGGCGGAGTCGGGTTACCGGGCCGGTCTGCTCCTGGCCGAACAGCGGGACTGCACGGCGGTGTTCGCGGCCAACGACCAGATGGCCCTGGGCCTCCTGCGCGCCCTGCACGAACGCGGCCGGAGGGTGCCCGACGACGTCAGCGTCATCGGCTTCGACGACCTCCCCGAGTCCGCGTCCTTCCTGCCCCCGCTCACCACCATCCACCAGGACTTCGCCGAGGTGGGCCGGCTCTGCGTCGAGGGCGTCATCGGCAAGATGCGACACGGCGACACCGCCCACGGCACCACGCTGGTCCCGACCCGGCTCGTGCGGCGGGAGAGCACGGCGCCGCCGCCCGGCGGGGAGGGCGGCCAGGGCCAGCGGTTGTCTTCCGGATCAGGTCGTTGACTTGCTCCGCGCCCTGAAGGGCGCGGATTCTGGCCTTCCTTGACTGGTTTCTATGCCGCTACGCGGCACGGTTTCCGGTCGGGAATCCGTGGCTTCCTGTTTCATCACGCTGTGCCAGAACGGGTTCTGGTCTTACCGGCGCTCCGCAGGCCGTTACCGCCAGTCCGGCGGCCGTTTCGATGTTGAGTGCGGCGTTGTGGTCCCGGTCGTGGACGGTGCCGCAGGACGTACAGGTCCACTCCCTGACCTCGAGAGGTTTGGGCCCGTCCTTCACGCCGCAGGTCGAGCAGACCTGACTCGTCGGCTCGAAACGACCGATCTTCACCAGGGTGCGCCCGTACCGCTGCGCCTTGTACTCCAGCATGGCCACGAACTGTGCCCAGCCGGCGTCGTGGACAGACTTGGCCAGCCTCGTGCGGGCCAGTCCCGCCACCGACAGGTCCTCCACGGCGATCCCTTGGTTCTCGCAGATCAGCCGGGTGGAGAGCTGGTGGTGGAACTCACGGCGCGCGTCAGCGACCTTCGCGTGGGCACGGGCGACCTTCACCCGCGCCTTGTCCCGGTTCCTGGATCCCTTCCGCTTGCGGGACAGCTCCTTCTGGGCCTTCTTCAGCTTCTTCTCCGCCCGGCGCAGGAACCGCGGGGAGTCGATCTTCGTGCCGTCGGACAGGACGGCAAAGTGGGTCAGGCCGAGGTCGATGCCGGTGGTGCGGTCCGTCTCGGGCATCCGTGCCCGGTCGGCGGCGGGGTCGGTGTCGATCACGAACGAGGCGAAGTACCGGCCCGCCGCGTCCTTGACCACGGTCACGGAAGACGGCGTGGCGGGCAGGGTACGGGACCACTTCACCCTGACCTCGCCGATCTTCGGCAGGTCCAGCCGCCCGCTATCGGTGACCTTCCAGCGGGCGTTGGCGGTGAACCGGATCGACTGCCGGTTGTCCTTGCGGGACTTGAAGCGGGGCGCTCCCACCTTCGGTCCCTTGCGGGTGCCCTTGAGAGAGGCGAAAAAGTTGCGGTACGCACTCTCGGCGTCCCGCAGGGACTGCTGGAGGACGACCGCGGAAACCTCGCCCAGCCAGGACCGCTCCACGCTCTGCTTCGCCTCGGTGATCAGCTTCTTCGACAGCTCGCCCGCCGTGGGCAACGCCTGCCCGGCCGCCCGGGCCTCCTGGCGGGCGCGGACCGCGTCGTTGAACACCACACGGGCGCACCCGAACGCCCTGGCCAGCGCGGCCTGCTGATGTGCGACATCCCGTGAGTTCCCTGGAGCCCGGCTGAGTCGCTGACCCCGTAGCCAGGGCGTTCTTCCTCCTTCGTGTGCTCTGCTGGCCTGTGA
>NZ_JBHVGZ010000058.1:0-66529 GCF_042800355.1 Streptomyces sp. NPDC057623
GTTGATAGGCCGGATCTGGAAGCACGGTAACGTGTGGAGGTGACCGGTACTAATAGGCCGAGGGCTTGTCCTCAGTTGCTCGCGTCCACTGTGTTAGTTCTGAGACAACGACCGTTGTCGGCTTTGAGTAGAACAGACAAAAGAAGAGTGTGCTTGTTCGCTCGAAACCATTAGGGTTTCGGTGGTTATAGCGTGAGGGAAACGCCCGGTTACATTTCGAACCCGGAAGCTAAGCCTTACAGCGCCGATGGTACTGCAGGGGGGACCCTGTGGGAGAGTAGGACGCCGCCGAACAATCTTTGGGAAGGACCCCTGGTCCCCAGCGTTCAGCTGGGACCAGGGGTCCTTTTGTTTTTACAATGCTTGCAGTACCGAAGACAGGAGTCACCGATGTCCCCCAACTCTCCCGACGACCGACCGGAGCGCGACCAGCGGCCACGGGACAGTGGTGACCGCGGTGACCGTGGCAACCGGGGGGAGCGCGGCGGATTCCGTCGTGACAACGACCGTGGTGGCAGCGGCGCCGGCCGTGGCGGGTATGGGCGACGTGATGACCGTCGTGACGACCGCCGAGGCGATGACCGCCGCGATGACCGCGGTGATCGGGGTGGCTTCCGTCGTGATGACAACCGTCGTGATGACAACCGCGGTGGCGGTGGTTACGTCCGCCGTGACGACCGGCGGGGCGGCGACGACCGCGGGTCTCGGCCGCCGTTCCGGCGCGATGACCGGCCTGCTGGGCCCCGTCGCGACGACCGTGACCGTGGGTTCCGGCGTGACGGCGACCGTCCTGCCTTCCGCCGGGACGATCGAGGCGAGCGCGGGGAGCGGCGCGACGGCGACCGTGGTGGCTTCCGTCGTGATGACAACCGGGGTGGCGGTGGTTACGTCCGCCGCGACGACCGCCGTGATGACCGTCGGAGCGATGACCGCGGCAGCTACGAGCGCCGTGATGACCGCCGCGACGGTGGTGACCGCGGCGATCGCGGTGGCTACGGCCGCCGTGACGACCGCGACCGCGGCTTCCGGCGTGACGACCGCGGCGGCGACCGTGGTGATCGTGGCGGCTTCCGTCGCGACGACAACCGCGGCAGTTACGAGCGCCGTGATGACCGCCGGAGCGATGACCGTGGTGACCGCGGTGGGTTCCGTCGTGACGACAACCGTGGCAGCTTTGAGCGTCGTGATGACCGTCGCGGCGATGACCGTGGTGACCGCGGTGGGTTCCGTCGTGACGACAACCGCGGCGGCTTTGAGCGTCGTGATGACCGTCGCGGCGACGACCGTGGTGGCTTCCGGCGGGACGACCGCCGTGACAGCGGTGACCGTGGGGACCGCGGCGGCTTCCGTCGTGATGACAACCGGGGCGAGCGCGGCGGGTTCCGTGGGCGGGACGACCGGCGGGACGACCGTGGCGGGCGCGGGCCCCGCAGGGACGACCGTGGTGGACGGCCCGGTGGGTTCCGTGGGCGGGACGACCGACGCGGTGGTGACGACCGGCGTGGTGGCGGCCGGTTCCGTGACGAGCGGGATCGTGACCGGGACCGCGAGCCGATCAAGCGGCTGCCGATCCCCGAGGACGTCACGGGCGAGGAGATCGACAAGGACGTACGGCAGGAATTGCAGAGCCTGCCGAAGACGCTCGCGGAGGATGTCGCCAAGAACCTGGTGATGGTCGCGCGGCTCATCGATGAGGACCCCGAGGCGGCCTACGGCTACTCCAAGGTGGCCCTGCGGCTGGCGTCGCGTGTCGCTGCCGTACGTGAGGCGGGCGGGTTCGCGGCGTACGCGAACCAGAAGTACGCCGAGGCGCTGGCCGAGTTCCGGGCGGCGCGGCGGATGACCGGGACCGTGGACCTGTGGCCGCTCATGGCCGACTGCGAGCGTGGGCTCGGGCGGCCGGAGAAGGCGCTGGACATGGCCGGTGCACCCGAGGTGCACAAGCTGGACAAGGCCGGGCAGGTCGAGATGCGGCTCGTCGCGGCCGGTGCCCGGCGTGACCTGGGGCAGCTGGACGCGGCCATCGTGACGTTGCAGAGCCCCGAGCTCGCCTCCAACTCCGTCCAGCCGTGGACCGCGCGGCTCAGGTATGCGTATGCCGAGGCGCTGCTGGCGGCCGGGCGGCGGGCGGAGGCACGGGAGTGGTTCGCCAAGGCCGTCGAGGCCGACAAGGACGGCAGCACGGACGCGTCCGACCGGCTCGCCGAGATGGACGGTGTCGAGTTCGTCGACGCCCTCGACGAGGACGAGGGCGTGGACCGGACCGAGTCCGGGGGCGACGGTGACGAGCAGGCTCCGGCCGATCCCGACGAGGGCGACAAGGAGTGAGCGACGCGTGAAGTGAAGGGCGGGATTCCGGACAGGGGTCCCGCCCTTCGGCGTTCAGAGGTCCAGTGCGCGCAGCACCAGGCCCGAGGCCGGCTTCGGACCGAACGAGGTCGACTTGCGGGGCATCGTGACGCCCTGGCGGGCGAGGTCGCGTACGACGTCCTCGCGGACCGGGTGCATCAGGACGGCCGTACCGCCGTCGCGTTCCGCCTTGTCGACGGTGGCGGTGGTGTCGTGGATGTAGGCGATGCGGGTGGGGTCGTCCTCGGGGATGTGCCAGACGTGGGCGAGGAGCGTGGCGTGCAGGACCGTGGCGTCCAGGGTGCGCCAGGCGGCGGGGCGGTCGGCGGGGACCGTGCGGTCGAGAAGGGCCGGGTCCGGGGCGTCGACCAGGTGGAAGGCGCCGTCTCCGGCGAGGAGGTAGGCGTTGCCCGCGCAGGCCGCGTCGGCAAGCGCCTCCAGGGCCTCGGGCAGGGGGACTTCGAGGCGGCGTACGCGGAACAGGCCGTCGAGGGCGGCCAGGGCGTCCGGCACCGCGACGTCGTGCAGGAGGCGGTGGATGGCGCGGACGCGCAGGGGGTAGCGGGCCGTGTCGACCAGGAGGACGAGGCCGTAGTCCCAGGGGCTGGGCGAGGGGTGCTCCGCGCGTAGCCGGCGGTACGTCGCCCAGCGGTGGTGGCCGTCGGCGATCAGGGCCTGGTGGCGGGTCAGGTCGGACTGGACGCGGGCCAGGTCGGCCGGGTCGGTGATCGACCACAGGCGGTGGTTGAAGCCGTCCTCCGTGGTGGTCGAGAAGAGCGGCGGGCGCTCGACCGTGCGCTCGATGACGGCGGTCGTGTCGCTCGCCGTGCCGTTGCCGCGGTAGGTCAGCAGCAGGGGTTCGAGGTTCGCGGACGTGGCGCGCATCAGGGCCGCGCGGTCGGCGACCACGTGCGGCATGACGTCCTCGTGCGGCAGGACCAGGCCCTCCGCGGGCTCTGTGACGCGCAGGGCGCCGATGATGCCGCGCTGGAGCATGCCGTCGCCGTCGTGCTGTTCGTAGACGTAGAGGCTGGGCTCGGACTCGGTGGTCAGCACGCCTTCGGAGAGCCAGCGGCGCAGGGTGTCGGCCGCCTGTTCGTTGCGGGCGCCGGCGGTGTCGGCCTGGGGGAGGATCAGGCGGACGATGTTGTACGGGTCCGAGTCCTGGAGCTGGTGCAGGCCGTCCGGGCGGACTACGACGTCGTACGGAGGAGATGTCACGGCGGCCAGGCTGCCGACCCGGTCGGGGTCGTAGCGAAGCCCTCGGAACGGGGTCAGTTCGAGGCCTCGGCGCGCCGTTGCTTCCGGGTGACCTGCTGTGTTCATCCCGGCATCGTACGGGTGTCAGTGGCATGGGGGATGATCGGGGGAAAGCCGTCGAACGAGGAGCGATGCGGAATGAGCCAGAGCGTCAGGACGAGGCCCGAGGGAAGCGGCCAGGCCCTGAGCGAGGCGTACGACACGGCGCTGCTCGACCTCGACGGTGTGGTGTACGCGGGCGGCAACGCGATCGCGCATGCCGTCGACTCGCTCGCCGTGGCCCGTGCGGGCGGGATGCGTCTCGCGTACGTCACGAACAACGCCCTGCGGACTCCGGACACCGTGGCCACGCATCTGACGGAGCTCGGCATACCCACCGGGGCGGACGATGTCATCACCTCGGCGCAGGCGGTCGCGCGGCTGATCAGTGAGCAGGTGCCGGCGGGCGCCCGGGTGCTGGTGATCGGCGGGGAGGGGCTGCGGGTGGCGCTGCGGGAGCGCGGGCTGGAGCCTGTGGAGTCGGCGGACGACGATCCGGCGGCGGTCGTGCAGGGGTTCGGCGGGCCCGAGTTGCCGTGGGGACGGTTCGCGGAGGCTTCGTACGCCGTCGCGCGCGGGGTGCCCTGGTTCGCGTCCAACACCGACCTGACGATTCCGAGCGGGCGGGGGATCGCGCCGGGCAACGGCGCGGCGGTGGAGGTCGTACGGATCGCCACCGGCGCCGAGCCGCAGGTCGCGGGCAAGCCGTTGCCTCCCATGCACCGGGAGACGATCCTGCGGACCGGTGCCGAGCGGCCGCTGGTGGTCGGGGACCGGTTGGACACGGACATCGAAGGCGCGTTCAACGGGGAGGTCGACTCGCTGCTCGTGCTGACCGGTGTGACCGACGGTGCCCAGCTCCTCGCCGCGCCGCCGCAGCACCGGCCGACGTATGTCGACGCCGATCTGCGGGGCCTGCTCACCGGGCAGCCGGACGTCGTGGCGGCCGGGGAGGGCTTCCGGTGCGGTGGCTGGACGGCGACGGCCGGGGCGGAGCGGCTGGAACTCGACGGTGACGGTGAGGCCTTGGACGGCCTGCGGGCGTTGTGCGCGGCGGCCTGGACCGCGGCCGGGGACGGCTCCTGTGCGCTGGACGCGGGGAAGGCGCTGGCGCGGCTGGGGCTGTGACGCCGGAGGGGCGCGTCGCGGCCGGGGTTTGTGACGTCGGAGGGCGGGATCGTCACCGGGGTTGTGACGGCGTGCGGCGGGATCGTGGCTGAATGGGAGGGTAGGCTAACCTAACTGCGTGTTGGTCGACAGTCCTCCCGAACAGCGCGCGGAGTCCCAGTCCGTGCCCCCAACCCGACGGGCGATACGTGCCGTTGGGTTGCTCGTCTCTGTCCTGATCCTGTTGGTCGTCGTGTTGGCGAGTATCGCGGTCGGGGCGAAACAGCTGTCTCTCGGGGAGGTCTGGCACGGCCTGTTCGAGGCATCGGGGACCTATGGCGACGTCGTGGTCGACGACCGGATCTCGCGCACCGTCCTCGGTCTGCTCGCCGGCGCCGCGCTCGGTCTGGCCGGGGCCGTGCTCCAGGCGCTCACCCGCAACCCGCTGGCCGATCCCGGTCTGCTCGGCATCAACGCGGGGGCGTCCGCCGCGGTGGTCACCGCCATCACCTTCTTCGGCGTCACCAGCCTGAGCGGCTATGTCTGGTTCGCCTTCCTCGGGGCGGCCGCGGTCGGGGCGATGGTCTGGTTCCTCGGCGGCAGCCGGGGTGCCACACCGGTGCGGCTCGCGCTCGCCGGTACGGCGATCAGCGCCGCGCTGTACGGCTATCTCCAGGCCGTGATGATCACGGACAACGCGGCGCTGAACAAGATGCGCTTCTGGACGGTCGGTTCGCTGACCTCGGCGACGGACTCGACGATCAAGCAGGTGCTGCCGTTCCTCGTCGTCGGCATGGTGCTCGCGCTCGCGCTCGCCCGGCCGCTCAACGCCATGGAGATGGGCGACGACACCGCCCAGGCGCTCGGCGCGAACCTGAACCGCACCCGGGTGCTGTCGATGCTCGCGGCCACCGTGCTGTGCGGGGCCGCGACCGCCGCCTGCGGCCCGATCGTGTTCGTCGGCCTGATGGTGCCGCACGTCGTGCGCTCCTTCACCGGGCCCGACCTGCGCTGGATCCTGCCGTACGCGGCCGTCCTGTCGCCCGTGCTGCTGCTCGGCGCCGACGTGCTGGGCCGGATGGTGGCCCGGCCCTCGGAACTCCAGGTCGGCATCGTCACCGCGATCCTCGGCGGACCGGTCTTCATCTTTCTCGTACGACGGCGGAGGACGGCCCAGCTGTGAAGACCGCGGTGCAGAGGGTAGCGAAGAGCGAAGTGAAGGTCACTGCGAAGAGCGCGGTGAAGAGCCTGGGGAAGCCCGGCCGGGGCAACCGTGCCGTGCGGACCCCCGGTGGGTTCTCCGTCCGGCTGGACGTGCGGGCGCTGACCGTCGTCGTGTTGTTGCTGCTCGCCGCGCTCGGCGCGAGCGTCGTGCTGATCGGCACCGGCGACTTCCCGATCTCGGCGGGCGACGTGCTCAGGACGCTGCTCGGCGACGGGAACGCGGGGCAGGAGTTCATCGTCAACGAGCTGCGGCTGCCGAGGGTCCTCGTCGGGCTGCTGGTCGGTGCCTCGCTCGGGCTCGGCGGTGCCCTGTTCCAGGCGCTGTCGCGCAACCCGCTGGGCAGCCCGGACATCCTCGGTCTCGGGCAGGGGGCGACAGCCGGCGCGCTCGTGGTGATCGTGCTGTTCTCCGGTGACTCCACCCAGGTCACGGGCGGTGCGCTCCTGGGCGGACTCGGGACCGGGCTCGCCATCTACTTGCTCGCCTGGAAGCGGGGCGTGCACGGATACCGACTGGTCCTGGTCGGTATCGGCATGTCCGCGATCATGACGGCGGTCAACGGCTATCTGCTGACCAAGGCCGACCTGGTCGACGCGGCCCGCGCGGTCGTGTGGATGACCGGCTCCCTCAGCGGCCGTGACTGGGCCCAGGTCTGGCCGTTGCTCGCGCTGTGCGCCGTACTCGTCCCGCTCGTCCTCGCCAACGCGCGCGGGCTGCGGATGATGGAGATGGGCGACGACGTCTCGTACGCCCTCGGGGTACGTGTCGAACGCGTACGGCTGCTGCTGATGCTGGCGGCCGTCCTGCTCACCGCGGCCGCCACCGCCGCCGCCGGTCCCGTCAGCTTCGTGGCGCTCACCGCCCCGCAGCTCGCCCGGCGCCTGACCCGCTCGCCCGGGCCGAACCTGCTGCCCTCCCTCTGCATGGGCGCCGCCCTCCTTGTCACCGCCGACTGGATCTCCCAGCGGGTCTTCGGAGCCGACCAGATGCCCGTGGGCGTGGTCACCGGCGTGCTCGGCGGCGTGTATCTGCTGTGGCTGCTGGTCACCGAACGCAAGGCGGGCCGGATATGAGCACCGGAAGTACCGACAAGAACAGCAGCGGGCCGAACAACCGAAGGAGCACTGTGAACCGCCTGTCCGCCGACAACGTCACCCTCGCCTACGACCAGCGGGTCATCGCCGAGCAGCTGTCGGTGGAGATACCCGACAACTCCTTCACCGTGATCGTCGGCCCGAACGCGTGCGGCAAGTCCACGCTGCTGCGGGCCCTGTCGCGGATGCTCAAGCCCAGCCAGGGCCGGGTCCTGCTGGACGGGCAGGTCATCCAGTCGATGCCGGCGAAGAAGGTCGCGCGCACACTGGGCCTGCTGCCGCAGTCGTCGATCGCGCCCGACGGGATCACCGTGGCCGACCTGGTGGGCCGCGGCCGGTACCCGCACCAGGGCATCCTGCGCCAGTGGTCGACCGAGGACGAGCGGGTCGTCCAGGAGTCGATGGAGCAGACCGGGGTCGCCGAGCTCGCGGACCGCTATGTCGACGAGCTCTCCGGCGGTCAGCGGCAGCGCGTGTGGATCGCGATGGCACTCGCCCAGCAGACGCCGCTGCTGCTGCTCGACGAGCCGACGACCTACCTCGACATCCAGCACCAGATCGACGTCCTGGACCTGTGCGCGGAGCTGCACGAGGAGCAGGGGCGCACGCTGGTCGCCGTCCTGCACGACCTCAACCACGCCGCCCGCTACGCCACGCACCTCATCGCCCTGCGCGGCGGGGAGATCATCGCCGAGGGCGCGCCGAACGACATCGTCACGGCCGAGCTGGTCGAGGAGGTCTTCGGGCTGCGGTGCCAGGTCATCGACGACCCGGAGACGGGCACGCCGCTGGTGGTGCCGGCCGCTCGGCAGGCACGGACCGGTGGCAAGGCAGGCGCCAGGAAGGCGGGCCCCGGCGAGGCCGACGCCGACCTCTCCGACGCCAGGACGTCGCATGCCGAGACGTCCGACGCCAAGACGTCCGACGCCGAGACGTCCGACGTCAAGAAGGTCGCGGCTACAGAAGCTTCCTGAGCACCAGCAGGTCGCGCACGCCCGCGTGCAGCTTCACCCGGCCCGAGCCCCAGGCCTTGGCGAAGTGCAGCTCGCCGTCGACCAGGGCGACCAGGTCGTCGCCGGCCATGCTGAGTCTGATCTGGGCCTTCTCGCGGGGCGGGCCCTGGAGGGTGTCCTGGACATGGATCCGGCCGCCCGCCATGCGGCCGGCGAACGTGACGTCCAGGTCGGTGATGTGGCAGCTCACCGAGCGGTCCAGGGCCGCCGCCGTGCGGGCGTCCCCTTCGGCGCGCTGCATGTTGTCCGAGAGCTTTTCGAGTGCGGCGCGGCACTCCTCAGTCGTGGCCATCGCGATCGACGGTACCCCAGCTGTTCGGGGTAGCGTCTGGGCATGAGCGACACGGTTCCGGAGACGGAGATCCCGGCGGAGGCGGCGGCGGACGAGTACGCGGTCACAGCGGTCGAACCCGAGTACGACCCCGCCGCCCCCGCCCCGCTGAACGTCCCCCGCACCCCTACCGGCAACGCCGACGTCGACGCCCGGCTGGAGCGGCTTGGTGATGCCGACCACCTCGCCACGGACGGGCACCTCGAGGTGTACGAGGATGTACACCGGGGGCTGCGCGACGCGCTCACCGCGCTCGACGCCCGCCCGGGTCCTCCGGCGCCCTCACCGTCGTACGGACATAGGAGCTGAACCGAACGTGGCAGGAGTCGCACGCCGCCGTCTCGACGCGGAGCTGGTCCGCCGGAAGCTCGCGCGCTCGCGCGAGCACGCCGGCCAGCTGATCGCCGCAGGGCGGGTCACCGTCGGCAAGACCGTCGCGACCAAGTCGGCCACGCAGGTGGAGACGGCGGCGGCGATCGTGGTGTCCACCGATGGCAGCGATCCCGACTACGTCTCGCGGGGCGGGCACAAGCTCGCGGGCGCGCTGGCGGCCTTCGTGCCCCGGGGGCTCGTGGTGGAAGGACGGCGGGCACTGGACGCCGGCGCGTCCACCGGGGGTTTCACCGACGTCCTGCTGCGGTCGGGGGCCGCGCATGTCGTCGCCGTGGACGTCGGATACGGACAACTCGCCTGGACTCTCCAGAGTGATGAACGCGTCACCGTCAAGGACCGTACGAACGTACGCGAGTTGACGCTCGAAGCGATCGATGGGGAACCAGTGGATCTTGTCGTGGGGGATCTGTCCTTCATCCCGCTCGGACTGGTACTGCCCGCCCTGGTGCGGTGCGTGAAGCCGGACGCCGATCTGGTGATGATGGTCAAGCCGCAGTTCGAGGTGGGGAAGGAACGGCTGGGCAGTGGGGGAGTCGTACGGAGTTCGCAGCTGCGGGCGGAGGCCGTGCGCCAAGTCGCCGAGAAGGCGTGGGAACTCGGGCTCGGAGTGAAGGGCGTTACGGCGAGTCCGTTGCCCGGACCCTCCGGGAATGTCGAGTACTTTCTGTGGCTGCGTGCCGGGGCGCCCGCTCCGGACCCGGCCGACGTTGACCGTGCAGTTGCGGAGGGGCCGCGTTGACACAGAACCGAGCTCGTACTGTTTTTCTGCTCGCCCACACGGGGCGGCCCGCGGCCATCCGCAGCGCCGAGCTGGTGGTCAAGGGACTGCTGCGGTCGGGGATCGGCGTACGGGTCCTGGAGTACGAGGCGGCCGACCTGCCGCTGCCGCCCGAGGTGGGGCTCGTCAAGGAAGCGACTCCGCAGTGCCTCGACGGGTGCGAGCTGCTGATAGTGCTGGGCGGTGACGGGACGCTGCTGCGGGGCGCCGAGTTCGCCCGGGCGTCCGGGGTGCCGATGCTCGGCGTCAACCTCGGACGGGTCGGGTTCCTCGCGGAGGCCGAGCGGGACGATCTCGACAAGGTTGTCGACCGGGTCGTCACCAAGGCGTACGAGGTCGAGGAGCGGATGACCGTCGACGTCGTCGTGCACCAGAACGGCGACATCGTGCACACGGACTGGGCGCTGAACGAGGCCGCCGTGCAGAAGGCCGGCGCCGAGAAGCTGCTCGAGGTCGTGCTGGAGATCGACGGGCGGCCGGTGACGGGGTTCGGGTGCGACGGCATCGTGCTGTCCACGCCGACCGGGTCCACGGCGTATGCCTTCTCGGCGGGTGGGCCTGTGGTGTGGCCCGAGGTCGAGGCGCTGTTGATGGTGCCGATCTCGGCGCACGCGCTGTTCGCCAAGCCGTTGGTGACCTCGCCGGACTCGGTGCTTGCCGTGGAGGTCCTGCCGCACGTCCCGCCGGGGGTGTTGTGGTGTGACGGGCGGCGGACCGTGGAGCTGCCGCCGGGGGCGCGGGTCGAGGTGCGGCGGGGGGCTGTGCCGGTGCGGCTGGCTCGGCTGCATCACGCTTCGTTCACTGACCGGCTTGTGGCGAAGTTCGCGTTGCCGGTGTCCGGGTGGCGGGGGGCGCCTCACTAGCCGTCTCGCCGTGGCGTGTGAGGGTGCGTCGGCGGCTGCGGGTCCGTTGTGGCTGGTCGCGCCCACGCGGCGGAGCCGCAGATCGATACAGCCCCGCGCCCCTGAGTAGCTCCACTCGCCTGGGTGACAATGTGCTGCCGATATACATTCGTCACCTGGACCTTCACATGACTGGGACCGGGGGGCGTCGCACTCCCGGTGCCCGACCTCGTAAGGTCGTGTCCGTGTTGGAGGAGATGCGGATACGGTCGCTCGGAGTCATCGACGACGCTGTCGTCGAGTTGTCGCCGGGGTTCACCGCCGTCACGGGTGAGACCGGTGCGGGCAAGACCATGGTGGTCACCAGCCTGGGGCTGCTGCTCGGTGGGCGGGCGGACCCGGCGCTCGTGCGGATCGGGGCCGAGAAAGCGGTCGTGGAGGGGCGGATCGCCGTGCCCTCGGGCGCGCCGGTCGTCGTACGGGTCGAGGAGGCCGGGGCGGAGCTCGACGACGGGGCGTTGCTTCTCAGCCGTACCGTTTCCGCCGAGGGGCGCTCGCGAGCGCATCTGGGCGGGCGCAGCGTGCCCGTGGGGATGCTGGCCGAGCTCGCCGACGAGCTGGTGGCCGTGCACGGGCAGACCGACCAGCAGGGGCTGCTGAAGCCGGCCCGGCAGCGGCAGGCGCTCGACCGGTACGCGGGGGACGCCGTCGCGGTGCCGCTCGCCAAGTACGGCGAGGCCTACCGGCGGCTGCGGGCCGCCTCCGTCGAACTGTACGAGATCGTCACGCGCGCGCGTGAGCGGGCCCAGGAAGCCGACATGCTGCGGTTCGGGCTCGACGAGATCGCCGGTGTCGAGCCGCGGGCCGGGGAGGACGCGGAGCTCGCGGAGGAGGCCGAGCGGCTGGGGCACGCGGAGGCGCTGTCGTCCGCCGCCACGGCCGCTCACGCCGCGCTCGCCGGAAATCCGGAGGACCCCGAGGGCATCGACGCGGCGACGCTCGTCGCGGGCGCGCACCGGGCCCTGGACGCCGTGCGGTCGCACGATCCGGCGCTGGCCGCGCTGGCCGACCGGATCGGGGAGATCGGGATCCTGCTGGGCGATGTCGCCGGGGAGTTGGCGGGGTACGCCGATGACCTCGACGCGGATCCGTTGCGCCTGACGGCCGTGGAGGAGCGGCGGGCCGCGCTGAACGCGCTCACCCGGAAGTACGGCGAGAACGTCGCCTCCGTGCTCGCCTGGGCCGAGGAGAGCGCGGCGCGGCTGGGCGAGCTGGACAGCGACGACGAGCGGATCGGGGAGCTGACCGCCGAGCGCGATGCGCTGCGGGCCGAGCTGGGCGGGCTGGCGCAGGCGCTGACCGACGCGCGGACGGACGCCGCCGAGCGGTTCGCGGCCGCGGTGACGGCGGAGCTGGCCTCGCTCGCGATGCCGCACGCGCGCGTGTCCTTCGACATTCGCCAGACCGAGGACCCGGAGGGCGTGGAGGTCGGCGGGCGCGCGGTCGCCTACGGGCCGTCCGGCGTGGACGAGGTCGAGCTGCTGCTCGCCCCCCACCCGGGAGCGCCGCCCCGGCCCATCGCCAAGGGCGCGTCCGGTGGTGAGCTCTCGCGCGTGATGCTCGCCGTCGAGGTCGTGTTCGCGGGCACCGATCCCGTGCCGACGTATCTCTTCGACGAGGTCGACGCCGGTGTCGGCGGCAAGGCGGCCGTGGAGATCGGGCGGCGGCTGGCCCGGCTGGCGAAGACCGCGCAGGTCGTCGTGGTGACCCATCTGCCGCAGGTCGCCGCCTTCGCCGACCGGCAGTTGCTCGTCGAGAAGACCAACGACGGGTCGGTCACCCGGTCCGGCGTGAAGGTCCTGGAGGGCGAGGAGCGGATCCGGGAGCTGTCCCGGATGCTCGCCGGGCAGGAGGACTCGGAGACGGCGCGGGCGCACGCGGAGGAACTGCTGGAGACGGCTCGGGCAGACGGCTAGGGCCTGTTGCGAGGCGGTGGGCGGCCAAGAGGCCCGTAAGGTGGCCGGATGATCAAGCAAGCCGTCTCCTTCGGCCTCTCCGCCGCCCTCACCCGCGTCGCCGTCGCCGCCCTGCGCGCCAAGGCACCCGGCGGCCGTGACCGCTGGGAGCGGAAGAACTACGCCGGGCGGACGGTGGAGTTGTACGCTGCGCCCGTCTCCGCCCTGGCGGCCGCGGTCGGGGCCGGAAGGATCTCGCCGGCCGTCGGCGCCGCCGCGGCTGTCGCGGGGGCCTGCGGGGCGTACGACGACGTCGCCGGGGCCGGTGACTCCCGCCGCGGGTTCCGGGCGCATCTCTCCGCTCTGCGGGACGGCGAAGTCACCAGTGGGGCCGTCAAGTTGTTCGGGATCTCCGCCGCCGGGCTCGTCGCGGGGGCGGTCCTGAAGGAACGGCCCCTGGACAGGCTGCTCGCCGGGGTCGTGATCGCCGGTGCCGCGCACTTCGTCAATCTCGTGGACGTACGACCCGGGCGGGCCGCCGCCGCGGTGCTCGCGCTCGGTGCGCCGGGGTTGCTGCGCTCGGGGCCCGGTGCCGAACTGGCCGCCGGAGCCATGGGGGCCGCCGCGGCCGTACTGCCCGACGACCTCGGGGAGCGGGCGATGATCGGCGACACCGGGGCGCACGCGCTGGGTGCGGCCCTGGGCGCCGCCGTCGTCGCCGGGAACGGGCGGGCCGGTCTGGTCGCTCACGCCGCCGCCGTCGTGGCCGCGGCGGTGTACGGCGAGAAGGTGAGCGAGCTGGCGCGAGGCGCCGACCGCGCGGTGAGGTGAGGCCGCCGGGACGCACGGACGGCGCGTCGGGACGGCACAGCCGCCGCGCGTTGCTCCACGCGCGCATGTTCGGCCACAACCCCCACCCGGGATCACTCGTGCAGGTGACTCCGTGCGCCACGTTGCCCGGCGCCCGCGCCGTCTTGGGCCTCCCGCCGTTCCCGGAACAGCCGTACGTCCTGGCATCCTTGGCGTAAACACGTCGTACGCGTAGCGATTCGCGCGGTACACCCCGTCCGCCCGATCCTTCTGTACGTTCTTCGTGACCGCCCGACCCGAAGCAGGAGCCCCGGCCACGTGACCCCCGTGAGCAGCCACGCACCGCACGGCCAGTCCTCGCTGCGCACCGTGCAGGTGCTGGGCGGTGGCAACGCCGGCAGTAGCGCGCATGTGCGCTCGCTGGCCTCGGGGCTGGTCGCGCGGGGCGTGCGGGTCACCGTGTGCGCCCCCGTCGAGGCCGATCACCTCTATGACTTCACGGGGGCCGGCGCCGACCATGTGCATGTGCCGCGCAGCAGCGACCCCTCCTCCGTGGCGGCCCTGCGGGCGGCCTGCGTGGACGCCGACCTGGTGCACGCGCACGGACTGCACGCCTCCTTCCGCGCCGTGCTCGCGCTGAGCGGACGGCGTACCCCACTCGTCGTCACCTGGCACGACCGGGCACACGCCGAGGGCGCCCGCGCCCATCTCGTACGGCTGTTGGAGCGCCGGGTCGTCAAGGCCGCCGCCGTCGTGCTCGGGACGACCTCGGCGCTCGTGGACCGGGCCCGCCGGACCGGCGCCCGGGACGCGCGCCTCGCGGCCGTCGCCATGCCCGGCCCCCACCAAGCCGTCGAGCAGGACGACCCCGACCGGCTGCGGCCCAAGGTCCGGGCCGAACTCGGGGCCACCGGGCGGCCGTTGCTGATCGCCGTCGGCTCGCTGGAGCGGCATCGCGGATACGACGTGCTGCTGGACGCCTCACGCGCGTGGCTGAGGCTCGACCCCGTGCCGTTGGTCGTGATCGCGGGGGAGGGGGCGCTGCGGGCCGATCTCCAGCGGCGTATCGAGGACGAGGAGCTGCCCGTGCGGCTCATCGGGCGCCGCGACGACGTTTCCGAGCTGCTCGCCGCGGCCGACGTGGCGCTCCTGCCCAGCAGTTGGGAGTCGCGGTCCGTCCTCGCCCAGGAGGCCCTGCACGCGCGCGTGCCGCTCGTCGCCACCGAGGTGGGCGGAGTGCCGGAACTCGTCGGCGACGCGGCCGAACTCGTCCCGTACGGCGACGCGAAGGCCCTCGCCGACGCCGTCGTACGGCTGCTCGACGATCCCGCGAGGCGGGAACTCCTCAGGGAGCGCGGCGTGCGGCAGACGGCCACCTGGCCGACCGAGGACGAGACGGTGGCCCAAGTCCTCAGCGTGTATGACGAGTTGACGCAGCCGCGGTTCGTGGTCTAGCCGCCGACACGAGTGGCCCACGCCCCTGATGCCTACCCCGCGTGTCTGCGCGCCCGCAGCGCCAGGCTCAACGCCAGTACGGTCTGCGGGTCGTCGAGGTCGGTGCCGAGCAACTCGCCGATGCGGGCGAGGCGGTTGTAGAGCGTCTGCCGGTTGAGGTGCAGCTCGCGTGCGGTCTCCGCCTTGCGGCCCGCGTGGGCCAAGTACGTCTCCAGGGTGGGCAGCAGGGGCGGTTTCGACCGGTTGTCGTGCTCGCGCAGCGGGCCGATCGCGCGGTCCACGAAGGCCGCGAGATCCGGGTGGTCGCGCAGTCGCCACAGCAGCAGGTCGATGTCCAGGCGCCGGGCGTCGTACCAGGGGCGGTCGGACAGGCCCTGGGCCGCCGTCGCCGTCTCCGCCGCGTGCCGCAGGCCCGCCGAGGCCGCCGCCCAGCCGCCGGCCACCGCGACGACCACGACCGGCGGCGGCGCCCCGGGCCGCTGGATCCCGGCCCGCTCCACACCCGCCCGCAGCGCCACCGCGACCCGGTCCGCGACCGCCGGGCGGTCCGACTCCGCGCGCAGCCCCAGCAGCAGCGGCACCCGGCCCTCCACCGGACGCACACCCAACAGCACCGGCACCCCCACCGAGGCCAGCTCCTCGCCGACCGCACGCGCCAGCACCGCCCAGCCACCGCCCGGCGACAGCGCGTCCCCCAGCCGCATCACGACCGGCAGCAGCGGGCCGTCACCCGGCTTGAAGCCCAGTACGCGCGCCTGTGCCGGGGCGTCCTCGGCGGCGACACGGCCCTCCGCGAGGTCGGTCAGGAAGTCGCCTCGCCCACGCGCCGCCAGCTCCTCCTCCTGCCGTGCCTGCATCAGGACCACGGCCAGGATGCCCGCGGCCCGCTCGGCGGCGATCCGGTGCACCGGTGCGAGCGGGCCGCGTACGGGGAGCAGAACCAGCCGGGCCCGGACCGACACCGTTCCCGGGCCGCCTCCCGGAACGTCCACCAGCACCGACCCGGCGGGCGGCGGCCCGTCCTTGTGCTGCCCTCGCAGCCCCTCCCACACCTGGAGCGGGTCCGCGCCTTCGGGACCCGACCCGGCGGCGTACAGCAGCTGCCCGTTCGTCGTCTCCAGGAAGACCGGGTTGCCGCTGAACTCCGCGAGGATGCCGAGCACTTGGGGTACTCCACCGCCGCCGAGCAGTGCTTCCGTGCATCGGCGGTGCACCTCCTCCGCCCGTTGCAGCAGCGCGTAGTGGCCGTTGACGATCTCGGTGTGGATCTCCTCGGTGACCGTCACGAACGGCACCTCGCGGTGCAGCTGGACCAGCGGCAGCCCGGCCACACGTGCCGTGTCGACCAGCGTGGCGGGCAGCCGGGTGAAGCGGGTGCCGAGCTCGATGACGAGGGCCGCGATGCCGCGCTCGGCCAGGGTGCGCACGAACGCGCGCTGGTCGGCGGGACGGGTGCCGATGCCGTAGCCCGTGGTCAGCAGCAGTTCCCCGCCCTTGAGCAGCGAGGCGATGTTGGGCACCTCGCCCGCGTGCACCCAGCGCACGGTGCGCCCCAGCCGGTCGGCGCCCGCGAGCACCTCGGGGAGCCCGCTGCGCAGGCCCGGCAGCTCCAGCGCCCGGCGCACGGTGATTCCGGCGCTGTGGGTGTCGAATCCGCTGCTCATACCGCCCGTACCGCTGTCCATGAGGCGGACGCTACCCGTGGCCCTGCCTCGGTGACATATCCGGACCGTCGCGCGCCCCTGTCGCTGCGGTGATCAGCGCCGGGTTGGGGCGCTGCCGGCGGGGTAGCGGCGTCGGCATGGACTTCAGCGTGGTTGCCGTGGCACGGGAGGACGACAGTCCGGTCGAGGAGCCGCTGCGGGTGGCGGTGGTCGCCGACCGGCTCGGGTACCGCGAGGTGTGGGCGGGGGAGGGGCCGACCTGGGACTCCTTCGTCCTCGCCGCGGCGATCGGGCGGGCCACCGAGCGGGTCGCGCTGACGGCCGGCCCCGTGGCGGTGTCGGTGCGCGAGCCGTTCGGTATCGCGCGGGGTGCCGCCTCGGTCGCCGCCGTCACCGGGCGGCCGGTCGGGGTGGCGCTGGGGACGTCCAGCAAGCGGGTCGTCGAGGGCGTGCACGGGGTGCCGCGAGAACGGCCCGCGGCGGCGCTGGAGGCCTCGGCGGCGGCCCTGCGCGTCTTCCTGCACGGCAGGCCCGGTGAGCCGATCGTCCCCGGCAGCGTCTTCCCGCGCCGTCTCCAGCCGCCCGGCGGCCCGCTCACCGTGGCGGCGTTCGGCGACCGCGCGATCGCCACGGCGGCGGCCCACTCCGACCGGATGCTCCTGGACATCGTCTCGCCGGAGCAGGTGCGGACGCTGCGGGCCAAGCTGACGGCGGCCGCCGAGCGCGTCGGCCGGACGCCGCCGGCGCTGGTGTCCTGGCTGCCTGCCGCAGTCGACCCGGACCCGGAGTCCCTCGCGCAGGTGCTGCGGAGCATCGCCGGGTATCTGACGGTGCCCGGCTACAGCGACATGTTCGAGGCGGCCGGATTCGGGGAGGCGGTCGAGCTGGCCCGTACCGGTGCCGACCCCGGCACGCTGCTCCGGGCGCTGCCCGCCGCTGCGGCGGACATGGTCGGCCTGGTGGGCGACCTGGACGCCGTACGGGCGCGTGTCGCGGAGTACGCCGAGGCCGGGCTCGACGAGATCGCCCTCGTACCGGCGACGGCGGGTGATCCGGGCGGGGAGCGGACGTTGACGGCGTTCACGCGAGCCTGGTGACGGTGTTCAGGCCGGCCTGATGTTGTGGTTGAACCTGAAGACGTTGTCCGGGTCGTAGCGGCGCTTCAGACCGGCCAGCCGACGGGTGTTCTCGGTGCCCACCCCCGCCACGACCCGCTCGGCGCCCTCGTCGCCGATGAAGTTGAGGTAGACCGCGCCGGTGCTCCACGGGCGCGCGTCGGCACGGACCTGCCTGACCCATTGGACGCACCGCTCGTCGTCCGCCGGGTCCTCCCAGATCGCGAACGGGTGGACGGCCCAGGGCGCGTCGCGGTAGGGCACCGGGTATTCGCGCGGGCCCGCTGCGATCGCCCCGCCCAGCGGGAACAGCACATGGATGGTCCCGGTCGGCGGCATCGCCTCGCCCCCGGCGCAGAACGCCTCCAGGTAGGCGTCGGGCGCACTCGTCAGGTACTCCGCCGACCAGTAGTTCCGCATCCCCGGCGGATCGTCGAGCATGCACTGGACATCGGCGTACGGCATCGCCCCGACGATCTCCGACTCGTGCGGCAGCGCCAGCAACGGCTCGGCCAGCTTGCGCATGTCCGCCTCGGACCCGGCGTACGTCAGCAGCGCACCGCACAGGACGGTGCCGACCAGGTGCGGCGGTACGAACTCCTCGGGCGGGCCGGTGAGGTACAGCACGCCGCCGCTCGCCTCGTCCGGGGCCACGGCGATCAGCTCGCGGTAGGTGCGCACGACCTCGGGGCCGAACTCCGGCAGGTACAGGACCAGCGCGATGGAGAACTCGGGCAGCTCATGGAGTTTCAGGGTGAGCGCGGTCGCGACGCCGAAGTTGCCGCCACCGCCGTGCAGGCCCCAGAACAGCTCCGGGTTCTCGTCGGCGCTCGCGTGGACCCGCTCGCCGTCCGCGGTGACGAGCTCGACGCCGAGCAGGTTGTCGACGGCCAGTCCGCACCAGCGGTCCAGCCAGCCGGAGCCGCCGCCGAGGACGAAGCCGCCGACACCGGTCGTCGAGGCCCGGCCGCCGGTCGTGGCGAGCCCGTGCGGCTGGCAGGCGCGGTCCAGATCGCTCATCGTGGCCCCGCCCGCGACCCGTACCGCCTCGGCCGCGGGATCGACGCCGACCGCGCGCATGTGCCGCAGGTCGACGACCAGGCCGGCGTCGTTCACCGCCATGCCCGCGACACTGTGCCCGCCGCCGCGCACCGCGATGTGCAGGTCCAGGTCCCTCCCGAACCGCACGGCCCGTACGACGTCGTCCTCGTCCACGCACTGGGCGATGACCGCGGGCCGGCGGTCGATCATCGAGTTGAAGACGGTCCGGGCCTCGTCGTAGCCCGGATCCCCCGGAGCGAACACGTCGCCGACCAGATCCTCGCGCAGCGCGGTGAGGGCCGCGCCCGCCTTCGATGGGGAGGCCATGGGGCGCCCCCTTCCGTGCAGGGGCTGAGGATCCCAGCGTAGGCAGGCTTCGGCCGACGGGCCCGCTCAGCCGCCGTAGGCCCCCGACGCCGTCAGCCGCAGCGCGGTGTCGATCAGCGGAACGTGGCTGAACGCCTGCGGGAAGTTGCCGACCTGGCGCTGGAGGCCCGGGTCCCACTCCTCGGCCAGCAGCCCGAGGTCGTTGCGCAGCGACAGCAGCTTCTCGAACAGCTTGCGGGCCTCGTCGACGCGGCCGATCATCGCCAGGTCGTCCGCCATCCAGAACGAGCAGGCGAGGAAGGCGCCCTCGTCGCCGGGGAGGCCGTCGACGCCCTCGTCGTCGCCCTGTGTCGGGTAGCGCAGGATGAACCCGTCCGAGGTGGACAGCTCGCGCTGGATCGCCTCGATGGTGCCGATGACGCGCTTGTCGTCCGGCGGCAGGAAGCCCATCTGCGGGATCAGCAGCAGCGAGGCGTCCAGCTCCTTCGAGCCGTACGACTGCGTGAAGGTGTTGCGCTCCTTGTCGTAACCCTTCTCACACACGTCCCGGTGGATGTCGTCGCGCAGCTCGCGCCACCGCTCCAGCGGGCCGTCGGCGTCGCCGGACTCGATGAGCTTGATGGTGCGGTCGACGGCGACCCAGGCCATCACCTTGGAGTGCACGAAGTGGCGGCGCGGGCCGCGCACCTCCCAGATGCCCTCGTCCGGCTCGTCCCAGTGGTCCTCCAGGTAGCGGATCAGCTTGAGCTGGAGCAGCGAGGCGTAGTCGTTGCGGGCCAGGCCCGTCATGTGCGCCAGGTGCAGGGCCTCGGTGACCTCGCCGTACACGTCCAGCTGGAGCTGGTGCGCGGCGCCGTTGCCGACCCGGACCGGCGCGGAGTTCTCGTAGCCGGGCAGCCAGTCCAGCTCGGCCTCGCCCAGCTCGCGCTCGCCGGCGATGCCGTACATGATCTGGAGGTTCTCGGGGTCGCCCGCGACCGCCCGCAGCAGCCACTCGCGCCAGGCGCGGGCCTCCTCGCGGTAGCCGGTGCGCAGCAGCGAGGACAGGGTGATGGCCGCGTCACGCAGCCACGTGTAGCGGTAGTCCCAGTTGCGGACGCCGCCGATGTCCTCGGGCAGGGAGGTCGTCGGGGCGGCGACGATGCCGCCGGTCGGGGCGTACGTCAGCGCCTTCAGCGTGATCAGCGAGCGGATCACCGCCTCGCGGTACGGACCGTGGTACGTGCAGTGCTCGACCCACTCGCGCCAGAAGTCCTCCGTCGCCTCCAGCGACTGCTCCGGCTCCGGCAGCGCCGGCGGCTGCTTGTGCGAGGGCTCCCAGGAGATGGTGAACGCGATCCGCTCACCCGGGGCGACCGTGAAGTCCGAGTACGTGGTCAGCGACTTGCCGTAGGTCTCGGTCTCCGCGTCGAACCACACGGAGTCCGGGCCGGCGACGGCGACCGTGCGGCCCTCGTGCTTGTGCACCCACGGCACGACCCGGCCGTACGAGAAACGCATCCTGAGGGCCGAGCGCATCGGCACCCGGCCCGAGACGCCCTCCACGATGCGGATCAGCTGGGGCGCGCCGTCACGCGGCGGCATGAAGTCGATCACCCGGACCGTGCCGCGCGGCGTGTCCCACTCCGATTCCAGGATCAGGGAGTCGCCGCGGTAGGTGCGCCGGGCCGCGGTGGGCGGCGGGGCGTCGGAGGCGTGCGCGGGGCCGAGCCGCCAGAAGCCGTGCTCCTCGGTGCCCAGCAGTCCGGCGAAGATGGCATGCGAGTCGAAGCGGGGCAGGCACAGCCAGTCGACTGTGCCGTCCCGGCAGACCAGCGCCGCTGTCTGCATGTCTCCGATGAGTGCGTAGTCTTCGATGCGCCCGGCCACGTGCAACTCCAGTCGAACGGCCACGTCACCCCCTTCTGGCAAGGGGGCTCTCGCTTAGTGCGGTCAAGGGGTGGGTTTTGTAGTGCGTCGTTGAGCGGTGAAGCAAAGCAGTCGTCTCGGCCGTGAGGCAAAACGACAGTCTCTTCTCGACGATCTCTGCTCAACGAACTGACGAGCTCGCGTTGTTCCGGTGCTTACGGGCGAGGGGTGGTGCCGTGTGGCCGGCCGGGCTCGGCAGCGAATGTCCGAGCAGGATACGACGCACGTAGATGATCTGTGTGCCGCTCCGGGCAACCCGGGTCGGCCGAACGGGTGAGCAACGGGTGGGAAACCGATACTCCTGTGCAGGTTCGTGGCGACTCGTGTGCGGAGCGTGGCCGGAAGCCATCGGTCTCGGTCGCTGATACCCTGGTAGCCCGTGGACGGGTGGGCGACAAACCCCCGAACCGCAGCGACGGCACCACCCCCGGAATCTCCGGGCAGGCAGCCGCACCGCACTCCAGAACGCGACCACGGGAGTTCCCTCTTGGCTATGCCGCCCGCTGCTTTTCGATCCAACGCAGCCACGACGACCAAGCACATCTTCGTCACCGGGGGTGTCGCCTCCTCGCTCGGCAAGGGCCTGACGGCCTCCAGCCTCGGCATGCTCCTCAAGGCGCGGGGCCTGCGCGTCGTCATGCAGAAGCTGGACCCGTACCTCAATGTCGACCCTGGCACGATGAACCCCTTCCAGCACGGCGAGGTGTTCGTCACCAACGACGGCGCCGAGACCGACCTGGACATCGGCCACTACGAGCGGTTCCTCGACCGCGACCTCGACGGCTCCGCGAACGTCACCACCGGTCAGGTCTACTCGACGGTGATCGCCAAGGAGCGGCGCGGCGAGTACCTCGGCGACACCGTGCAGGTCATCCCCCACATCACCAACGAGATCAAGCACCGCATCCGTCGTATGGCGACGGACGAGGTCGACGTCGTGATCACGGAGGTCGGCGGCACGGTCGGCGACATCGAGTCGCTGCCGTTCCTGGAGACCGTCCGCCAGGTCCGTCACGAGGTCGGCCGTGACAACGTCTTCGTCGTCCACATCTCGCTCCTGCCGTACATCGGTCCCTCGGGAGAGCTGAAGACGAAGCCGACCCAGCACTCGGTTGCGGCGCTGCGCAACATCGGTATTCAGCCAGATGCGATCGTGCTGCGCTGCGACCGTGAGGTGCCGACCGCGATCAAGCGGAAGATCAGCCTGATGTGCGACGTCGACGAGGCGGCCGTGGTGGCCTGCCCCGACGCCCGCTCCATCTACGACATCCCGAAGACCGTGCACGGCGAGGGCCTGGACGCCTACGTCGTCCGCAAGCTGGACCTGCCGTTCCGCGACGTGGACTGGACGACCTGGGACGACCTCCTCGACCGCGTCCACAACCCCGACCACGAGATCACCCTCGCGCTGGTCGGCAAGTACATCGACCTGCCCGACGCCTACCTGTCGGTGACCGAGGCGCTGCGGGCCGGAGGCTTCGCCAACAAGGCCCGCGTCAAGATCAAGTGGGTCACGTCCGACGACTGCAAGACCCCGGCCGGCGCCAAGCAGCAGCTCGGCGACGTGGACGGCATCTGCATCCCGGGCGGCTTCGGCGACCGCGGTGTGCTGGGCAAGGTCGGCGCGATCAAGTACGCCCGCGAGAACCGGATCCCGCTGCTCGGCCTCTGCCTGGGCCTGCAGTGCATCGTGATCGAGGCGGCCCGTCATCTCGCCGACATCTCCGACGCCAACTCCACCGAGTTCGACCCGGCCACCGGTCACCCGGTGATCTCCACCATGGCCGAGCAGCTCGACATCGTCGCCGGTGAGGGCGACATGGGCGGCACCATGCGGCTGGGCATGTACCCGGCCAAGCTGGCCGAGGGCTCGATCGTGCGCGAGGTGTACGACGGCAAGGAGTACGTCGAGGAGCGGCACCGTCACCGGTACGAGGTGAACAACGCCTACCGCGCGGAGCTGGAGAAGAAGGCCGGCATCCTGTTCTCCGGCACGTCGCCCGACGGCAAGCTCGTGGAGTACGTGGAGTACCCGCGCGAGGTCCACCCTTACCTGGTGGCCACGCAGGCCCACCCCGAACTGCGCTCGCGCCCGACGCGCCCGCACCCGCTGTTCGCCGGGCTGGTGAAGGCGTCCGTCGAGCGCCAGCAGGCCGAGGGCGTCGGCAAGAATTCGAAGTAGCACGACAGTTGTACGGTGGCCGGGGCGCAAACCTTCAAAGGTGGGCACCCCGGTTTTCCTTTGCGCACGTGGAAGGGCAGGGCATGACGATCAAGGACACCCCCGAGGAGTGGGAGATCCGCGCGACGGACACCCCGTTCGTGGGCAACAAGACCTCCGTCCGCACGGACGACGTGGTCATGCCCGACGGCTCGGTGGTGCGACGCGACTACCAGGTCCACCCGGGCTCCGTGGCCGTCCTCGCCCTGGACGCCGAGGACCGCGTCCTGCTCATCAAGCAGTACCGCCACCCGGTGCGCGAGAAGCTGTGGGAGATCCCGGCCGGACTGCTCGACATCCCGGGCGAGAACCCGCTGCACGCCGCGCAGCGTGAGCTGTACGAGGAGGCCCACGTCAAGGCCGAGGACTGGCGGGTGCTCACGGACGTCTACACGACCCCCGGCGGTTGCGACGAGGCCGTGCGGATCTTCCTCGCCCGTGGCCTGTCCGAGGCGGACGGCGACCGCTTCGAGGTGGAGGACGAGGAGGCCGACATGGAGCACGCGCGCGTGCCGGTCGACGAGCTGCTCCGGGGCGTCCTCGCGGGCGAGCTGCACAACAACTGCCTCGTCGTGGGCGTCCTGTCACTGGCCGCCGCACGGGGCGGCGACGGGCTCGACGCGCTGCGCCCGGCGGAGGCGCCCTGGCCGGCGCGCCCCTTCGAGTCCTGAGCGAGCGCGGGCCTCGCTGCCCGCGCGCACCCCGCCTGCCGTCGGTGTGAAGATCGGCTGATCCGATCGGGGGATGTCCCCGCCGTGCCCGCCACGCTCCGCCCGGAACGTAGCAGAGCGTGAACTAGGCTCTGAATACGCCCGAACCGGAGTCCCGGCGGGCTTGCGCGTGCGGTGGGACGGGAGTGTGGCCCCGTGACGGATCAGGTCGTGGACACAGGCGGCGTGCAGGTGTTCGGCCGGGCCTCCGCCGCGCACCAATTCCTGGGCCGCACCCGCGAATTGAAGGAGCTTCGCGCCGACATCGAGCGCGCGGGCCTGGACACCCTCTCCGGCCGCAAGGCGCCACGCGCACGCGTGCTGCTCATCGCGGGCCGCCCCGGCTCGGGTCGCTCGGCGCTCGCCGAGGAGCTCGTCCAGCAGGTGGCGGACCGTTACGAGGACGGCGTGCTGCGCGCCCGCCTGAGCGAGCCCGACGGCACCCCCGTCCCCGTCGGGCGCACCGCCCGCGCGCTGCTCACCGCCCTGGACCGGCCGACCCCCGCCGGCGCCGCCGAGGACGACCTGACGGCGGCGCTCCGCGAGGCCCTCGCCGACCGCCGGGTCCTGCTCCTGCTGGACGACGCGGCCGAGGCCGAGCAGGTCGACGCCCTGCTGCCGGACACCCCGGAGTGCCTGGCCGTCGCCGTCTCCCAGGGCCCGCTGACCGGGATCTCGGACGTGCGGCCCTGCACGCTCGGCGGCCTCGACATCAAGTCGGCGGTGGAGCTGCTGTCCCGGCACGCCGGATCGGTCCGCATCACCGTCGATCCCAGTGCCGCCGAGGGCCTCGTCGAGGTGTGCCAGGGCCAGCCCGCCGCGCTGACCCTGGCCGGCGGCTGGCTCGCCTCCCGCCCCAAGGTGGCCGTCTCCGACCTGGCCAAGCAGCTGCGCGCCGAGGGCGAGGAGGGCACACCGCTCGGCCGGGTCTTCCGCCTCGTCTACGGCGCCCTGCCGACCCCCGCCGCCCGGATGCTGCGGTTGCTCACCCTCGCCCCCGGCGGCCTCGTCGACCCGCACACCGCCTCCGCGCTCGCCGGCTGCTCGGTGGACGGCGCCCGCGCCACGCTGGAGGACATCGTCGCCATCGGCCTGCTGCGCCCCGTCGACTCGCCGTTGCCGCAGTACGAGGTCCCGGCGTGCCTGCACCGGTTCCTGAAGGCCCTCACCGAGACCCAGGACCGTCCCGCCGAGCTCCAGCTCGCCCGCGCCCGGATGCTGGAGCGGACCGTGCGGCTGCTTCAGTCCTGCCGGGCGATCACCGAGACCGACAGCCCCGAGACCCGGCAGAAGCTCCTCGGCCTGCCCCAGGCCCTGCGCTTCCCCAACCCGCGGGCGGCCGCCGAGTGGCTGAGCATCCGCAGGCCCGCCCTGCTGGCCTCGGCCCGTGCCGCGGTCGCCGACGGGGAGCTGGACACCCTCGCGCGCCGCCTGATGTCCCAGCTGGTCAGGGCGATGGTGGCGCACCACGGCACCCAGGCGGCCGCCGGTGACCTGTACGACATCCACGCGCTGGTCCTCGACGTGGCCGAGCGCCGGAAGCTGCCCCGCGAGAAGGCCGCCGCCCTGCTGAACCTCGGCGACCTCGACGCCCGGACGGGGCGTACCCGCGAGGCGCTGGTGCGTTACCGGGCCGCGCTGGACGCCGGACGGGAGGCGAACGACCCGTATGCCACCGGCCGCGCGATGGAATCCGTAGGCGGCGCCCACCTGGAGCTCGGGGACTACGACCGGGCCGCCGACTGGTTCGGCCGTGCCCTGGCCCAGCGGCTGGCCCGCGGCGAGCGGCCCGACGTCGCCCGGCTGTACGGCCGTATCGGCGAGGCGCACACCTACGCGGGGCGGTACGGCGACGCCCTGCGCAGTTGGCGGGCCGCCATCGCCGGGCACCGCAAGCACGGCGATGTCGCCGGGCACGCGAGGGCGTTGAGCGAGCTGGCGCGGGTCCAGGAGTACGCCGGGCGGCCCGAGGAGTCGCTGCGCACCTGCCAGGAGGCGGTGGAGTGCGCGCGGCGTGCCGAGGACGTACGGCTCCAGGGCGCCCTGCATCTGCGGCTCGCCGACACCCTGGACCGCCTCGGTGATTCATCGGCCGCGCAGCTGCACCGCGGCGCGGCCGAGCGGATGCTGAAGGAGGACCCTCTGGAGTCCGATGCGGCAGCGTCTGAGCCCCGGCAACAGGCATTCAAGCCGGAACACGGCACTAACGCCTACGAAATCCGTAGTGCATCCGCTGAAGATTGATGCAATGAAAGGCTAGACAGCGGGAACACCTTCATTAGACTGGCTCTGCCGCACCTTCTCCTGCGGTGTACCCCGGTGTGCCCCCGCATGCCTGGGTATGTCTTGTAATGCCCCACACCCTCTGAGCCAAGGACCGTGATCGACGTGAAGGTCGGCATCCCCCGCGAGGTCAAGAACAACGAGTTCCGGGTGGCCATCACCCCCGCAGGCGTGCACGAGCTGGTGCGCCACGGCCACCAGGTCGTCATCGAGCAGGGCGCCGGTGTCGGCTCGTCGATCCCGGACAGCGAGTACGTCGCCGCAGGCGCCCGGATCCTGGCGACCGCCGACGAGGTGTGGGCCGTGGCCGACCTGCTGCTGAAGGTCAAGGAGCCCATCGCCGAGGAGTACCACCGCCTCCGCAAGGACCAGACGCTCTTCACCTACCTGCACCTGGCCGCCTCCAAGGAGTGCACGGACGCCCTCGTGGAGTCCGGCACCACGGCGATCGCCTACGAGACGGTCGAGCTGCCCTCCCGGGCCCTGCCGCTGCTCGCCCCCATGTCCGAGGTGGCCGGCCGGCTCGCCCCGCAGGTCGGCGCCTACCACCTGATGCGCGCCAACGGCGGCCGCGGAGTGCTGCCGGGCGGCGTCCCGGGTGTGCTGGCCGGCCGGGCCGTCGTGATCGGCGGTGGCGTCTCCGGCTGGAACGCCGCGCAGATCGCCATCGGCATGGGCTTCCACGTGACCCTGCTCGACAAGGACATCAACAAGCTCAAGGAGGCGGACAAGGTCTTCGGCACGAAGATCCAGACCGTCGTCTCCAACGCCCTCGAACTGGAGAAGGCCTGCCTCGAGGCCGACCTCGTCATCGGTGCGGTCCTCATCCCGGGCGCCAAGGCCCCGAAGCTCGTCACCAACGAGCTGGTCTCCCGGATGAAGGCGGGAAGTGTCCTTGTCGACATCGCGATCGACCAGGGCGGTTGCTTCGAGGACTCGCGTCCCACCACGCACGCCGAGCCGACCTTCCCGGTCCACGACTCGGTCTTCTACTGCGTCGCCAACATGCCGGGCGCGGTACCCAACACCTCCACCTACGCGCTGACCAACGCCACGCTGCCGTACATCCTCGAACTCGCCAACAAGGGCTGGGCGGAGGCGCTGCGCCGCGACGCCGCGCTGGCCAAGGGCCTCAACACGCATGACGGCAAGGTGGTTTACCGGGAGGTCGCGGAGGCGCACGGCCTGGAGCACGTGGAGCTCGAAACGCTGCTCGGCTGAGCCGATCGGTTAAGTCACTATCTGGTAAAGGCGATACGTCAACACGAGTCGTCAACCGCACGCACCCGGCCGGACCTTGCCCGAAAAGGTCCGGCCGGATGTGTGTATGGTCACTTTGCGACTCTCGGTCAACTCGCCTCGAACGCAACCCTTCGCCCGATTCGCACACCCGTGAAACCTGCCGTGCGACGGCCGTACGCCCTTGACAGCGGGATGTTTCATTGTCGACACATCTGCTCGGTCCGGCGGATTGTGTTGCTGCGGACCACCGACACGCCATAGAGTCGCCGACTGTCGGCATGGTGCCACGCTGACCTGTCTAGAAGTTTCCTGGTCACCAAGGAGGTAAGACGACTTGTGAATGAGTCGACATTTTCTCCCGGGGGTGGTCAACCAGGAATGCCGGTACGGGGCCAGGGTCCCGCGGGATTCGAGGCTGTCGGCTCCGTTGCGGTGCGCACCTTCGCAGCCCACCAGAGTCACCAGATCTCAGGGTTGACTCAGACAGCACACCAGAGCATGGATGGCCATCACGTGAACGCCATGGCCGGCGACGGAAGTGGCGCGCCCCACAACCAATTCGCCGACTACGACGAACTGCCCGACGGGCACTTCTACGACCCCGACGCGGAGTACGAGCCCGACCCCGAGTACGCGGCCACCCTCGCGCCCGACGCTGCCCGCCAGCGCCGCGAGCGCATCGGCCCGACCGGGCGTCCGCTGCCGTACTTCCCGATCCCGGGTCCGCTGACCGACCACGGCCCCGCGAAGATCATCGCGATGTGCAACCAGAAGGGCGGCGTCGGCAAGACGACGTCGACCATCAACCTGGGTGCGGCACTCGCGGAATACGGACGCCGGGTCCTGCTCGTCGACTTCGACCCCCAGGGCGCGCTCTCGGTCGGACTCGGCGTCAATCCGATGGAGCTCGACCTCACGGTCTACAACCTGCTCATGGAGCGGGGCATGTCGGCCGACGAGGTGCTCCTGAAGACGGCGGTCCCCAACATGGACCTGCTCCCGAGCAACATCGACCTGTCCGCCGCCGAGGTCCAGCTGGTGAGCGAGGTCGCGCGCGAGTCGACGCTCCAGCGCGCCCTGAAGCCGCTGCTGCCCGACTACGACTTCATCGTCATCGACTGTCAGCCCTCGCTGGGTCTGCTCACGGTGAACGCGCTGACGGCCGCCCACAAGGTGATCGTGCCCCTGGAGTGCGAGTTCTTCGCCCTCCGAGGCGTGGCGCTGCTGACCGAGACCATCGAGAAGGTCCAGGAGCGGCTCAACCCCGAGCTGGAGCTCGACGGGATCCTGGCCACGATGTACGACTCGCGCACCGTGCACAGTCGCGAGGTGCTCGCGCGCGTCGTCGAGGCCTTCGACGATCACGTCTACCACACGGTCATCGGGCGCACGGTCCGCTTCCCGGAGACCACGGTCGCCGGTGAGCCGATCACCACGTACGCGTCCAACTCCGTCGGTGCCGCCGCCTATCGCCAGCTCGCCAGGGAGGTGCTCGCCCGGTGTCACGCCGAGTGAGTCTGCCGGGGGCCGACGAACTGTTCCGTACGACAGGGGGTATGGCGCTCCAGCCGTCCACTCCCCGGCGCCCCGCCAACGGCGAGGCCCGGGTGCCGGCTCCCGCGGGGGAGAGCGATGCCGCTGCCGCCGCGGAGGACGCGCCGCAGTCGGTGCCCGTGCAGGGCGGTGACGGCGACGGCGCGGAACATGTGGCGGCCGACGCGGAGTCGGTCGACGCCGGTGAGTCGCGCAGCCGGAGCGCGGCCACGGAGCGCTCCGGGCGGCGTCAGGGGGCGCAGGAAGGTTCTGCCGCCCCCGCGGGGGCGGGTGCCCCCGGCGGTTCCGCCGGCTCCGGTGCCGCCGCGGCTGCGCCGCGCAAGCGCGGGCGGTCCGCCTCGCGTCGGCCCAGTGGTCGCGAACGGCACGACGAGAAGATCACCGTGTACGTCTCCGCCGAGGAGCTCATGGATCTGGAGCACGCTCGTCTGGTGCTCCGCGGTGAGCACGGGCTGGCCGTCGACCGCGGGCGGATTGTCCGCGAGGCGGTGGCCGTGGTCCTCGCGGATCTGGAGAGCCGGGGAGACGCCAGCATCCTCGTACGACGACTTCGCGGGCGGTAGCGGTAGCCTGCGGGGGCCATGACCTCGAACGACGTTCCCGCCTCGGCCTCCGGCGCAGCAGCCGGCCGACGGCGTGCGCTGGGGCGGGGCCCGGGGGCGGCACCGCCGGCTCCACCGGCTGAGCCGGGCGAGCCTCCCGCGGAGAGCTCGACGGTGGTCGACGCCGAGCCGGAGCACGAGCCGCCGGTCGCCGAACCGGCACAACTCCCGGAGCCGGATCCCGGACCGCCGTCGGCCGCCCCTGAGCCTCCACAAGTCGGCGCCGACGCCCAGGAACCCGACGACGGTGTCTTCAAGGTCCGCCTCTCCAACTTCGAGGGCCCCTTCGACCTCCTCCTCCAGCTGATCTCCAAGCACAAGCTCGACGTCACCGAAGTCGCTCTGTCCAAGGTGACCGACGAGTTCATGGCACACATCCGGGCGATGGGGTCCGACTGGGACCTGGACGAGACGACCGAGTTCCTCGTGGTCGCGGCCACCTTGCTCGACCTGAAGGCGGCCCGGCTGCTGCCCGCCGCCGAGGTGGAGGACGAGGGCGACCTCGCGCTGCTGGAGGCGAGGGACCTGCTGTTCGCGCGGCTGCTGCAGTACCGGGCGTACAAACAGATCGCCGATATCTTCAGCCGGCGGCTCGACGACGAGGCCCGGCGGTATCCGCGGACCGTCGGGCTGGAGCCGCACCACGCCGAGCTGTTGCCCGAAGTCGTCATCAGCATCGGGGCGGAAGGATTCGCCAAGCTCGCCGTCAAGGCGATGCAGCCCAGGCCCAAGCCGCAGGTCTACGTCGACCACATCCACGCGCCGCTGGTCAGCGTGCAGGAGCAGGCCGGGATCGTCGTCGCGCGGCTCAAGGAACTCGGCGAGGCCAGCTTCCGGGCGCTCATCGAGGACACCGACGACACCCTCACCGTCGTAGCGCGATTCCTGGCACTTCTGGAGCTGTACCGGGAGAAGGCCGTGGCCCTCGACCAGGAGACCGCGCTCGGGGAGCTCGTCGTGCGCTGGACCGGCGGCGACGGGGAAGAGGCGCCCACGGTGACCGACGAGTTCGACCGGCCGCCCGAGCTGCCCAAGGAGGAGAAGAAGGCGTGAGTGAGGAGATCACCGGGCTTCCGGTCGGGCTGCGCGGCGTCGCCGACCTCGACCTCAAGCCCGCCCTGGAGGCGATGCTCATGGTCGTGGACGAGCCCGCGACCGAGGAGCGTCTCGCGAAGCTTCTGGAGCGGCCGCGCCGGCAGATCGCCGACGCCCTGCGGGAGCTGGCCGACGACTACGTCACGCAGGGGCGCGGCTTCGAGCTGCGGTTCGTCGCGGGCGGCTGGCGTTTCTACACCCGCCCCGAGTACGCGGCCGCCGTGGAGCGGCTGGTGCTGGACGGGCAGACCGCCCGGCTCACCCAGGCCGCACTGGAGACGCTCGCGGTCGTCGCCTACCGCCAGCCGGTCAGCCGCAGCCGGGTCTCGGCCGTGCGCGGAGTGAACTGCGACGGGGTCATGCGCACCCTCCTCCAGCGCGGGCTGGTCGAGGAGGCGGGCACGGAACCCGAAACAGGTGCGATCCTGTACAGGACGACGAACTACTTCCTGGAGCGGATGGGCCTGCGCGGCCTGGACGAGCTCCCGGAGCTCGCGCCCTTCCTCCCGGAGGCTGAGGCGATCGAGGCCGAGACCCAGGAAGGAGTGCCGTCGTTCGACCCGGACGCTCCAGATGACGGTCCGGGCACCTCGGTGAGCCGGGGTACCGACGACGTAGACGACCAGACGGAACTTTGATGCGAAGCAGCAGCGGCAGGAACAGCAGCGGAAACAACGGCGGGAGCCGTGGTGGCAACAGCGGCGGCCGCGGCGGGAGCAGCGGTGGCCGCGGTAATCCCCGTGGCGCCGGTGGCAACCGCGACGACAAGCAGGGCGGCCGGCCGAAGAAGCCGCGCCCGGAGGAGCGGCGCTACGACGTGGGCCCCGGGGCCTCCCAGGAAGGGCCGAAGACGGGGCGCGGCGCGTCCGCGCGCGGTGGCGCCAAGGGCGGGCCCCGGCAGGGCCAGGGCACCGGGCGCGGCCGTTCGGTCCCGGCGACCTCGCGTGAGTACGACGCGCGCGCCGAGGAGCGCAACCGGGAGCGGTACGCGGGCAAGAAGGACGTCAAGCTGCCCAAGACCTTCCCGGGTGCCGAGCAGGAGGGCGAGCGGCTTCAGAAGATCCTCGCCCGCGCCGGTTACGGCTCGCGGCGTGCCTGTGAGGAGCTCATCGAGCAGGCGCGGGTCGAGGTCAACGGCGAGATCGTGCTGGAGCAGGGCAAGCGGGTCGACCCGGAGAAGGACGAGGTCAGGGTCGACGGGCTGACGGTCGCCACGCAGTCGTACCAGTTCTTCTCGTTGAACAAGCCGGCCGGTGTCGTGTCGACGATGGAGGACAACGAGGGCCGGCAGTGCCTCGGTGACTACGTGACCAACCGCGAGACGCGGCTGTTCCACGTCGGGCGGCTCGACACCGAGACCGAGGGCGTCATCCTGCTCACCAACCACGGCGAGCTGGCCCACCGGCTGACCCACCCCAAGTACGGCGTGAAGAAGGTCTATCTCGCGCACATCGTGGGCCCGATCCCGCGCGACCTGGGCAAGCAGCTCAAGGACGGCATCCAGCTGGAGGACGGGTACGCGCGCGCGGACCACTTCCGGGTCGTCGAGCAGACCGGCAAGAACTACCTCGTCGAGGTGACCCTGCACGAGGGGCGCAAGCACATCGTGCGCCGGATGCTGGCGGAGGCCGGCTTCCCGGTCGACAAGCTGGTGCGCGTCGCCTTCGGGCCGATCACCCTCGGCGACCAGAAGTCGGGCTGGCTGCGGCGGCTGTCGAACACCGAGGTCGGCATGCTGATGCAGGAAGTCGATCTGTAGTCCGTACGCGTGCGCACAGGCCGGTTCCGGGTGGTGTCCCGGGACCGGCCGATGTGTTTTCGCCTCTCCGCCGGTCGTTGTCCGTGACGGAGGGAGCGGGCATGAGGACGACCACGACGGAACGCGGGGAGCGCGTACGCCCCACCAGCCCTCAGGAGCCTCGTACGGCGTCTGAGGGGCCGGTGAGGGCCTTGTGGGGTCTGTCATGAACTCCGGCGAGCTGCTGGAGCGTTCACTCGCCTACGCGCTCGGCAGCGTCGCTGGTGTGCAGGCCGGGAGCCTGAGGCGCGGGACGCCGTGTGCCGAGTGGGATCCGGGGGAGCTGCTCGGGCACCTCGACGACTCGTTGGACGCCTTGTACGAGGGCCTGACCGGCGGTCGGATCGGGCCGTATCCCACCGCGCACGCGCGCGGCAGCCGTGGGCGCCGTCGAGATCGCCGTGCACGGGTGGGACGTCGCCCAGGCCGGCGGTAGGCCGCGAACCATCCCGGTCGCCCTCGCGGCCGACCTGCTGGCCGTCGGCCGCCGCGTGGTCGCGGAGGAGGACCGGGGGGTGCGGTTCGCCGCGCCGGTCGAGGTGCCGGCACGCGCGCGTGCCGATGTCCTGCTGCTGGCCTTCCTGGGCCGTCGCGAGTCCTTTGCCTGACCGGGGTTGTGCCGTTACCCCCGCCCTCTTTATAGTCGTGGTGACTATAAAGGCTGTCGAGGGGGTGGGTTCGCATGGACATGGAGTACGACAAGTACGCGCACGAACCCTTCGCCGTCACCGCCGACCTCGCCGTCCTCACCCTCCGCGACGGCGCCCTGCACGTCCTGCTCGTGGAACGCGGGCAGGAGCCGTACCAGGGCCACTGGGCGCTGCCCGGCGGTTTCGTGCAGCCCGACGAGTCGGCGGAGACGGCGGCCCGGCGTGAACTCGCCGAGGAGACCGGCCTGTCGGACGTATCCGGGCTGCACCTGGAGCAGCTGCGGACCTACAGCGAGCCCGACCGCGACCCCCGGATGCGGGTCGTGACGGTCGCCTTCGCCGCGCTGCTGCCCCATCCGCCCGAACCGCACGGCGGCAGCGACGCGGCACAGGCGCGCTGGGTGCCGTACGACACGGCGCGCCCCCTCGCCTTCGACCACGACCGGATCCTGGCCGACGCCCATGACCGCGTCGGCGCCAAGCTCGAGTACACCTGTCTCGCCACCGCCTTCTGCCCGCCCGAGTTCACGCTCGGCGAGCTGCAACAGGTGTACGAGACGGTGTGGGGCACCGCCCTCGACCGGCCCAACTTCCGCCGCAAGGTCCTCGCCACGCCGGGCTTCGTCGAAGCCGTGCCCGGCGCCGCCCGGCTCACCGGCGGCCGCGGCAAACCGGCCGCGCTGTACCGCGCCGGCACCGCCGCCACCCTCCACCCGCCCCTGTTCCGGCCGACCTCGGAAGGACGCCCCACATGACCACGACCACCGTCCGCAAGCGCGCCGCCACCGGCTCCCTGCTCGGCCTCGCCCTCGGGGACGCGCTCGGCTTCCCGACCGAGTTCAACGACGTCCCCTCGATCCTCGCCAAGTGCGGACCGTGGGCCGAGATGGACCTGCCGACCCCGGCGATCGTCACCGACGACACGCAGATGACGCTGGCGCTGGGGAAGGGGCTGCGGACGGCGATGGACCGAGGGGTGCTCGGGCCGAAGCGGCTGGAGCGGCCGGTGCGGGAGGAGTTCGTCGACTGGTACCAGTCACCGGAGAACAACCGCGCTCCGGGCCGGACCTGCCTCGTCGCCTGCAATCTGCTGAAGGACGAGAGCAGGCCCTGGCAGGACGCCAGCCAGATCGGCTCCAAGGGCTGCGGTGCCAACATGCGCGTGGCGCCGCTCGGGCTCATCCCCGGCCTCAGCGACGAACAGCGGGCGGGCGCCGCCCAGTTGCAGTCCGCCCTCACCCACGGGCATCCGACGGCGCTCGCCGCGTCCGACCTGACCGCGCACGCCGTACGCCTGCTCGCGCAGGGCGCCGAGCCGACCGGACTGGTCGGGCTGCTGCGGTCGTACGCCCACGAGAACCGCAGCCGGTACCACGAGCGCTGGCTCGGCGATCTGTGGACGCGCAGCCAGGACCCGACGCCCGAGCACTTCATCGCGCGCGGCTGGGACGAGTGCCTGGGGATCCTGGACCGCCTTCAGGAGGCCGTACGGACCGTCTCGCCCGAGACCGACCCCTGCCTGGCCACGGGCGAGGGCTGGATCGCCGAAGAGGCCATGGCCACCGGGCTGCTCTGCTTCCTGTGGTTCGTCGACGAGCCGTTGACGGCCCTGCGCCGGGCCGCCTGTACGTCCGGTGACTCCGACTCGATCGCATGCCTGGCCGGCGCGTTCGCCGGCGCCTACCTGGGCGCCGACGCGTGGCCGACACAGTGGGCGGACCGGATCGAGTACCGGGGGGATCTGCTGACCCTCGGAGCGCTCTGGGACGCTTGACGGATGATCGACGCCCTGGACATCGACCTCGCCCCCGTCATCGCCGAGCAGCCCGACCCGGTGCTGTTCGCGACGGTCTCCGGCGCGCATCTGTACGGCTTCCCGTCGCGTGACTCGGACGTGGACCTGCGGGGCGTGCACCTGCTGCCGACCGCCGACCTCGTCGGGCTGCGGGAGCCGGACGAGACGCGGTCGCGGATGTGGGTGCGCGACGGCGTCGAGATGGACCTGGTCACGCACGACCTGCGCAAGTTCGTGCGGCTGATGCTGCGCCGCAACGGCTACGTCCTGGAGCAGCTGCTCTCGCCGCTCGTCGTGCACACCACGGACGCCCACCGGGAGCTGTTCGAGCTCGCGCCCGGCGTCCTGACCAGCCATCACGCCCATCACTACCGCGGGTTCGCGAACACGCAGTGGCGGCTGTTCGAGAAGACCGGGGAACTCAAGCCGCTGCTCTACACCTTCCGTGTCCTGCTCACCGGCATCCACCTGATGCGCAGTGGCGAGGTGCAGCCGCATCTGCCGACGCTGATCGGGGAAGGCGACGCCCCCGGCTACGTGCCGGAGCTGATCACCGCCAAGGCCGAGCAGGAGCACGGAGCCGCCGACGTCGACCACGCGCGCGTGGTGGCCGACGTGGAGCGGCTGCACGGCGTGCTGGACGAGGCGCAGGCCGCCTCAGCGCTGCCGGATGCGCCGACCGTCCACGACGCCCTGCACGCCTTCGTCGTACGGCTCCGGCTGGAGCGCTGACGCGCGGCGGACGCCGATCAGGAAGTCCTCCACCCGGCGGCGGTCCGGCTCGGCCGGGAGCGGGCTGCGACGGGCGGCCTCCTCCGCCTCCCGTGCCAGACGGCTCATCCGCGATTCCACCTCCGGCCAGGGGACCTCACCGCGCTTGACCTCCAGCAGCGGTGCGCGCCGGTCGCCGACGTCGATCGTCAGGTGACCGGTGCGCAGCAGGTCACGGGCGCTCGTCAGGAGGCGGAGCAGGTGCATGGCGTGCTTCCAGCGCGGGGCCCCGTGCGTGCGGACGTCCGCCTCCAGCTTCTTGCGCTGGCCCAGCGCGTAGCGCGTGAACGTCTCCAGGGCCTTGCGGGACAGGAACGCCTCGCGCAGGGCGAGGAGCTCGCGGCCGGTGTCGTCGACGTACTCCACGAGCGGGGAGTGAAGGCACTCCAGGATGTTCGGGTTGGCGCGCAGGGCCAGCTCGCAGAAGCGTTCCAGCTCCCAGCTGAACTGCTCCTCCAGCGGGCCGTCGACATGGGTCGGCGGCTTGTCGAAGCGCCAGAAGAGGGGTGTGGGAGCGAGGAACACGCCCCGGCGGTCGGTGTCGCTGCCGTCCGTGGCCAGACCGAAGGCGCGCGAGCCCATCACACAGGCGTAGATCGTGTGGTCGCGGACCAGGGTCTCGGGGCGCATGCCCGGGAGCGTACGCGGCGGATCACACCAGGCGGATCGAATTTCCGTCCACGGTGATCTTCTTCTCCGGCAGCGGCCTGGTCGCCGGAGGGTGGGCCACCGAGCCGTCCGTGATCTTGAACTTGCTGCCGTGGCAGGGGCAGTTGATCGTCCCGTCCGCCACGGTGCCGACCGTGCACTGCTGATGCGTGCAGATGGCGGAGAAGGCCTTGAACTGGCCCTGCTCGGGCTGGGTCACCACGACCTCGTCGGCCTTGAAGATCGTGCCGCCGCCCACCGGGATCTCGGACGTGGTGGCCAGCTCCTTGCCTTCCTGGCCGGTCTGGCCGTCCTGGTCGTCCTGACCGGGGGAGGTGGTGGAGGTCGAGTCGCCGTTGTCGTCGGAACCGCCACAGCCGGCGACGAGCGCGGTCGCGCCCGTCGCGCCCGTCGCGATGAGGATCGTGCGCCGCGTCGGACGGTAGGTCATGTCGTCACTCCGAAGGTGCGGAAGAACCAGAGGGCGGATGTGAGCCGGATGGACGTGAGAGCGGTGCGGGCCGACCCGCCGACGATGGGCGGCAGCCGACCGGGAGTCGCCCCGAGCGGATCAACAGCATCTTTGCACTGAAAGCGGCAAAGAAGAAGTAACTCAGGGCAGGGTGTAGAGAAAGGTGCATTTCGTACGTCTGGTGGCCCATGGTCCAGAGGCAGCGCACCGCCACCGGCACGGTCGTCTCAGCGGGCGGGCGCGATGCGTCCGCCGTACCAGGGCTGACTAGGCTGGACAGTCGAAGAGCCGATCCGTACAGGAGCAAGGAGCAGCGCCGTGGCGGTACGAGCGGTCCGGGGGGCCGTCCAGCTGGAGCGGGACGAAGCCGGCCACATGGACGAGCAGGTCGGGGCCCTGCTCACCGCGATCCTGGAGCGGAACGACCTCGCCGCGGACGACCTGATCAGCATCTGGTTCACGGCCACGCCCGACCTGCACTGCGACTTCCCCGCGGCCGCCGCCCGCAAGCTCGGCGACGGCTTCGCCGACGTCCCGCTGATCTGCGCCCAGGAGCTGGACATCGAGGGCGCCATGCCCCGTGTCGTACGCGTCCTCGCGCACATCGAGTCCGACAAGCCCCGCGCCGACATCGCCCACGTCTACCTCGGCGCCGCGGCCGCCCTGCGCAAGGACATCGCCCAGTGAGAACCGCACTCGTCATCGGCACCGGCCTCATCGGTACGTCCGCCGCCCTGGCGCTGGCCGGCCGGGGGGTGGCCGTCCACCTCGCCGACCACGACCCCGAGCAGGCCCGTACGGCGGCAGCGCTCGGCGCCGGCACCGACGAGGCGCCCGAGGGGCCCGTGGACCTCGCGATCGTCGCCGCCCCGCCCGCGCACGTGGCCGGGGTGCTCGCGGGCGCCATACGCCGGGGCGTGGCCCGCGGCTACCTCGACGTGGCCAGCGTCAAGGGCGGGCCGCGCCGTGAGCTGGAGGCGCTCGGGATCGACCTGTCGTCGTACATCGGTACGCATCCCATGTCGGGCCGGGAGAAGTCCGGGCCGCTGGCCGCGACCGGCGACCTCTTCGAGGGCCGCCCCTGGGTGCTGACGCCTACCCGCGACACCGACACCGAGGTGCTGAACCTCGCCCTCGAGCTGGTCTCGCACTGCCGCGCGGTGCCGGTGGTGATGGACGCCGACGCCCACGACCGGGCGGTCGCGCTCGTGTCCCACATGCCGCATCTGATGTCCAGCATGGTCGCCGCGCGGCTGGAGAACGCCGAGGAGTCGGCCGTACGACTGTCCGGCCAGGGCATTCGCGATGTGACGCGGATCGCGGCCTCCGATCCCGGGATGTGGATCGACATCCTCTCCGCGAACCCGGGGCCCGTCGCCGACCTGCTCACGGACGTCGCCGCCGATCTGGAGGAGGCGGTGCGGGCGCTGCGGGCGTTGCAGTCGTCCGACGAGGACAAGCGGCTGGAGGGCACGGCCGGTATCGAGGGCGTGCTGCGGCGGGGGAACGCCGGGCAGGACCGGGTTCCCGGCAAGCACGGGGCGGCTCCCCGGATCTACGAGGTCGTGGCCGTCCTGATCGACGACCAGCCGGGGCAGCTGGCGCGGATCTTCGCGGACGCGGGGCGGGCCGGGGTCAACATCGAGGACGTGCGGATCGAGCACGCGACGGGGCAGCAGGCCGGTCTGGTCCAGCTGATGGTGGAGCCGAAGACGGCGCCGGTGCTCAGCGCGGCCTTGCGGGAGCGGGGCTGGGCGATCCGGCAGTAGGTCCGGCGCCGGTCAGCGGCCGCGCGGCCGGACGAGTGACGCGCACCCAGTAACCTTGTGCGGGGCGCCCTCGCGTCCCCACACTCCCGCCACACCGCATCTGGAAGGTGTCCCCCCGTGGAAAACGGTGCCGCCAAGCCCGTGATTGTCGCCATCGACGGCCCCTCCGGCACGGGCAAGTCGAGCACGTCGAAGGCCGTTGCCGCGCAGCTCGGGTTGAGCTACCTCGACACCGGTGCCCAGTACCGGGCGATCACCTGGTGGATGGTGGCCAACGAGATCGACATCGAGGACCCCTCCGCGATCGCGGCCGTGGCCGGCAAGCCCGAGATCGTCTCCGGCACCGAGCCGGGCAACCCGACGATCACCGTCGACGGCACCGACGTCGCCGGCCCGATCCGCACCCAGGAGGTCACCTCCAAGGTCAGCGCGGTGAGTGCCGTACCGGAGGTGCGGGCGCGGATCACCGAGCTGCAGCGCTCCCTGGCCAGGTCCGCGGAGATCGGCATCGTCGTCGAGGGCCGTGACATCGGTACGACCGTGCTGCCCGACGCCGACCTGAAGATCTTCCTCACCGCCTCCCCGGAGGCCCGCGCGGCCCGCCGCAGCGGCGAGCTGAAGGGCGCCGACGTCAACGCGACCCGGGAGGCGCTGATCAAGCGGGACGCGGCCGACTCAAGCCGCAAGACCTCGCCGCTCGCCAAGGCGGACGACGCGGTCGAGGTGGACACCACCGAGCTCACGCTGTCGCAGGTCATCGAGTGCGTCGTCACGCTCGTCGAGGAGAAGCGGGCCGCGAGGTGAACCGTCCGTCCGTGTCTTCGGAGCGGGGTGCCGAGGTCGGGCGGCGCATCGGCGTCGGCCTGATGTACGGGCTGTTCAAGCCGCGCGTGCTCGGCGCCTGGAAGGTGCCCGCGACCGGTCCGGTGATCTTCGCCGTCAACCACTCGCACAACGTCGACGGCCCGATGGTCATGGGTGTGGCGCCCCGGCCGACGCACTTCCTGATCAAGAAAGAGGCGTTCATCGGGCCGCTGGACCCGTTCCTGACCGGGATCGGCCAGCTGAAGGTGGACCGCGAGACCACCGACCGTACGGCGATCACGCAGGCCCTCGACGTCCTGTCGGCCGGCGGGGTCCTCGGTATCTTCCCCGAGGGCACTCGCGGCGAGGGCGACTTCGCCTCGCTGCGCGCCGGGCTCGCCTACTTCGCGGTACGCGGCGGGGCGCCGATCGTCCCGATCGCCGTGCTGGGAAGCTCCGACCGGCCGGGGCGGTTGATAAAGGGGCTGCCTCCGCTGCGCAGCCGTATCGACGTCGTCTTCGGCGACCCCTTCGAGGCGGGCGACGGCAGCGGACGACGTACGCGCAAGGCGCTGGACGAGGCGACCGAGCGCATCCAGAAGCAGCTCACCGCGCACCTGGAAAACGCAAGGCGACTGACCGGTCGCTAGGCGACACTGAGTAGTGGATCAGCCGGGAGAAACCGGACGGTCCACCGATCACCACGATGAACGACGAGGTACGGACTTCATGAACGACCACATCCACTCCGAGGGCTCGCGCGAAGAGCACGACCACGGAGAGCTTGGCGACGCCGAGTACGCGGAGTTCATGGAGCTCGCCGCGGAAGAGGGCTTCGACCTGGAGGACGTCGAGGGTGCCATCGAGGCGGCCGGGCACGGGCCGTTGCCGGTCCTCGCCGTCGTCGGGCGGCCGAATGTCGGCAAGTCGACTCTTGTCAACCGCATCATCGGGCGCCGCGAGGCGGTCGTCGAGGACAAGCCCGGCGTCACCCGCGACCGCGTGACCTACGAGGCCGAGTGGGCCGGCCGCCGCTTCAAGGTCGTCGACACCGGCGGCTGGGAGCAGGACGTCCTCGGCATCGACGCCTCCGTGGCCGCGCAGGCCGAGTACGCCATCGAGGCCGCCGACGCCGTCGTGTTCGTCGTCGACGCCAAGGTGGGTGCCACCGACACCGACGAGGCCGTCGTACGGCTGCTGCGCAAGGCCGGCAAACCCGTGGTGCTGTGCGCCAACAAGGTCGACGGCCCCAGCGGTGAGGCGGACGCCACCTACCTGTGGTCCCTCGGTCTCGGTGAGCCGCACCCCGTGTCCGCCCTGCACGGCCGTGGCACCGGCGACATGCTGGACTCCGTCCTGGAGGCGCTGCCGGACGCTCCGCGCGAGTCGTTCGGCGGGGGCGGCATCGGCGGCCCGCGCCGCATCGCCCTGATCGGCCGTCCGAACGTCGGCAAGTCCTCCCTGCTGAACAAGGTGGCGGGCGAGGAGCGCGTCGTCGTCAACGAGATGGCCGGCACCACCCGTGACCCGGTCGACGAGCTCATCGAACTGGGCGGCGTGACCTGGAAGTTCGTCGACACGGCGGGCATCCGCAAGCGCGTCCACCTCCAGCAGGGCGCCGACTACTACGCCTCGCTGCGCACCGCGGCCGCCGTCGAGAAGGCCGAGGTGGCGGTCATCCTGATCGACGCCTCCGAGTCCATCTCGGTGCAGGACCAGCGCATCGTCACCATGGCGGTCGAGGCAGGCCGTGCGATGGTCATCGCCTACAACAAGTGGGACACCCTCGACGAGGAGCGCCGCTACTACCTGGAGCGGGAGATCGAGACCGAGTTCGGTCAGGTCGCCTGGGCGCCGCGGGTCAACGTCTCCGCGTACACCGGCCGGCACATGGAGAAGCTGGTCCCCGCGATCGAGACCGCGCTGGCCGGCTGGGAGACCCGCGTTCCGACGGGCCGCCTCAACGCCTTCCTCGGCGAGCTGGTCGCCGCCCACCCGCACCCGATCCGGGGCGGCAAGCAGCCGCGCATCCTCTTCGGCACCCAGGCCGGCACCAAGCCCCCGCGGTTCGTGCTCTTCGCCTCCGGCTTCATCGAGGCGGGCTACCGCCGCTTCATCGAACGCCGACTGCGCGAGGAGTTCGGCTTCGAGGGAACGCCGATCCATCTCTCGGTGCGGGTGCGCGAGAAGCGCGGCAAGAAGAAGTAGCCGCCGCAGGACGCGGCGGACATGGCGAAGGGCGGCCCGGTGAGGGCCGCCCTTTTGTGTGCTCAGCCTCTGCGCGCCGGCGGCAGCGCGGCCGGGACGTGCTGCATCCCCGTGTTCCCCTGCGGGCCGATGTGTCCGACGCGCTGCCACTGCGGCTGCTGGTGGTTGCCGTGGCGGGCGCTGTGGGCCCCCGCACTGTAGGCGCTGTACGAGCTGCTGAACGATCCCGGGCGATGGCCGCCGTAGGTTCCGGTGCTCCGCTGGATGTTCCCGAACGCGACGAACCCCAGGTCCTCCTCACCGCTGCGATCACCCGGCAGCGAACGGAAGGACTTGACGTACTCGGCGTAGAGCGCGTCGTAGATCGGCGTGGGCGAGGGGCTGCCCTGATGGCGGGGAACGTCGTATGCATGCACGTATGTCCAAACGACCCCGAGCCTGATGAGATGCGGTTGGTCACGTCCCTTTGGGGGTGCGGGGAGCGGCGCGACCAGCTACGAATCAGGTTCCCGCCAGAGGCAGAGCGGCTCCGACCAGCTTCCCGTTCGCCGCGGCCTTGTCCAGGGCGCCCCGCAGCAGGTCCTCCCGGGGCTGACGCCCGATGGAGCCCACCGGCGCCGCGAACATCAGCACCTGCTGGTGCTTGTTCGCGGCGGCCCGCCAGCCGTCGGTCACCTGGAGCGGCTGATGCGCCTGCCACCAGGCGACCGGCTGTCCCCCGGAAGGGCCAGTCCCCGGCTGGAGCACCGCGTGCAGCTGGCCCATGGCCAACAGCACGGACCAGCCGTGCAGTACCGGCGGCACCTCGGCCAGCTCCGTCACCGGCATGAACCCCTGCTCGATCAGCAGCGGAAGGAAGTCGTCCCCGGCGTCGATCGCCCCGGGGCGCATGATGGGGCCGGTCGGCTCCACGACCAGGGCGGGGTGCAGCTCCCCGGCGATCAGCACCAGTCCGCTGGTCACGCCGAGCACGGCCTGCTCCGGCACGATCGCCTCCGGTTCCAGGTCGACCCGGTCGCCGGTGATGGACTTCACGGCACCCCGCAGCTGGTCCTCGGTGACCTGGACGACCTGGGAGGGCAGGCAGGTGGCGTGGGCGAAGGCGAGGACGGCCGTCTCGTCCCCGATGAACAGGACGGTGCTGGTGCGCTCCTGTTCGGAGTCGCCCGGGGTGCGGCAGGAGGTGCAGTCGTAACTGCCCGGGGCGTTCTCTCCGGCGAGCAGCCGGTCGGCTTCTTCGTCGCCGATCTCGGCACGTACCTCGTCGCTGACGTCGAGCATGCGCGGCACGGGTGGCTCCCTCGGGATGTGGCGTGGCGGGACCGGTTGGCTCCCGGCCCGTGAACCGGGCGGTCCCGGGCTCATGAAGATGACAACGGACGATCTGTGGCGGGAGTCACGCACCAAGGCGAACGGAATCGAACCATCCATCGCGCACGGTCACGTCGGGTGCGGAATCGCCCACTCACGGTCAAGTCCTTGGAAACCCAAGGGAGTTGGTTGCGTGGGGTGTGTCACAGATCGGCAGGGCGGTTGGTCGACAAATCCTGAAATCAGCGAATGAAGTGGGTGGCTGAAAATCGCCGATACCCGAGGTAACGGCGAACTGGCCTGGAGTGACAAGGAGTTGGTTGATGCCGAACGCCCGCTGTCCCTAGATTCCTCGGCCGTGTGCAACGAGCACCGCTCGGGTACGTCCGCCGACCAGCACCAGCCAGTTCACAGCACAGCCTCCGGCGGACGGGGCCGGCGTCCCTCACGCGCCCCATGGCGTGGCGAGGGGCGTTCCGCCTTGGGGGACCCCGGGTGTTTCGAGAGGGAACTACATGTCCGAATGTGCCGACAACACGCGCGACAACGCTCGGAAGACGCCGAAGACTCCGGCTCCGAACGGAAACCGGGCTCGTACGACGGCGGTCCTCGCCGGGGCGGCACTGCTCGCCCCGCTCGGACTGCTGGCCGCGACCGGCAACGCCACAGCGGCGGACAGCGCAGTGTGGGACCGCATCGCCCAGTGCGAGAGCGGCGGCGACTGGCACATCAACACCGGCAACGGCTACTACGGCGGACTTCAGTTCGCCGCCTCGACCTGGCGCGCCTATGGCGGTACGGCCTACGCGGCGACTGCGGACGGGGCGACCAGGGACCAGCAGATCGCCGTGGCCACCAAGGTCCAGCGCGCCCAGGGATGGGGCGCCTGGCCGACCTGTTCGGCCCGGGCCGGAGCGTACGGAAGCGCACCCGCGGCTTCCGACCCCGGCTCGGCCTCCTCCTCGACCGAGGCAGCCCCGTCGACTCCGTCGCAGACGCCGGAGCGTTCGTCGGGACACACCAACCGCAGCTCGTCCCGCGGTGACTACACCGTCCGTACGGGCGACACGCTGAGCGGCATCGCCGCCCGGCACGGGACCACCTGGCGACAGCTCCACGACGCCAACAAGTCCGTCATCGGCGCCGATCCCCACCTGATCGTGCCCGGGCAGCGCCTCGAACTCTGAGTGACGCTTCCTGTTCCCGGCATCGTGCCCCACCCGGTCCGCCGACCGGGTGGGGCACTCGCGGTCGTCGGACGCGCCGCCCCGGCAGGCCGCAATAAGCTGCCTAGCGTGCTCATATGAATTGCACACCGCTCAAGATCGTCCTGGCCGCCGCCCTGTTCACCGCCGTGGCCCCGGGCACGACGCACGCGACACACGCAACGCACGCGGCACAGGCCACGTATGCGACACGCGCAAGCCATACGGCGCCTCGACCGGCCCCCGGACCGCCGCCCAAACGCGCGAAGTACGAATGTGCCAAGGACCAGTGGCCCTGGGGCTGCGTCGCCAAGTGCGAGAGCGGCGGCGACTGGCACATCAACACCGGCAACGGCCACTACGGGGGACTCCAGTTCTCGCAGCGGACCTGGGAGGGCTTCGGCGGGGCGAAATTCGCCGCGCGCGCGGATCTCGCCAGCCGTCAGGAGCAGATCGAGATCGCCCGGAAGGTGGTGGCCTCGCAAGGGTGGGGAGCCTGGCCGCACTGCTCCAGACGGTACGGACTCCAGGGCCGTATGGAGTTGGGGGGACCGAGTGTCACGGCGCGGCTGACCGCGAAGACCTCGCTGGTCATCCGGAAGGGCTCGACCCGGTTCGGTGCCCGGCACGGCGCTCCCATTCGCCCGACTCGCCGCTGAACACGACCGCACCGCGCCGCAGTTCGTAGACGAGCGCCGCCCGCCCGTGCAGAGCGGGCGGCAGCCGTTGCTCGGCCACGACCACGCACGCGTCGAGTTCGCTCAGCAGTCGGTACGTACGGGCGGCCACCGTGGGCGACATGCCCTGCGCGGGTTCGTCCACGAGCACGACACGCGCGCGTGCAGACAGGGCGCGGGAGAGGGCGAGCATGCGCTGCTCGCCGCCGGAGAGGGTGCCGGCGCGGCGCGCGAGGAGCGGCTCCAGCCGGGGGTAGGCATCGAGAGCGATGTCGTACGACCCGGCCGTGAGTTCGAGGTGCTCGCGCACGGTGAGGGAGCCGAACACCGCCTGTCGCTCGGGGACCAGGCACAGTCCGCGCCGGGCCCTCTCGTGCGCGGGCAGCCGGGTCACGTCGGCGCCGTCCCACACGACCGCGCCGCCGGACAGCGGCACGGTTCCGGCCAGGGCGTGCAGGGCGGTCGTACGGCCTGATCCGTTGCGTCCCAGCAGAACGGTGAGGCCCGGGCCGGGGGCGGCGATCGTGATGCCGTGCAGGGCCTCCAGGGGGCCGTATCGCACGCGCGCGTCGCGCAGGGAGATCGTGGTCATGCGGGGGTCTCCTGGGAGGTCGCCGCGTCGAGAACGCGGTCGGGAGGGCCCGAGGCGACGATGCGGCCCGCCGCCATGACGTGCACCGTGTCGGCCAGGTCGGCGACCAGGTCCAGGTCGTGCTCGACGACGAGCAGAGCCAGGCCGTCGGCGGCGAGGGCCTTCAGGATCCGGGCCAGGGCGGTGACTTCGGCGGTGTCGAGGCCGGCGGCGGGTTCGTCGAGGAGCAGCACGCGCGGGTCGCCCGCGAGGGCTCGGGCCAGTTCGACGCGCCGCAGCGTGCCGGTGGGGAGGTCCGCGGCGGGCAGGGCTCTCACGGGGCCGTCCAGTCCGAGGAGCCGCAGGGAGCGCTCCACGGCCGAGGGGTCCCGGCTCCTTCCCTGCTCCGCGCCGACGCGGACGTTCTCGGCCACGGTCAACGACGGGAACACGGCCAGTTGCTGGAACGTGCGGGCGATGCCCAGGCGGGTGCGGGTGTGCGCGGGCAGGCGGGTGATGTCACGGGGGCCGAGCAGGACTTGGCCGTGGGCGGGGCGGTGGGTGCCGGCCAGGCAGTGGAACAGGGTGGTCTTGCCCGCGCCGTTGGGGCCGACGATCGCGGTGATCTTGCCGGGTGGGACGGTGAGAGTCACGTCGGCGAGGGCGGTGAAGCCGTTGTAGCGGGCCTGGAGGCGGTGGGTGGTGAGGGCGGTGTCCTTGGGCGCGGGCTTGTGGGTGGGCACGCGGCCTTCGGCCGCGTTGGGGGCCCCACCCGCACCGCCCGTCCCGCTTTCTTCGGCGGCCGGGGTTTGTGCCGTCCGCGCCGCGCCTGCTGCCGTCAGCTGTCCGCGCACCCCCACCCCCAGCGCCGTGAGCGTCGTTCCACGCCGCGGCCGCAGCCGCTGCGCCGCCGCCCGCAACGCCTCGTACGGCCCCCCGGGAAAGCGGCCCACGAGCACCGCCAGCACTCCGATCAGTGCCGCCGCCACCCCGCCCCGGGTGCCCGCGTCCAGGCCGACCAGGAGGGCCGCCGCGGCCAGGGCGCCCAGGGTGCTGTCGGCGCCCAGGACGACCACCGCGGCGAACCAGAGGAGGCCGCGGACGGGGTCGTAGGCGGCCGGGTCGAAGGCGCGCAGGCCCATGCCGAGCATGCCGCCGCCCAGGGCCGCCAGGGCGGCGCCCGCGACGAAGGCCAGAAGCTTGAGGGAGGGGACCTGGACGCCTGCCGCCGACGCCCCCGACTCGTGGTCCCGCATCGCCGCCAGGGCCCGGCCCGTGCGGCCCCGGCGCAGCAGCCAGGTGGCCAGCAGGGCGGCCGTCAGCAGGGACAGTTCGAGGACGTAGTAGGCCCGGTCGCCCTCGAAGCCCGCCGGGCGGCCGAGGGACAGGCCCGAGATCGCGTACGGCTGGGTGAAGACGAAGCGACTCACGCCGACGCCCACCGCGAAGGTCGCCAGCGCCAACGCCAGGCCCCGGCGACTGATCGCGGGCCAGCCCGTGAGCAGGCCCAGCGGTGCCACCAGGAAGACCGCCAGCGCCAGCGCGGCGAGCTCCGGCAGACGGGGCAGGCCCGGGAAGCGGCCCGCCGCCAGCAGGGCCGTGAACAGGGCGCCCAGGCCCGCGTAGGCCGCCTGACCGAGGGAGAGCTGACCGCCGCGGCCCGTGACGACGACCAGGGAGAGCAGCACCACGGCCAGCGCCGGCACCTGCACGGACGTGTGCAGGTCCGAGCCCGCGAAGCCGAGCGGGAGCAGGAAGAGCACGACCGCCACGATCCAGGCGCCCGGAGGCGTCGGCACGCGCGCGGTGGCCGTGCGGGGGAGGGCGTCCCGGGTGCCGACGCGCGGGAGGGCCAGGGCCGCGACCAGCAGGGCGACGACGAAGAGGTTCGTGCTGACGGCTTGCAGGAGGGGCGCGCCCCAGCCCGAGGGGTGCAGGCGCGTCAGCTGGCTCTGGGCCACCCCGATGGCCAGCGCCGCGGCCACCGCGACGGGCAGACTGCGCATCCGGGCGGCGACCGCGACCGCCACGACCTCCATCACCAGCAGGGGCAAGCCGTACGGGTCCAGGCGTACGTACGGCGCCAGCAGCACGCCCGTCAGACCCGCCGTGAACGCGCCGAACGCCCAGCCCGCCGCCGCCACCCGGTCCGCGTCGATGCCTCCGAGGACGGCCAGCCGGCGGTCGTCGACCACGGCACGCAGTTCCCGGCCGAAGCGCGTCCAGCGGATGACCGCCCCGACCCCGGCCGCCAGCAGCAGGGCCACCGCCAGCCGGCCCCAGGGGTCCGCCGGGACCAGTTCCGGCGCGTCGTCCCGCGCCCCCTGGCCCCACAGCAGCACCGCGCCGCCCACCAGCAGCACGAACACCCCGATGGACGCGACCAGGGTCTGCGCCGGGTCGCTGCCCAGGACCGCGAGCGGCCGGAAGACGAACCGTTCCAGCAGCATCCCGATACCGGGCGCGAGCACCAGCAGGGTCACGGTCGCGCCCGCCCACAGCGGCCAGCCCCACTCCACCACGCACTGCCGCAGCGCATACGCGCACACCATCGCGATCGCCCCGTGCGCGAAGTTCAGCACGCCGGTCGCCCGGTACGTCACGACCAGGCCGATCCCGGTGAGCGCGGCGGCGCTGCCGACCGACAGACCGGCCAGCGTGAGGTCGTACGTCAGCGAGGACATCGGTCGTCCGTCTCAGTCGTCCGCTCCGGCGGGCTCACAGATCGGGCACGGGCCCAGTCCGCCGCCGCGCACCAGCTTCGCGTCGACCGGTACGGCCTCCGCCTTCCCGGCGACCAGCGGGCAGTCCGCGCGGTGCCAGAGGGTGCCACCGGGCACCATCAGCAGGTCCCCGCTGACCGCCGCCGGCGCCGCGCCCGCCTGCCCGGACCTCTCGGCGTCGGCCGGTTCGACGGCCACCAGCAGGCCGTACAGCTCCTCCACCCGTGCCGCGGCGAGCGCGCCCCGCCCGTGGGTCAGCAGCACCGAACCGGCGATGATCAGCGCGGCGCCGGGGACCGTGCAGGACGCGAGATACGGCAGCTGCCGCTCGGCGAACCGCTCGCCGGAGACGCCGTACCAGCCGATGACGCACAGCACCGCGCCGACGGCGAGCGCGGCCCAGCCGGCCCACAGGACGGGGTGCACGGTCCGCAGTCGGGCTGTCCGCATCGCTGGCTCCCCCACGTCGGGTTTTTGTGTGCGTGCGCGTCGGCTTTGCGCGCATGTGCCTGGCCCTATTCCATGTCTGCCACTGGCCTTGCACTATGCCTCCTGCAAGCTGACCCTGAAAGCACCGGGCGCACACGGCCCGGATCGACACCCCGGCGGTGAGCCAGATGGTTCTCGGGAGCGACCTCAGGCGGAGCAACGCACACGGGCGGCGCGGTCCACGCGCGGCGGGACGGGGGGCCGCCCTGGCGGCAGCACTGCTCCTGTCCCTCGCCCCGGCCCTCGTGGCCTGCAGCGACGACGAGGGCGGCGGCGGCAACGAGACGCCGCCTACGCCGACCGTCGAGCGGACCGAGGGGACCGAGCAGTCTCCGGCCGCGACGGCGCCCGCCGACCTGGGGGCGGCCGAGACGGAGATCAAGCAGAACTGGCAGAAGTTCTTCGACCCGGCGACGTCCATGGAGGAGAAGCAGGCCGTACTGGAGAACGGCGACCGGATGGGGTCTGTCCTGGAGGCGTTCAGCGGTGACGAGCGCGGCGGGCAGGTCGAGGCGAAGGTCTCCAAGGTCGAGTTCACCTCGCCGACCGAGGCCGACGTGACCTACGACCTGACGCTGAAGGGCGCGACCGCCCTGCCGAACGCCTCCGGCACGGCCGTCGAACAGGACGGCTCCTGGAAGGTGTCCGTCAAGACGCTGTGCGCGCTGGTCCAGCTGAGCGGCAATGGGTCGCCGGTCCCCGGCTGCTGAGGCGGCGGTCGCCGTGCTGCTGCTGACTCTGGTTACGGCGTGCGGCAGCCGGCTGCCGGAGAGCGACTTCGAGCACCGTGACCGGGGCGGCTCCTCGGCGTCGGCCGGCGACCGTACCCCGATCCGGGTCGGCGTCATCACCAGCGCCACCAGCCCGGTCGGCGGCAACGCCTTCACCGGCCCGCGCGACGGTGCCAGAGCCTGGTTCGACCGTCTCAACGCGCGCGGCGGCATCGACGGCCGCCGCGTCGAGGTGCGCCTGTGCGACGACGGCGGCAGCGGTGTCGGCAACAACGAGTGCGTGCACCGGCTGATCGACGAGGACAAGGTCGTCGCCCTGGTCGCCACCACCGCCCTGGACTACGCCGGAGCCCCGCGCGTCGCACGCGCGCGCGTGCCCGACATCGGCGGCCAGCCCATCGGGGCCGCCTACGACACCTACCCGCACCTGTACGGCATCTACGGCAGCCTCGCGCCCCGCGACGGCACCACGGGCTGGGACGGCAAGCAGTACGGCGGCACGGAGGTCTACCGCTACTTCAAGCGTGAGCACGGCGCCCGTACGGCCGCCGTCGTCTCGTACAACCAGCCCGCGTCCGCCGCCTACGCCCGGCTCGTCGAGCGGGGCCTGAAGGCCGAGGGCTACAAGGTGGTCTCCGAGCAGGTCGACTTCGCGCTGCCCAACTTCCGCGCGGTGGCGGCCGATCTGAAGGAGCAGGGCGCCGACCTGGTCTTCGACGCCATTGACAGCCACGGCAACGCCCGGTTGTGCGAGGCGATGGACGACGTCGGCGCCGAGGTCACCGCCAAGGTGACGAACGTACAGAACTGGACGTCCACCGTCGCCGAGGACTACAAGGACGCCCCCCGCTGCCGCAACGCCCTGTGGGCGACCGGGGCGTCCCGCAACCACGAGGACACGGACCAGGACGCGGTACGGGAGTTCCGGGACGCCACCAGGTCACTGAAGACGCACTCCCAGTGGCAGCTGGAGGGCTGGGCGGCGGCCAGGTGGTTCACGGACGCGGCGAAGTCGTGCGCCGGACAGGGCGTCACGCGCGCGTGCGTCGACGACCACATGAACCACAGCCAGGGCTACAGCGCCGACGGACTGCTGATCCCGGTCAGGTTCGAGCGGCTGGCCGAACCGCCGAAGGACCGCCGGACCTGTCTGTCGGTGGCCCGCTGGGAGGACGGCCGGGGCTGGGTCTCCCAAGGAGACATGGACACCACGTGCTTCGACGTCCCGCAACTGTCGTATCAGCCGTGACGGGCAACCAAAAGGCCGCATCACCGGTCCAACCGACGGAACGGAACAGGGAGTAGACGCAGCAGCGAGCCCAGGGAGGTACCGCAGCGCATGACGCCCGTGTCGCACGCCGCACCACTGCGCGCCGACTGCATCGCGGATTCGGCCGGCGGACTGACCTTCGACGTCACCGCCGTCGGGCCCGCCATGGAGGCTCGTCTCGTGCTGCGCCACCGCGAGGGCGACGAGGAGGTCACCCTGCCCCTGACCCCGGCCACGACCGGCCGTCTGCGCGCCGCTCTGCCCAGCAGCGTCCCCCTGCCGGAGGGCCACTGGGACGCTTACGCCAACGTCCGGGACGAGCACCCGGACCGTCTCGTACCGGGCGCCATGCAGGTGCATCCGTCGGCCTCCCGGGTCCCGTACGAGACCCGCGGCGGCAACCTCAGCGTGGAATGCCGGTACGAGCAGACGCCGTTCAGGCCGACGCCGTTAGGGGCGCACCCGCCCGCGATATCCGCACCTCCGAGCCGTTAGGCGACTGGCAGCCTCGGATCATGCTGGACACCTCCGCCAGGCTCCTGCGCCTCCTCTCCCTTCTCCAGGGCCACCGCTGGGGGCACCGCCCACGCCCTTGAGGCAGTGGGGGAGGTCCGGCGCCGCACTGGCCGAACGCCTCGGCGTCACCCCGCGCACGGTCCGCCGCGACGTCGACCGGCTGCGCGAACTGGGGTATCCGGTCAACGCCAGCCCCGGCACCGGCGGCGGCTACCAGCTGGGTGCCGGCGCCGAGCTGCCGCCCCTGCTGCTGGACGACGACGAGGCCGTGGCCGTCGCCGTCGGCCTGCGCACGGCCGCGGGCCAGGGCATCGAGGGCATCGGCGAGACCTCCGTACGGGCCCTGGCCAAGCTGGAGCAGGTCCTGCCGAACCGGCTGCGCCGCCGCGTGGGCGCCCTCAACGCCTTCACCGTGCCGATGCTGCGCGGCACCCAGAACTCCGCGGTCGACCCGGCCGTCCTGACCGAGCTCGCCCACCTCTGCCGGGACGCCGAACGCCTGCGGTTCGAGTACCGCGACCTCCCCCAGTCTCGAACATGCTCGACCGGGGGGACCCCCATGGGCGCCGCCACCCGCCGCAGTGTCGAGCCGCACCGCCTGGTGTGCAGTGAGCGCCGCTGGTACCTGGTCGCCTGGGACCTCGACCGCGAGGACTGGCGTACGTTCCGTGTCGACCGCGTCCGTCCCAGGCCGCCGCACGGCCCGCGCTTCACCCCGCGCACCCCGCCCGCCGAGGACCTCGCCGCGTACGTCTCCCGGGGCGTCTCCACGCGCGCGTACGCCTCGCATGCCGTCGTCCGGCTGCTGGTGCCCCTGGAGGAGGCCGCCGAGCACATCTCGCCCTCCGACGGGCAGCTGGAGGCGGAGGGGCCCGACAGCTGCCTGTTGCGGACCGGCGCCGGGAACCTCGACGTGATGGTGATCCATGTGATGCTGACGGGCTTCGAGTTCGAGGTCCTGGAGCCGGCCGAGCTGGTGGAGGCGATCAGGACGGCTCACGGCCGGCTTGCTCGCTCTTCGGCTCGGGCTGCGGAGCCTCCAACGCGTGCGCCGGATGGTTGAGGTCGAACGCCGGGGACTCCGAGCGGATCCGCGGCAGCGCGTCGAAGTTGTGCCGCGGGGGCGGGCAGGAGGTCGCCCACTCCAGGGAACGGCCGTAGCCCCAGGGGTCGTCGACCTCGACCTTCTTGCCGTACTTGGCGGTCTTCCAGACGTTGTAGAGGAACGGCAGCGTCGAGAGGCCGAGCAGGAACGCGCCGATCGTCGAGATGGTGTTCAGCACCGTGAAGCCGTCGGCGGCGAGATAGTCGGCGTACCGGCGCGGCATGCCCTCCGCGCCCAGCCAGTGCTGCACCAGGAACGTGGTGTGGAAGCCGACGAACAGCGTCCAGAAGTGGATCTTGCCCAGCCGCTCGTCGAGCATCTTCCCGGTGAACTTGGGCCACCAGAAGTGGAACCCGGCGAAGATCGCGAAGACGACGGTGCCGAAGACCACGTAGTGGAAGTGGGCGACGACGAAGTACGAGTCGGAGACGTGGAAGTCCATCGGCGGCGACGCCAGGATCACCCCGGTCAGGCCGCCGAAGAGGAACGTCACCAGGAAGCCGGTCGCCCACAGCATCGGGGTCTCGAAGGACAGGGACCCCTTGATCATGGTCCCGGTCCAGTTGAAGAACTTCACGCCCGTCGGCACGGCGATCAGGAAGCTCATGAAGGAGAAGAAGGGCAGCAGCACCGCCCCCGTGACGAACATGTGGTGCGCCCACACCACGATCGACAGACCGGTGATCGCCATCGTCGCCCCGACCAGCGTCAGATAGCCGAAGATCGGCTTGCGGCTGAAGACCGGGATGATCTCCGTGATGATGCCGAAGAACGGCAGGGCGATGATGTAGACCTCGGGATGCCCGAAGAACCAGAACAGGTGCTGCCACAGCAGTGCCCCGCCGTTGGCCGCCTCGAACACCACCGAGCCGAACCGGCGGTCCGCCTCCAGCACCAGCAGTGCCGCCGCCAGCACCGGGAACGCCAGCAGGATCAGGATCGACGTGAACAGCGTGTTCCACACGAAGATCGGCATCCGGAACATCGTCATGCCCGGGGCGCGCATCCCGATGATCGTGGTGATGAAGTTGACCGCGCCGAGGATCGTGCCGAAACCGGCGAGCGCCAGGCCCATGATCCACAGGTCGGGCCCGATGCCGGGGGAGCGCTCCAGGCTGTTGAGCGGCGCGTAGGCGAACCAGCCGTAGGAGGCCGGACCGTCCGGCACGATCAGCGAGCCCATCACGATCAGGCCGCCGAACAGGAACAGCCAGTACGAGAACATGTTCAGCCGTGGGAAGGCCACGTCCGGGGCGCCGATCTGGAGCGGCATCAGCTCGTTGGCGAAGCCCGCGAAGGTCGGGGTCGCGAACAGCAGGAGCATGATCGTGCCGTGCATGGTGAACAGCTGGTTGAACTGCTCGTTGCTCAGCAGCTGCATCCCGGGCCGAGCCAGTTCGGCCCGCATCAGCAGCGCCATGACACCACCGGCCAGGAAGAACCCGAACGACGTGATCAGGTAGAGATGGCCGATCTTCTTGTGGTCGGTCGTGGTCAGCCAGTCGACGACCACACGGCCGCCGGGCTGCTTGCTTCGCATGGGTCGTGCCGTCCCCTGTACGGTCTGCGTCCCCATCGCTCGCTCGCCCCTTCGCTCGTCGCGCCCCGGGCCCGCTGAAGCCCGCGCCGCACGTGCCGGCGAGGGCTCACGCCATGATGCTCGCGTCGGCTGCGCTCCGACAGGGGGCGTACGGGGGTTCTGTGGTGGAACCATGTACTTTCTGTGCGGCACCGGCTCCCGCGGCCCGACGGGAATATGAGGGAAAAGGGGTCCGGCGGCAGTTCCCCGGGAACTTTTCCTTCGGCTTATTGGGCGGGGCGCCGCGACACGCGGAAATTACGATCGAATGCCTGCGGAAGGCCTAGAGAACCGCTCGTCCGTGTGACCAAGAGTGGTCGAAACGCGTGTCGTGGTTCTGTGACAAAAGCGTGACCCGAGAGGTACGTGTGACCTGGATGGCAAGTACAAGGGTTCCCGGTCCGCTCTGGCCCGATCCCTCGCGCAGGCCCTAGCGTGGCGGCATGGCACCCATTCCGAAACCACCCGCAGAACCCCAGGACAACCCGGACGCATATGTCGGTCTCGACGCCGACCGGGCCGAGCGGCTCGCCCGTGACCGAGGGTGGTCGACGGTGCGTTCGCTGCCGCCGGGGGCGATCATCACCATGGAGTACCGGAGCGGTCGCCTGAACTTCGAGGTGAAGGACGGCCAGGTCGCGCGGGCCTGGAAGGGCTGACAACGGGCTGACGACGGGCGACGGCCCCGGTTCCTGTCGAGGGACCGGGGCCGTCGTGGTGCGGGGGTGGTGGTGCGGGGGTGGTGGTGCGTACCGAACCCGCCGCGGGGAGGATCAGCCGCCCGTGAGGGGGCGGGCCGGCTGGGGCGCGCCGCGGGCGATGCGGTCCGGGTGCGGCGGGCGGCGGCTGCCGACCGGGGTGACCGGGGTGCGCTCCGCGCGGGCCGTGTGCGGGCCGGGGGCCAGGTAAGCGGGCGGGTGGACGGTCGTCCGGGGCGAGTGCGCGACGGGGGTGGCCTCGCGTGCCGCGGCCTCGCTGTCGGCGGGCACCGGGCGCGGCTTGAGCAGCACCGGGGCCCCGACCACCGGGGTGGTCGGCACCGCCACCGCGCCTGCCCGGCGCTCGCGCACCCGGTCGCGCAGGCCGAAGATGCGGGCCTCGGACCAGGTGATCAGCGGCTCGAACCACGGCAGGGCGAGCAGGATCAGCAGGCCGGCGGCCCAGCCGAGCAGTACGTCGCTCAGCCAGTGCGTGCCGAGGTACACGGTGGACAGGCCGACGCCCAGCGAGGTCACCGCCGACACGGCCGACAGCCAGCGGCGCGCTCTCGGGGTCGAGGCCAGATAGGCCAGGATTCCCCAGGTCACCACGGCGTTGGCGGTGTGGCCGCTGGGGAATATATCGCCGCCGAGCCACATCTCGTTGGAGCCGACGGTCGTCGCGTAGTGCGGTCCGAGGCGGCCCATGCCCAGCTTGGCGGCGCCGACCGTGACGTTCAGCAGCAGCAGCGAGACGCCGAGCGCGAGCAGCGGGCGCAGCGTGTGCTGCCGCCAGGAGCGCCAGCCCAGCCAGGCCGCGACCATCACGGCGGTCGGGCCGCGCTGGCCGAGCACCACGTAGTAGTCGACGAAGGCGTGGATCTCGGCCCACTGCTGGTACGGCCGGAAGAACATGACCTGCCAGTCGAACCGGACGAGCCACGAGGTGATGACGATGGCCCACACGATGGCCCCGTAGAAGGCCAGGGTCGATGCGAACAGCACGATCCGGTGCCGGCTCATCTTCGGCACATCGATGTGGGCCGGACGTTCCGGCTCCCGGTCCAGCCTGGCGAAGACCCGGTCCAGACGGGTCAGCTTTCGTTCGGTACGCACCCAATCGACGTTACAGCGAGTGAGCGCAGTTCAAGGGCGATTCCACGGCTTTGTGATGACGATGTGATGTGGGATTCCTCTCAGCGAGGGGTTTATTTCCTCGGAATCCACAATCCCCGGGCGCCGTATCCTTCATTTCCTTTGATCATTCTGATGTGTTTGTTTATGCCGCTTATGAATTCGTTCACCGAATGCTGGGTCGGAATTAGCCGCGTGCTCACCGGCGGCCGGAGGCCGGTCAGGGCGGACCGGAGCCGTTGAGCCAGAACGCCCCGTACACCGCCGAGGCCACCGCGAGCCCGGCCAGCACCCCCGCCGACCTGCGGGTACGCAGCCGGGACAGGGAGATCGCGAGGGGCAGCAGCAGCGGGAAGGCGGGCAGCAGCAGACGCGGTTTCGAGCCGAAGTAGCTCGACGCGCACAGGGCGAGCGCGGTGACGACGCCCCCGTACACCAGGAGCGGGAGCGGCTGCCCCTGCCGTACGCCGACGATGTACAGCCAGACCAGCAGCCCGACGCCGATGATCAGCCCGACCCCCGCCAGGGCCGACGGAAACGACGTGAACTTTTCCGCGACGAACCGGGCGAAGGCGTAGCCGCCGTCGAAGCCGTTGCGCCAGCCGGCCTGGACGTCGAGATAGCCGAGCGGGCCCTTGCCGGTGCGGTGGCCGACCCAGAGGACGTAGCCGGCGACGCCGAGGGGGGCGAGGAACAGGCCGAGGGCGCGCGTCACGTGCCGTGCGCCGTGCGGCCCCGGTGGGGTGCTGCGGTCCCGCGCGAACGAGGCGATGCCCGCCACCCACACCGCCGCGACCACGGCCAGCCCCACCGGGCGGGTCAGCCCGGCCAGCAGGGCCAGGGTGCCCGCAGTGATCCAGCGGCCGGTCAGGACCGCGTACAGCGACCACGCGGCCAGCGCCGTGAACAGTGACTCGCTGTACGCCATCGACTGCACGATCCCGACGGGCAGGGCGGCCCACAGCAGCACGGCGCAGACCCCGGCGCGGCGGCCGTACACATGGTCCGCCACCGCGAAGACGCCCCAGGCCGCGGCGAAGGAGGCGAGCAGGCTGACGACGAAGCCGCCGTCGGCGTACGACAGCGGGGACACCTCCGCGACCAGCCGCTCCAGCCAGGGCAGAAGGGGGAAGAACGCGAGGTTCGAGTGCACGTCGCCGTTGGGCATGTGCACCTCATAGCCGTAGCCCAGCTCGGCGACCCTGGTGTACCAGAGCGCGTCCCAGCGGGCGGTCAGCAGCGTGTACGCGTCCTTGTCGCGCACCGCGCTCCACAGGGTCAGGGCGAGCAGGCCCAGGGCACGTACGGCCGCGTACCCGAGGAGCGCCGGGGCGGCCCGGCGCAGCGCCTCGGAACGGGCCGGGGCCACGCGCATCGCAAGATCGGTCACGGGCCCGATTATCGGCCGGGCGCGGACGGGGAGGTCGGCCGGAGCGTGACTGAGGGGGTCGGGAGTGGCGTACGCCACACTCGTTCCGTAGGTGGGTGAGAGGTCCGCCACTCGGCACCGACGTGGACTCGCGTACTCTGACGAGTCACTCGCCCTTCGTTGCGCGGGCCGGAGACCACCGCTCCTCTCCGGCCAGGTCACGGGGAGTCCCCACCCCGTGTGACCGCCGAGGGCGAGGGAACATCTGGGAGGTACGTACATGTCCGGGACGACCACGGCTGCCGCTGCGCTGCGCCGTCGGGCGGCCGGGGCCGGTGCCAACCGCTGGGTCGTCCTCGTCGTCCTCTGTCTCAGCCTGCTGCTCGTCGCGGTCGACGCGACCGTGCTGCACGTAGCGGTGCCGGCTGTCACCGAGGACCTCAGGCCCGGCGCGATAGAACTGCTCTGGATCGTCGACATCTATCCGCTGGTCTGCGCCTCGCTGCTGATCCTCTTCGGCACGCTCGGCGACCGGGTGGGCCGCAGACGCGTCCTGCTGCTCGGATACGGCCTCTTCGGCCTCGCCTCCGGCCTCGCGGCTCTCGCGCACGACCCACAGGTGCTGATCCTGGCCCGGGCCCTGCTCGGCGTCGGCGGCGCGATGATCATGCCCGCGACCCTGTCGATCCTGCGCCAGGTCTTCCCCGACCGGCGCGAGCGCGCCCTCGCCATCGGCATCTGGAGCGCCGTCGCCGCCGTCGGTGCGGCCGTCGGGCCGCTGCTCGGCGGCTTCCTCCTCGAACACTTCTGGTGGGGTTCGGTCTTCCTCGTCAACATCCCGTTGATGCTGGTCAGCCTCCCGGTGGGACGGCTGCTGCTGCCCGAGTCCAAGGGCGACGGCAAGGGGCCCTGGGACGTGGTCGGCGCGCTGCTCGCGGCGGGCGGACTGTTCGGCATGGTGCTGGGCGTCAAGCGGCTCGGCGGCGGGGAGCCGGTGGGCAGCCTGCTGACCGTGGTACCGCTGGTGGTCGGCGCGGTGATGCTGGTTCTCTTCGTGCGGCGACAGCGGCGCCGCGAGTACCCGCTGGTGGACCTGCGGATGTTCGCGCGGCCGGCGTTCAGTACCTCGGTCGGCTGCATCGTGCTGGCGATGCTCGCACTCGTCGGGCTGGAACTGATCGCGGCGCAGTATCTCCAGCTGGTGCTGGGACTCTCGCCGCTGGAGACCGGGCTACGGCTGCTGCCGCTGACGTTCGCGGCGATGGCGGCCGGCCTCGCGGGGGCGCGGATGCTGCGGCGGTTCGGGCCGCGGCGGATGGTGTGCGCCGGGTTCGTGCTGACGGCCGTCGCGGTGCTGCTGCTGACGGCGATGGGCGGCGAGGACAACCCCGGGCTGCTGCTGTCCGGATTCCTGCTGCTGGGCTTCGGGCTGGAGACGACGCTCTTCGGGGCGTACGAGTCGATGCTGAGCGAGGCTCCCCCCGAGACGGCCGGTGGGGCGGCGGCCATCGGCGAGACCTCGTACCAGCTGGGCGCGGGGATCGGCATCGCGCTGCTGGGCAGCGTGATGAACGCGGCGTATGCCCCCGGGCTGGCGAACGTGTCGGGTGTTCCGGCGTCGGCCTCCACGGCTGCCTCGCACTCGTTGGGTGAGGCGTACGAGGTTGCCGGGCAGCTGGGCGGGTCGGCCGGGGTCGCCCTGCGGCATGCGGCTCGGGACTGTTTCGTGCACGGGCTGCATGTGACGTTGCTGGTGAGCGCGGGGCTGTTGCTGCTGGGGGCCGTGATGGCGCTGCGGTTGCCGCGGGCCATGCAGTGCGAGGCGCCCGCGGTGGAGCTGCCCAAGCCGAGGGAAGTCGCGGAGTCCCGCGTCTCCGCCTGACCAGACCTTCGCGGGGGCTGATCGCGGCCGGCGGCTCGCGGCGTGTGCGCAGCGGTGTACTGGACGTACGGGACACCGCGTCGTAGCGTCTGCCCAGAGTCGTAACTAGCGGCGCTAGTTTAAATCGTTGCCGGAGGGTGTCCCATGTCCGCGTCCTCGAAGTTGCCCCCGTTCGACCCCGCCGACCCCCTCGGCATCGACGACCTCCTGGAGCCCGAGGACCTGGCGGTTCGCGACACCGTGCGGGCGTGGGCGGCGGATCGGGTGGTGCCGTACGTCGCCGGGTGGTACGAGACGGGGGAGCTGCCGGGGATCCGTGAGCTCGCCCGGGAACTCGGGCAGATCGGCGCCCTCGGGATGTCCCTCAGCGGATACGGGTGCGCCGGGGCGTCCGCCGTGCAGTACGGGCTCGCCTGTCTGGAACTGGAGGCCGCCGACTCCGGGATCCGGTCCCTCGTCTCCGTGCAGGGCTCCCTCGCCATGTACGCCGTGCACCGGTTCGGGAGCGAGGAGCAGAAGCAGGCGTGGCTGCCCCGGATGGCCTCCGGTGAGGTCATCGGGTGCTTCGGGCTGACCGAGCCCGACCACGGGTCCGACCCCGGCTCCATGCGGACGTACGCCAAGCGCGACGGCACCGACTGGGTGCTGAACGGGCGCAAGATGTGGATCACCAACGGGTCCGTCGCCGGGGTCGCCGTCGTGTGGGCGCAGACCGATGAGGGGATCCGCGGGTTCGTCGTGCCGACCGACAGTGCCGGGTTCTCCGCCCCGGAGATCAAGCACAAGCTGTCGCTGCGCGCCTCCGTCACCAGTGAGCTCGTCCTCGACGACGTCCGGCTGCCCGCCGATGCCGTGCTGCCCGAGGTCGTCGGGCTGAAGGGGCCGCTCAGCTGTCTCTCGCACGCCCGGTACGGGATCGTGTGGGGGGCCATGGGTGCGGCGCGGTCCTGTTTCGAGGCCGCTGTCGACTACGCGAAGACGCGGGAGCAGTTCGGCCGGCCGATCGGGGGCTTCCAGCTCACCCAGGCCAAGCTCGCCGACATGGCGCTCGAACTGCACAAGGGGATTCTGCTCGCCCACCATCTGGGGCGGCGCATGGACGCCGGCCGCCTGCGTCCCGAGCAGGTCAGCTTCGGCAAGCTCAACAACGTCCGCGAGGCCATCGACATCTGCCGTACGGCGCGGACCATCCTCGGTGCCAACGGGATCTCGCTCGAATACCCCGTGATGCGGCACGCGACCAACCTCGAATCGGTGCTCACCTACGAGGGCACCGTCGAGATGCACCAGCTCGTGCTGGGCAAGGCGCTCACCGGGCTCGACGCGTTCCGCTGAACCCCACCAGGGGGCAGGGCCGGTGAGCGGCCCTGCCTCAGCTCTGGTTGTAGAAGCCGTCCTCGCGGTGCGTCGCCCGCTCGCCGCTGATGATCTCCGTGTCGGCCGGGGTCAGCAGGAACACGCGGTTGGACACGCGGTCGATCGAGCCGCGCAGACCGAAGATGAGTCCCGCCGCGAAGTCGACGACGCGCTTGGCGTCGCCGGGCTCCATGGCCGTGAGGTTCATGATGACCGGGACCCCGTCCCGGAACAGCTCGCCGATGGCGCGGGCGTCCCGGAAGCTGTCCGGGGTGACCGTGCCGATGCGGCGGCCCTTCTCCTCGGCGACGTCCGTGGCCACCTTGACCCGCGGGTCGGTGACCCAGGCCTCCCCGGGCTCGGTCCCTTCGGAGTAGTCGTCGTCGTAGTAACGCTCGTCATCGTTGTCGTCAACGAGGCCCAGCCAGGCACTCGCCTTGCGCACCGATCCCATGGACGCCTCCTCTCACAGCGGTCTGTCTTACTTCCGCATCCCTATGGTCATCCATGATGCGGACGTCGCGCCAAGTGGATAGACGCCGCGCGGGGGGTTTGTGACGGTACTGGTGCACAGCGAATACGTCGAGAGCCCGTGTCCCCCAAGGGGCATGCCACGTACGGCTGCTGACTGTGAGTGAAATATGATTCTTCACGGCGTATGGGTGATGTGGGATGCGTACGGGTGAACGAGGCGGACGCGGCGATCGATACTCCGGTCGGTACGATGCGGCAGCTCAGCGCCAATAAGGACGCCATAAGAACCTCGGGGGAACGTCATGTTCGGAATGGTCAGGCCCTGCCGTCATCGACTCGGAGAGAAGCTCACCGGCCAGTGGATGGCGCATTTGTGCGGGCTGTGCCTCGCGTTGCGCGGTGACCACGGTCAGTTCGCGCGGATCGTGACGAACTACGACGGGCTCCTCATCTCCGTACTGACGGAGGCTCAGGCCGACCGGGACAGCGGACTGCGACGTACGGCGGGACCGTGTCCGCTGCGCGGTATGCGAACCGCGTCCGTCGCGCAAGGCGAGGGCGCGCGGCTGGCCGCCGCCGTCTCGCTGGTGCTCGCCTCGGCCAAGGTCCGTGACCATGTGGCCGACGGGGACGGTCTGCTGGCCCGCAAACCGGTGGCGCTCGCCGCGCGCCGGGTGGCCTCCGGTTGGGGTGCGGCGGGGGCGCGCGGCGGCTCGGCCGTCGGGTTCGACACCGCCGTACTCGTCGACGCCGTGGACCGGCAGATCGGCATCGAGCGGCTCGCCGGGCTCGGGACGCCGATCCTCACCGTCACCGAACCGACCGAGACGGCGACCGCCGCCGCCTTCGCGCACACCGCGATCCTGGCCGGACGGCCGCACAACGCCGGGCCGCTCGCCGAGGCCGGGCGCCTCTTCGGACGGCTGGCGCACCTCCTGGACGCCGTGGAGGACCGGACGGTCGACGCCGAGTCGGGTGCCTGGAACCCGCTCACCGCGACCGGGACCTCGCTCGCCGAGGCGCGACGGCTCGCGGACGACGCCGTGCACGGGGTGCGGCTGGCGCTGCGTGAGGTGGACTTCACGGATCCGGGGCTCGCCCACCTTCTGCTCGTGCACGAACTGCGGCGCTCGGTGGACCGGGCGTTCGGCACGGTGCCCGCGTGCGCGTCCCACCAGCCCGGGCCCTACGGGCAGCCGCCGCACCAGGGGCAGGGACAGGGACAGGGGCCGTACGGCGGGCCGCAGAATCCGTATGCCGGAGGCAATCCGTACGCGGGTGGCGGGGGCGCGCCCGGTGGCGGCGCCGGCGGCTTCGGCGGAGGTGGCGGCGGTGACTTCGGCGGGTTCGCGGGAGGGCCGGCGCCCCAGCCGCCGAAGGGACGGCGCGGGTTCTGGGCCGGCTGTGGGATGTTCTGGCTGCTGTGCTGCACCTGCAAGCTGTGCTGCGCGAAGGAATACGAGGGGCCGTGGTCGCGTAAGAAGCGTGAGGGGTGTTGCCGCGACTGCGATGGTTGCGACTGCTGCTGCCCCTGCGACGGCTGCTAGGACAGGTCCTGGGGCCGGGTCGGAACCGGTGAGGAATGGGTGAGCGCATGACCGTGGACGCGTCCGACGCCTGGAAGCACTGGCACGAGCGCCGCGGCGAGTCGGTCTCCGCCCCCTACGGACCGCTCGCGCTCACCGGCACACACTGGCTGGAGGACTATCCCGAGAGGCGACTTCCGGACATCCCGGGGGAGTGGACGGCCGACGGGGACGGCGTCCTCCTCACGGCTGTCGAGGCGGACGGGCTGTCCCTGGACGGCTCGCCCCTCGACGGCGCGGTCGGGCTCGGGGCCGATACGGGACCGGCCGGCCGGGCGCGGGTGGCGTACGGGGAGCGTCGGCTGGTCGTGGTGGTGCGTGAGGGAGTGTGGGGCGTGCGCGACTTCGACCCCGCCGCCGCGGCGAGGCGGGCGTTCCGGGGTATCGGGGCCACGCCGTTCGATCCGCGCTGGTCGGTGCCGGGACGCTTCACGCCGTACGCCGAGCACCGCACCGTACGGGTCGAGAACGCCGATGGGCGCGAGCGGGGGCTCGGGCTCGGCGGTGAGCTGGCGTTCGAGCTGGCCGGGCAGGAGCTCACGCTTCAGGTCGCGGTCGAGGGCGACGGCTCGCTGTGGGCGGTCTTCGCCGATGCCACCAGCGGTGACAGCAGTTACCGCTTCCGGTTCCTGCGGCCCGCCGCGCCCGACGCCGACGGCCGTACGACGGTCGACTTCAACCGCGCCCTGCTACCGCCGTGCGCCTTCGCCGAGCACTTCGTCTGCCCCTTCCCGCCGCCCGGGAACACGCTCGGCGTCGCGATCGCGGCGGGGGAGCGCAACCTGCGCCGAGAAGGGGGCTGACCGGGGCAGGAGCGGTCAACTCGCACAGATGGTTCAAATCTTGACGGCCGAAAGGCGCCCTTGCGTCTACCGGTCGTTCGGCCGAATACTCCCCCTCAGCGCTTGTCAGGGGCACGGCGTGTTCGGAATCCGGAGACGTTCGGCCAGCTGACTGCGCCTCACGGGCCCCACCCCACGCGGGCCCCCGACTTCCCTTGGAGGGAACGAAACGTGAGGATCAAGCGCACCACCCCCCGCAGTGGCATTACGAGACGGACCCGGCTGATCGCCGTATCCTCCGGCCTCGTGGCCGCAGCCGCGATCGCGATCCCCAACGCGACCGCCGCGGAGACTCCCGACACCTTCAGCGCCGCCGAGCTCAAGAGCGTCAGCGGCTCGGTGCTGAAGGCCGACATCCCGGGCACCGCCTGGGCGGTCGACAGCAAGACCAACCGCGTCACGGTGACCGTCGACTCCACGGTCTCCCAGGCGGAGATAGCGAAGATCAAGGAGCAGGCCGGCGCCGACGCCGACGCGCTCACGATCAAGCGCACCGCGGGCAAGTTCAGCAAGTTCATCCAAGGCGGCGACGCCATCTATGCGAGTAGCTGGCGCTGCTCGCTCGGCTTCAACGTCCAGGACAGCAGCGGCAACCAGTACTTCCTGACCGCCGGCCACTGCACCGACGGTGCGGGCACCTGGTACTCCAACTCCGGCCGCACCACGGTCATCGGCTCGACCGCCGGCTCCAGCTTCCCGGGCAACGACTACGGCATCGTGCGCTACTCCGGGTCCGTCAGCCGGCCCGGCACCGCGAACGGGGTGGACATCACCCGCGCGGCCACGCCGAGCGTGGGCACTACCGTCATCCGTGACGGCTCCACCACCGGTACGCACAGCGGCCGGGTCACCGCCCTGAACGCGACCGTCAACTACGGCGGCGGCGACGTCGTCTCCGGTCTGATCCAGACCACCGTCTGCGCCGAGCCCGGCGACTCCGGCGGTTCGCTCTACGGCAGCAACGGCACCGCGTACGGTCTGACCTCCGGCGGCAGCGGCGACTGCACCTCCGGCGGCACGACCTTCTTCCAGCCGGTCACCGAGGCCCTCAGCGCGTATGGCGTCAGCGTTTACTGACCTTCGGTCGGACGCCGGTATTCGTATGGCCTGATCTTTGCGGCCTGGTCTGGCCCCTGGTGGCCTGACCGGTGGCAAGCAGCATGTGAGCCCCCGTACGCAACTGTCGTGCGGGGGCTCGCCCTTGGTCGCGGCGTGGGGTTACCGTCGGAGAACAGGTGGTAATCGCCTGTAATGCGCCCACGTCGGACCCTGGGGGTCGGTGATGGTCGAGGAGCTGGTGGCGGCGGGAGCGGTGCTCGTGTCCGCCGGTGTGGTGTACGTGGCGGCGGCGGCACGGGTCGTCAAGCAGTACGAACGGGGCGTGGTCTTCCGCCTCGGGAAGCTCCGGCCCCAAGTGCGCGGGCCCGGGTTCACGCTGATCGTGCCGGGTGTCGACAAGCTGCGCAAAGTGAACATGCAGATCGTGACGATGCCCGTGCCCGCGCAGGAGGGCATCACCCGGGACAACGTCACCGTGCGGGTGGACGCCGTCGTCTACTTCAAGGTGACCTCCCCGGCCGAAGCCGTCGTGCGGGTGGAGGACTACCGGTTCGCGGTCTCGCAGATGGCGCAGACGTCGCTGCGGTCCATCATCGGCAAGAGCGAGCTGGACGATCTGCTGTCCAACCGTGAACAGCTCAACCAGGGGCTGGAGTTGATGATCGACAGTCCGGCCGTGGAGTGGGGCGTGACGATCGACCGGGTGGACATCAAGGACGTGTCGCTGCCCGAGACCATGAAGCGGTCGATGGCGCGGCAGGCGGAGGCGGACCGGGAGCGGCGGGCGCGGGTGATCAACGCCGACGCCGAGCTCCAGGCCTCCAAGAAGCTGGCGGAGGCGGCGCATCAGATGTCCGACGCGCCCGCGGCTCTTCAGTTGCGCCTGCTCCAGACGGTGATGGCGGTGGCGGCCGAGAAGAACTCCACGTTGGTGTTGCCGATTCCGGTGGAATTGTTGCGATTTCTGGAGAAGGGGGCCCAGGTGCCGGCGGAGGCCGCCGTTTCGCAGCGGGCGCCGTCCGTGGAGCCGCGGGCCGTGCAGGAGGAACTTCCGCCCCTTGAGTCGCGCTTGGATTCGGATCCTGGAGGGGCAATTTCAAGACAGGAGTAGACCTCACGCGCTGCGTATGGTTCGCTCGCTTGCGGTGTTTGCTGTGCGAAGAGGCCCCGCGTGACTGTGCACGGTCAAGGTTGGCTGGGGCGTGCAACCGTGTTCTACGCGCGTCCGGAAGTCGACCTTGTGCGCTCCCCGCGGGTCTCGGAATAGTGAGCGTTGTTCAACCGGCATGGGCGTGGCTTTTGTTGTGAGCCGCTCCCGTGGCCGTACGCCTTCCGGTCCGGCGAGGTCCCCACAACCTCTCGGGCCGACCCCCCACAGGAGGACGTAAGTTGAAGCATCGACGCATACCCAAGCGGCGTGCAGCCGTGGCAGGTGCGGGCATTGCCGCACTGGTGGCCGCGGGAGTGACCTTGCAGACTGCGAACGCGAGTGAGACGCCCGAGGCGTCCGCGCCGAAGACGCTGTCGATCGGCGCGGCCGGAAAGCTCGCCTCTACGCTCGCCAAGGACCTCGGTGGTGACGCCGCGGGCACCTACTACGACGCGCAGACCAAGAACCTTGTCGTGAACGTCCTCGACGAGGCCGCCGCCGACGCCGTCGAGGCGGCCGGTGCCAAGGCCAGAGTCGTCGAGAACACGCTCGCCGAGCTGAAGAGCGCGCGTACGACGCTCAAGCAGGACGCGACCATTCCCGGTACCTCGTGGGCGACCGACCCCACGACCAACAAGGTCGTCGTCACCGCGGACCGTACGGTCTCCAAGGCCGAGCTGGCCAAGCTGACCGAGGTCGTCGACGGGCTCGGCGCCAAGGCCGAACTCCAGCGCACGAAGGGGGAGTTCAAGCCCTTCGTCGCGGGTGGCGACGCGATCACCGGTGACGGTGGGCGCTGCTCGCTCGGCTTCAACGTCGTCAAGGGCGGCGAGCCGTTCTTCCTGACCGCCGGGCACTGCACCGAGGGCATCTCGACCTGGTCGGACTCCAGCGGTACCGAGATCGGCACCAACGAGACGTCCAGCTTCCCGGACAACGACTACGGGCTGGTCAAGTACACCGCCGAGGTCGACCACCCGAGCGAGGTCAACCTCTACAACGGGTCCTCGCAGGCCATCAGCGGGGCCGCCGAGGCCACTGTCGGCATGGAGGTCACCCGTAGCGGGTCGACCACCCAGGTGCACGACGGCAAGGTCACCGGGCTCGACGCCACGGTGAACTACGGCAACGGTGACATCGTCAACGGGCTGATCCAGACCGATGTCTGCGCCGAGCCCGGTGACAGTGGTGGGTCGCTGTTCTCCGGTGACAAGGCGATCGGTCTCACGTCCGGTGGTAGTGGTGACTGCACCTCCGGTGGAGAGACGTTCTTCCAGCCGGTGACCGAGGCGCTGTCTGCCACGGGTACCGAGATCGGCTGACAGCTCGTCGCTTCGTGAAGTCCCGCCCCTGTGTGAGGGGCGGGACTTTTCGTTTTTGGTGCGGGTTCGGGGGTGGATGCCTGCGGCGCCTGTTGCTGTTCGGTGGGGGCTCGTGGAGCGCGGGGGCGGGTGTTCGTGGGTCGGGGCCGCGT
>NZ_JBHVGZ010000059.1:0-9932 GCF_042800355.1 Streptomyces sp. NPDC057623
CACGTTCTTCGAACCTCAAGCCGTCCCCCAAGCCGCCTGAAACATCACCAATCAACCGACCCGCCCCTTGACGAAAGAGATAGGGGCACCCCCCAGGCCCATGGTGATCAGGTCAGGAGAGCGGTGAAGACGCCGGCCGTGGTGGCCGCGAGGGTGATGACCGCAGCGAAGGCGACGGCGGCGCGAGTGAGTGCGGTGGGGTAGGTCGTGCCGTCCATGCGGGCGAGTTTGCCCGCGCCGGCGGCGGCCAGCAGCGCGACGACGATCACGAGAGCGGTGGCGAGGAGGACGACGGCGACGGTCACGGCAGACTCCCAGTACACGAAGGGGCGTTGACATGCACGAAGGTCGCGCAAGCGGTGTTCGCCGGGGTTCGCCTGGACGAAGATGAACACCGGCGAACACATCACGGCCCGGGGGCAAGCACGTGCGCGACGAGCAGAACGGCCGCAATCCGGCAGTCACCGAACTGCGCAGGAGGCTGAGCAGCGGTCTGGCCACCATGCGGCTCGACAAGACGACTCTGGCCAGACGGGCGGGGCTGGGACGCACGACCGTGTCGCAGGCATTCCAGGCCAATGGGCCGGTCCCCTCGGAACAGACCGTGGCCGCGCTGGCCCAAGCCTTGAAGCTGCCCGGCGAGGAGTTGCTGGAGCTGCAGCGGGAGGCGGCCCGGAACGGGGGCGATGACCGGCCGGGGCCCGGAAGGATGATCACGGAGTGGGAGCCGCACGATCTGGAGATCCATCCGGCCGGGCACAGCAAGACAGTTGACGGCTCCGACGAGCCCGGTACGCGGCCACTGCCCGGGTACGTGCGGCGTGACCACGATCGTGTGCTGGCGGAGGCTGTCGAGGATGTGGTGGCCGGCCGCAGTCGGATCGTCGTCCTGGTGGGTACCTCGTCGACCGGGAAGACCCGAGCCTGTTGGGAGGCCGTGCAACCGCTCGCGGAGAGGGGATGGCGGCTGTGGCATCCCTTCGACCCGACCCGTGCCGAGGCCGCCCTGGAGGACTTGAACCGTGTCCAGCCGCGCACCGTGGTGTGGCTGAACGAAGCGCAGCACTACCTCGGTCATCGGGAAGCCGGCGAACGGATCGCCGCAGCGCTCCAGACCTTGCTCACCACTCCAGAACGTGGCCCCGTGCTTGTACTGGGCACTCTCTGGAACGAATACGACACCCGGTACACCGCCTTGCCGTCATCAGAGGGGCAAGACCCGCACAGCCGGGCCCGGGAACTCTTGTCAGGCCGCACCCTGAGCGTCCCCGAGGCCTTCGACGCTCAGGCCCTGGCCGCGGCCAAAGCCCTTGCCGATGACGGCGACCGTCTCCTGACCGACGCCCTCACCCGTGTCGGGGCCGACGGGCGGCTGGCCCAGGACCTGGCCGGCGCGCCCGAACTCCTTCACCGGTACGAGCGCGCGACCCCCGCCGGCAGGGCGGTGCTGGAAGCGGCAATGGATGCCCGCCGTCTCGGCGTCGGCCTCCACCTGCCGCAGGCGTTCCTCACCGACGCCGCATCCGACTACCTCACGGACAACGAGTACGACCAGCTCACCGAGGACTGGGCGGAGCAGGCTTTCGCCGAGCTCGCCAAACCCGTGCACGGCAAACAGGCACCCCTGCACCGCACCACACCCCGGCCGCGACGACGACCACCGTCGCCCTCCCTGCCTGTCGACCCCCCGCGGCCGGCAACCGCGGGGTCGATGCTCCGGCTCGCCGACTACCTCGAACAGCACGGCCGCACCACCCGCAGCCCCCTGTGCCCGCCTGCCTCCTTCTGGCACGCCGCCTACACCCACCTCACCCACCCGGACGACCTGGACAACCTCGTCGAGGCCGCCGAGGACCGACACCGCCTGCAATGGGCCCACCACCTTCGACACCGCGCCGCCGACCACGGCAGCATCAGCGCCCTGTGCGTCCTGGCCGGGATGCGGGAGGACGTGGGGGAGCAGCAGGAGGCTGAGAGCCTCTACCGACGGGCAGCCGACCTCGGCGATACCGATGTCCTTTTCCACCTGGCCGTATTGCGGGAGGGAGCGAGTGACAGGGAGGGCGCTGACCGCCTTGTCCGCCAGGCCGCCGCGCATGGAAACATCAGCGTTCTGTACGAGTTGGCCGAGTTGCGCGAAGAAGCCGGGGACCGCGACGGCGCTGAAGCTCTGGCCCGGCTGGCCGCCGACCACGGCAGTGCCGGCGTTCTGCATCGCGTGGCCGTGTTGCGGGAGGAGGCCGGGGACCGGGCCAGTGCCGAGCGTCTCTACGAGCTGGCCGCCGACCATGCCAGCGTCGATGCCCTGTACATCCTGGCAGTGATCCGGGAGGAGAGGGGAGACCGGGACGGTGCCGAGAGGCTCTACCGGCGGGCCGCCGACCACGGCGACCCCGACGTCCTACGCCGGGTGGTCACGGTGCGGGAAATGGTGGGGCACTGGAAGGGCGCTGAAGCTCTCGCCCGGCGTGCCGCCGATCGCGGCAGTCCCGAGGTCCTGCACAGCCTGGCACTGGTGCGGGAGGAAGCTGGGGACCGGAAGGGTGCCGAGAAGCTTTATCAGGAGGCGGCCGACCACAACATCACCGAAGCCCTGTACCGCCTGGGCCGGTTGCGGGAGAAGGCAGGGGACCGGAAGAGTGCCGAGAACCTCTATCAAAGGGCTGTCGACCAGGGCAGTACCGAAGCCCTGTTCCCCTTGGCTGTCTTGCGGGAGCAGACAGGGGACGGGGCGGGCGCGGAGAGCCTCTACCGGCAGGCCGCGGACAACGGCAAGTCCGACGGCCTGCCCCGCGTGGTCACATTGCGGGAGAGAGCGGGGGACAGGGAAGGCGCCGAGAACCTTGCCCGTCAGATTGCGGACGACGGCAACCCCGAGGGGATGAGCCGCCTGGCACACCTGCGGGAAACGACTGGGGACCGGGAGAGCGCCGTAGATCTCTACCGGCAGGCCGCTGAACGAGGGAGCAACTTCGCCCTGAGCCGCCTGGCCGTCCTGCGGCAGCAGGCGGGGGACCTGGAGGATGCAGAGAACCTTGCCCGGCTGGCCGCCGACCGCGGCAGCCCCGACCCTCTGTACCGCCTGGGTCGGTTGCGGGAGAAGGCGGGGGACCGGAAGGGAGCCGAGAACGTCTACCGCCAGGTCGCCGATCACGGCAGCGCGCGTGACATGCCTCCTGGGAGGTCGGCCTTCGGCGCTTGGTGGCCCCATGGTCTGGACCCGGATGGACGGCCCACACTGCCATGGCAGTGATCCCCAGCTGTGGGATAGCCACAGACGGCCGCCGAACCGAGACGAACCGGCGCGCTCGGGGCCCGGCACTCACCAGTCCGCTCGCCATCTTCTGAACCACAGGCTGGGGCTGCCCTGTCCGACAGAGCAGCCCCGCGGTCAGTGACGTGCTCACATGGCGAGCACGTCCCGCGTCCGTACCGGTCCCCCCGACTCGAAGGACAGGTTCGCGGCCAGGCCCGTGACCAGGGAACGTGCCCCGTCGGTGGCGTCCGCCGCTCGTCCCAGGGGGTCGGGCACGGGCTCGCCGAAGAGGTCGGCGAGCATGCGTACGTCGCCGCCGCCGTGACCGCCCTCACCGGTCTGGACCTTGAGTTCGCGCACAGGCTCCCAGAAGCGGCGCAGCAGGAGCTCCGTACGTCCCGCCGTGTCGCCCACCGCTTCACCGTGCAGCACGGCACTGTCACCTCGCACCTGTACCTCGGAGCGGGTCCAGGTGGATTCCTCGACGAGCAGTTCGAGGCGCCCTTCGCTGCCGTTGAAGGCGATGCGGTAGCCCTCCCAGGGGGCGTACGCGGTGAGGTGGTAGGTGAGGGTGGCGCCGGAGGTATAGCGGACCAGGACGGCCATGTCGTCCTCGATCGTGACTCCGGGCGCGAACACGTTCTGGTCGCGGTGGTACCCGTCCGCGGCCTCCGCGTCGAGGTACAGGGCGGTGAGCAGCGGCGACTGCGACAGCTGTACGGCGAAGGGGTCGTCCGCCGCCGAGGGGGAGCCGTGCGCCCGCGCGTAGTCACGGGCCAGGCCGCGACTGGCGCCCGCCTCGTCGCCGTAGAAGAACAACCCGCCTTGCGCGTACACGGTTTCGGGTTCGGTGCCCAGCCACCAGTTGACCAGGTCGAAGTGATGGGTGGCCTTGTGGACCATCAGGCCGCCGGAGTTGGCCTTCTCGCGGTGCCAGCGGCGGAAGTAGTCGGCTCCGTGGCGCAGGTCGAGCAGCCACTCGAAGTGCACCGAGCCGACCTCGCCGATCTCCCCGGAGGCGATGACCTCACGGACCGCCGAATGCACCGGGTTGTAGCGGTAGTTGAAGGCGACCCGCACCTCGCGGCCGGTGCGCCGCTGGGCGTCGAGGATGCGGCGGGCGCGGTCGGCGTCCGTCGTCATGGGCTTCTCGGTGACCACGTCGCAGCCCGCCTCCAGGGCCTGGACGATGTAGTGGTCGTGCGTGCGGTCGACGGTGCACACGACGACGAGGTCGACGCGTTCGCGGCGCAGCATCTCCGCGAAGTCCTCGGCGGCGTACGTCGGAATCGAGGCGCCGATCCACTCGTTGTGCACGGCCATTCTGTGCGGGTTGACATCGCAGAAGCCGACCAGGTCGACGCGGTCCGCGTAGGGACCGGCGAGCGCTGTCGTGAAGAGCCGGGCGCGGGCGCCCAGTCCCACCACGGCGCAGCGGCGGCGTGCGGTGTCGGAAGGCATGCGGTCTCCGTTCAGTTCGTGGACAGGCTGTGGGTGGTCTCGGGGGACGGCCTGGGGGCCGTCCCGGCCGGGGACAGGGGCAGCGGTCGCCAGGCGTCGGCCGCCGTGGCGGCGAGGGCGAGCGGCCCGAGGACGACGAGCAGCAGGACCGGTGACATGGCCAGCAGCGCCGCCACCGCGACTGTCGAGCCCGCCAGCAGGACGGACACGAGCGGCTGCCGTGGCATCGAGCGGAACGCGGCCACGACGACCACCCGCCACGCGGTGCCCTCCCGCCATCCGGCGGCGCAGCGCAGTCCCAGCGCCGTCACGGCCGCGCTCGCCACGGCGACGGGTACGCCCATGCCGGGCCCGTGCGCGGCCAGGGCCAGGGCGTCCAGCCACAGCAGGGCCAGCACCCCGCTCGGGACCAGCCAGACCGCGGGCCCGGAGCGCAGCACCCCGCGCAGCGCGGCCAGTACGGTCGCGGGGGTCACGCCCGGCCCGCCCCGGGCCTGTTCGCGCAGCACCGCGCAGCCGGCGACCAGCGCCGGGAACGCGGTGACGACGGGGAGCGAGCAGACCAGCAGCAGTACACCGAGGAGCAGACAGTCCGCGAACAGGTGGAACCACGAACGGCGCATGTCCGGGCCCTATCCCTTCAGTCCGGAGGTCTGGACGCCCTCGACCAGCAGACGCTGGAAGGCGAGGAAGAACAGCAGCACCGGCACGAGCGTGAGCACGGACATCGCGAACATCGGGCCGAACGCGGCGCTGCCGGACTGGTCGACGAACGTCCGCAGACCCAGTTGCAGCGTGTAGGTGTCCGGATCGGCGAGATACATCAGCTGCGGGAGGAAGTCGTTCCAGCTCCAGATGAACGAGAAGATCGTCGTGGTGACCAGCGCGGGCTTGAGCAGCGGCATGATGACGTGCCAGAAGGTGCGGTACGGGCCACAGCCGTCCAGGAGCGCCGCCTCGTCCAGTTCGCGGGGCAGGGAGCGGATGAACTGGACGATCAGGAAGACGAAGAAGGCCTCGGTGGCCAGGAACTTCGGCAGGATCAACGGCAGATAGGTGCCGACCATGCCGAGCTTCTGGAAGATGATGTACTGCGGGATCAGCACCACGTGCAGCGGCAGCATCAGCGTGCCGATCATCAGCGCGAAGTACAGGCCGCGACCGCGGAACCTGAGCCGGGCGAAGGCGTAGGCGGCCAGTGAGCAGGCCATCACGTTGCCGACGACCGTGCCTACGGAGATGAGCAGCGAGTTGCCGAACATCCGCCACAGCGAGATGCCGCTGACGCCGTCTGCCGCGTTGGTGTAGTTGCTCGGTGTGAAGACCTCCGGGATCGGGCTCAGGTTGGAGATGATCTCGGTGCCGGACTTCACGGACGCGGTGAGCAGCCAGATCACCGGATAGAGCAGTACCAGGCCGATCGCCACACACACGACGTGCCAGAGCGCCGAGCGGAACCGTCCCGCCGACGGGCCGGCGGACGGGGTGGAGACCGAGCGAGGGGGTGCGGCGGTCGTCACGACGCGTCCTCCTGACCGTAGTAGACCCACATGCGGGAGGTGCGGAAGACGAGCGCCGTGATCAGCGCGATGACCGCGAGGAGGACCCACGCCATGGCGGAGGCGTATCCCATGTGGAAGTTGGTGAAGGCCTGTTCGTACAGATAGAGGGAGTACAGGAGCGTCGAGTCGGTCGGGCCTCCGGTGCCGTTGCTGATCACGAAGGCGGAGGTGAACGACTGGAAGGAGTTGATGATCTCCAGGACCAGGTTGAAGAAGAGGACGGGGGACAGCATCGGCAGGGTGATGGAGAAGAAGGTGCGCATCCGGCGCGCCCCGTCGATCGACGCCGCCTCGTACAGCTCTCTCGGGATCTGCTTCAGCCCGGCCAGGAAGATCACCATGGGGGCGCCGAACTGCCAGACGGTCAGCGTGATCAGCGTGTACAGGGCGTAGTCGGGGTTGTCGGTGAAGCCGCCGACATGGATGCCGACCGCGCTCAGTGTGCGGTCGGTGAAGCCGTCGGTGGCGAACAGGGAGCGCCACACCAGGGCGACACTCACGCTCGCGCCGAGCAGGGACGGGGCGTAGTAGGCGGCCCGGTACAGCCCGACGCCACGGCGGGCGCGGTTCAGCAGCAGCGCCACGGCCAGGGCTGCCGCGAGCTTCAGCGGGGCACCGACGAAGACGTACTTGAGGGTGACACCGATCGATGCCAGGAACCGGTCGTCCTCCAGCATGTAGCGGTAGTTGGCCAGTCCCACCCATTTCGGGCTGGTGAACAGGCCGTAGTCGGTGAACGACAGATACAGCGAAGTGATCATCGGCCCCAGGGTCAGCGCGATCATGCCGATCAGCCAGGGGGCGAGGAAGACATGTGCCGACAGTGCCTGCGAACGGCGGCGCGGGGCAGGGGGGTTGGTGCCGGTGGCGCCGCCGCGCGGGCGGGGGCGAGGGCGGGGCGGGGCGGTCGCCTGGGCCATCGTGTGCTTCTCCTCCACACCGAGGATGGATGACGGCGGCAACGTTTGCATGCGATCCGGACTATCGCAAGAGATGAGGCGAACCCCGTTTCCCCTGTGCCCATTTGTCGTACGGCATTGACTTCGGTCGGCGGCCGAGCGTAGCTTCCGGGCCAGTTGGAACAGAGTGGGATCGTTTGCAGTCCCACTTCCTCCACGACCAGACCAGCCGAGCGAAGGGCCGCCGATGTCCCCGATGCGCCGACCTCGTGTCCCGTCCGCGCCCACCCGCCGTCAGATGCTCGCCTCACTGGGCGCGCTCGGTCTGGGCACGGCCGTCGCCGGATGCGGCACCGCGGACGCATCGGCCGACGGCGAGGTGGAACTCAACTTCCAGTGGTGGGGCGGCGACGAGCGCAACGTGGCCACCCTGAAGGCGATCAAGCTCTTCGAGCAGGCCCATCCGAAGATCAAGGTGTCGGTCTCCTTCACCGGATACGACTCCTACTTCCAGCGCCTCGCCGCTCAGTTGGCCGCCGGCACCGGCCCCGACGTGCTGCAGATGGACTACTACCAACTGCGCTCCTACGCCTCCAACAAGCTGATCGCCCACCTCGACGGACCCGACTTCTCCAGCATCGACCTGGGCACCGTCCCCAGTGCCTACGTGGACGCCAACCGCCTGGACGGCAGGCTCTGGGCGGTACCGACCGGACTGTCCACCCAGGCCCTGCTCGTGGACCCGAAGATCTGGCAGAAGGCAGGCGGCCTCCCGAAACCCGGCTGGACCTGGGACGACCTCATCGAGGACATCGGCCCCGCCCTGAAGAAGGCCGCCCCCGACCGCTCCCCGCTCACCGACTTCGGACGCTATAGCGAGACCTTCGACCTCTGGCTCGTCCAGCGCGGCAAGGCCCTGTACAAGGACGACGGTTCGCTCGGCTTCACCCAGGCCGACCTCACCGGGTTCTGGGAACTGACCGCACGCCTGCGCGACAAGGGCGTCTTCACCCCGCCCAACCTCACGGCCTCCTACGACGGTTCGACCTCCACCTCCCTGCTGGTGCGCAAACTCTCCACCGCCGAGTTCAACCTCACCAGCACCGTGATGCCCTACTTCGAGACCTACGGCGACATCTCCCTCGCCTCCTTCCCCACGGCCTCCTCGAGCGCGCCGCTCGGACTGACCGTGGGCGCGGGCATGATGTGCGTACGGCAGAGCAGCTCCCACAAGCGACAGGCCGCCCAACTGCTCGACTTCCTGCTGAACGACCCACAGGCGGGAAACGCCCTCGGCGTGGTACGCGGACTGCCGCCGAACCGGCGGACCATGAACCGCATCGCCCCCGGACTGAGCAAGGGCGACCGGACGGTGTACGAGTACGTCAGCTCGCTGGAGAAGCGGTTCTCCGCGTCCGCGATGCCACCACCCGGCTCCGACGAGGACAAGCTGGAGTTCCGCCGGGTCAACGAGGACGTGCTGTTCGGCAAGAAGACCGTACGCGAGGCGGCGGCCGAGATGTTCGAGAAGTACAACACCACCGTCCCCAAGGGCTGAGCCCCGCGAGGGGCTGACGTCAGCCGAAGGACCGAGGCTCACGCCGGGGGCTGCCGGGAGGCTCTCACTCATGATCATCCAGGAGCTGCGGGTCACCCCCGTCGCCTTCGCCGACCCCCCACTGCTCAACGCCGACGGTGTGCACCAGCCGCATGTGCTGCGCGCCGTCATCGAGCTGGTGGTGGCCGACGGCCGGGGCGGCGAGGTGACCGGCCTCGGCGAATGCGCCGGACACGCCTGGCAGTTGGACTGGCTGGAGCTGGTCGGCACCCGCCTGCCCGGCACCAGCGTGTACGAGACGGGAGCCCTGGCCCGGCTGGTGGAGGAACTGCTCGCCGGGCGCGCGAACGGCGTCGACTACGGCCCCGAGGCGCACTGGCGGCGCTGGGCCGACCGGGCCGGATCGTCCGACTCGCGTGGCCCCGCACCCGTTCCCGCGCCCGGCTTCGACGTACGGCGCGTGTGCGCGGCGCTGGAGGTGGCATGCCTGGACGCGCAGGGCCGGCTGGCGGGTGTACCGGTCGTGGACCTGCTGGGCGGCCGGGTCCGGGACGCGGTGCCGTACAGCGGCTACCTGTTCTACAAGTGGGCAGGGCACCCGGGTGGGAAGGCGGACGAGTGGGGCGCGGCCCTGACTCCGGACGGCGTCGTGGCCCAGGCGAGGCACATGGTGGACCACCACGGTTTCCGGTCGCTGAAGCTGAAGGGCGGGGTGTTCCCGCCGGAAGAGGAGATCGCCGCCCTGCGTGCGCTGCGCGCCGAGTTCCCCGATCATCCCCTTCGCCTCGATCCCAACGCCGCCTGGAGCCGGGCCACCGCCCTGGCGGCGGTGGAAGAACTGGCAGAGGTTCTTGAGTACCTGGAGGACCCGGTGGCCGGGATTGAGGACATGGCCGCGGTCGCCTCGCGGACCCCGATCCCGCTCGCCACCAACATGTGCGTGACCTCGCTGGCGGACGTACGGCCCGCCGTGGAGCGGGGCGCCGTACGGATCGTGCTCGGCGACCACCACATCTGGGGCGGCCTGCGGGCCACCGTCGCGCTCGGGGACGTCTGCCGGGCCGTCGGCTGGGGGCTGTCCATGCACTCCAACTCCCACCTCGGCATCAGCCTCGCCGCGATGACCCATGCGGCGGCCGCCACGGCCGCGCTGGACCACGCCTGCGACACGCACTACCCGTGGAACGCCGCGGAGG
>NZ_JBHVGZ010000059.1:9942-45085 GCF_042800355.1 Streptomyces sp. NPDC057623
GGTCGTTCATCGACGGTTCGGTCCCGGTGCCGCGTGGCCCCGGTCTCGGCGTCGAGCTCGACCGCGCCGGCCTTGACCGGCTGCACGCCGCGTACCTGGAACTGGGACGCGAGCATCGCAACGACGCGGCGTACCTGCGCAGTGTGCGGCCGGACTTCGATCCGCGGATGCCGCGCTGGTAGCCGCAGGTGTGTGACCGATGCGTGTGACCGGTCCGTGTGACCGATCTGTGTGACCGACCGCGCGGGTCGGCAGGAGCCATGGGTGGTGCCCCTGACGGATGACCTGCGGCTTCCTGCGGGGCGGGTCGGCCGTCCTCCGGTAAGCGGTAGGCCGCCGCGATGGTGGTGCCCGCTCACGGGGTCGAGCGGTCCGTCAGGGGCGGGGCCCATGACGCCTACGGTCGCTCGATCGCCGCTGTCGACCCCCGCACCACGAGATGCGTCGGCAGCACTCGTTGCAAGGGCGGCGAGCCCTCCCCGGCGGGTGTCCCCAGGATCCGAAACAGCAGATCCACTGCCGCCCGCGCCGCATGTGCCTTCGGGACGCCCACGGTGGTCAGCGGTGGGGCGGCCATCCCGGCGAGGGCGATGTCGTCGCAGCCGACCACGCTCATCTCGTCCGGCACCCGAACTCCGCGGGCGGTGAAGCGGCTGATCAGGCCGAAGGCGACGATGTCGTTGAAGGCCACCACCGCGCTGGCGCCGCTGGCCAGCACCACGTCGGCGGCGCCCGTGATGCCACCGTCGAAGTGGGGGGCGACGCTGCCGACGTGCACGATCTCGACCTTGCCGGAGTCAGCCATGGCTTCGATCCCGGCGGCCCGCTCCTGCGCGGTCCAGGTGCTGCGGGGGCCGCCGACGTATGCGATCCGGCGGTGACCGAGGGCGTGCAGGTGGGTGAGGGCGTCGGTCATCCCCTCGACCATGTCGGCGGTGACGCTGGCGAAGCCCGGCTCCTTGCGGTGCAGCAGCACGATCGGCTTCTGTGTGAGCTGGTCCAGGGAACGAAGTTCCTCGCTGCTCAGGTGCGGAGCACACAGCACGATGCCGTCCACCTCTGACGCCATCGTGCGGATCGCGTCCAGCTCAAGGCCCTCGTCCCGCTCGGCGTCGCTGACGAAAACGGCGTGCCCGAGGCCCCGGGCACGGGCCTGCACACCCTTGCAGATATCGGCGAAGAAGGGATTGAGCAGGTCCGGCACGATCACGCCCAGGTGCCCCGTGCGGCCGGTGATGAGGCCGCGGGCGGCCCGGTTCGGCAGGTAGCCGAGCCGGTCGGCGGCGGCCTGGACCCGCTCCCGGGTAACCGCGCTGACCGTCCCGTCCGGAGCCAGGGCCCGGGACACCGTGGACGGGGAGACCCCGGCCGCCTTCGCAACTTCTCGAATCGTCACCTGCACGTGCCGAGGTTTACACCCCCGTCCACGAGCGTCAATGCGAGGTTTCTGTTGCCGGTTGTAGAAGGCATGACGTGGTCCGGCGCTGACAGCGGGACGGCACCTGGAAACGGATCTTCACTCTCGCAGTTCGAGCATGTCCTGAAGGCGATCCGCGTGGCCCGCATCGGGCAGCGCAGGCCCCGCGCGCCCCGTGGCCGCGTCCGGGCGGACATGTCGTACGCCTCTCGAAAGAACCGCGCTTACCTGCGGCAAGCAACACCACGCGGATGAGTACGGGACCAACCGCCTTGAAAGGCACCACGCGGTCGCCACTCGCTACCTCACCTCACCTGCGCGGGGTGGTGGCAGCGAGCAGTTCCCGCAGGAGTTCGACGATGAGATCGGGCTGTCCAACGAATGGAGAGTGGCCCGCCTGCCACTCGCGAACGTCGGTGCAGTGCGAGGCCATCTTCCGTTGCAGGCCCGGGTCGATGGCCCGGTCCTGTCCACAGACGACGTAGGTGGAGGGAGTGTGCTTCCAGCTGTGACGCTCCGGGACTCCTCGCCCGCAGCCGGGGGCCTGCGCACGCAGCAGGCCAACCGCCCAGGCAGCGAGAGGTTCGGGACAGTCGCCGTAGAGGACGTCGGCAGCGCGGTCGGGACGCAGACTGGTCGAGCCGTCGGGCTCAGGGGTGATGGCCTCCTGGAGCTGCGGGGACGCCCCGCCCAGACCGGCCGCGCTCTCGCCGGCATCCGGCACGAAGGCTGCCAGGTAGACCAGGTGTCCAGCTCCGCGCACCCCGGTGATCACCGACCCTCCGTAGGAGTGACCGAGCACAATCGGAGGCTCCCGCAGCGAGTCGACGGCGGCCTGGACCGCAGCTGTGTCAGCGGGCAACGAGCCCCGGTGGAGCCTGGGAACGACAACCTCGGTTCCTGCGGCCCGCAACCGGTCTGCCACCACGGCGAAGTGCTCGGGACGGTGGTACAGGCCGTGGACGAGCACTACGGCGGTCAGTTCGCCCGCCTCCTCAGGTCGGTGTGAGGTCAGGTCGACCTCGTAGTCGGCCAGAGCATTAGATCAAATCGGCCATCAACACCCTGGCAAGGAACAGACGTCGTGAAGTGGCTCCGGAGGGCGGCTTGTTCTGGGCCCGGGGGCTTCGTGGAGAGACGCCGGAAAATGTGTCGCGTGTTGTTGAGGGGGCCGTGATACTGCCTCGGTGACCGGTTCTGCGCTGCCTCAACTGCTTCGCCCTCGCGCCCTGGCGCCCGGAGATCTCGTCGTTGTCGCGTCGCTGTCGGGGCCCCTCCATGCCGCGGACGAACCCGACCTCGAGCAGGCGGTGGTCGTGCTTGAGCGGATGGGATTCCGCGTGCGTCGGGCGCCGCTCCTCGAAGCGGGGCGGCACCGTTGGTGGAGCGCGGCTCGGCCGGCGGAGATCGCCGAGGAGTTCAACGCTCTTCTGCGGGATCCCGAAGTGCGCGCCATCATCGCGCATGACGGCGGCCAGGCGGCGCTCGGCTACCTCGACCTGATCGACGTCGACGCGATCACCGCCGACCCCAAGCCGATCCTCGGATACAGCGACATCTCGCTGCTGCATCTCGTGTTCTACGCCCGCACGGGTCTGGTCGGTTTCCATACCGACGTGGCCACCCCCGGACTCGGCGGCCACTGGCAGCACACGCCCGCAGCACGCAGAGCGGAACTTGAAAAGCTCTACTCGACGCTGCTGACCAGCACGGCGCCGATCGGTGCGCTGCCGGCCACCCCGATGTGGGAGTGCTGGCGTGCCGGTCGCACCGAAGGCCGGCTGATCGGCGGGGTGATCAATCGCGTGGTGCTGGCGCAGGCGACGCCTTTCGCGCTGCCGCTCGAATCGTTCGACGGCGCGGTGCTGTTCTGGGAGGAAGCGGGCGGCCAGGCATCGCATGTGTGGAACTACCTACAGGTACTACGGCACTGCGGCATCCTCGATCGAATCTCCGGCATGGTCGTGGGCGTCCCGCACGCGATCGGCGGGCTCGCAGGGCCCGACGCCTCCCCGACCCTCGCCGAGATCGTCCTCGACGTCCTCGGCGACCGTGACATCCCGGTCCTGGGCAACGTCGAGTTCGGACATGCCGGCCCGAATCTGCCGATGCCGGTAGGTATCCGCGTGGCCCTCGACGCGCAGCAGCGGACACTGTCGCTGCTCGAACCGGCGGTACGGTCGCATGCCATGACGTGAGTGGTCGGCTGAGCGACGCGGATCAGCGAGCCGACTGCTGCCGGAGCCGTCACCAGCTATTCCTACGGCGCGGTCGGCAACGTGGCACACCGTAGATCGTTTACGGGCCAACTTCCAGCTGAACCGGTGGTGTAGGGCGACCGTCCGGTCCCGGGCGCCGCCCCGGCCTCTGGAGGCGGCGCTGATGCGACGGCGGACTCGTCCGCGACGACTGCGGTGATCTCGTCGTTCGTGCGGCCGGCGAGGGTCATTTCCTGGATGCGGCGGAACAGGACGCGGTGCACCGCAGCGAGGAGGGCCGCGGCGGTGTAGCGTCTGGGAGTTGGTGATCAAGCCGTTCGGGGAGGGGCGGGGCAGGTGCGGGGGATCTGGGAAGAGACGCCGCGTGGGCTGCGTGCCGGGTGCGTGGCGCTGTGGGCGGTCGGCGCGGTGCTGCTCGGCCTGGACTGGTGGGGAGATCACGCGGGATTCTGGTCGGACAGGGCGTTCCTCACCAATGTCTTCTCGTCCGTGACGGCCGCGGCTTTCGGTGTCCCGCTGGCCTTGGTGATCCTCAACCGGGTCGCCATGGTGCAGGCCGAGGCGGTGGAAGCACGTGCCGGGCGGCGTCTGGCCATGCGGGTGGCCGGTGATTTTGCCGCGTCCGTGCCCCGGCTGGTTCCCGGGCCTGCGGCTCGACTGGAAGACGCGGCCGCAGGGCTGCTCGCGGTGGAGCGGACTGCGCAGGCAGCCCTCAAGGGCTGGGATCCGACCGTGAACGCCTCGGTGGAGGCGATCCCCTCAAGCTGCAGGGCATGCCGGCCCTGGCCACGCTGGACCGGGCCAACGGCGCACCCGTCCGCCGTCACGAACGCGCACGCCCCGGCGAACTGTCGCTGGCCACCACCACCAATGCGCACGTACGGCTTGCCGCCGTCGCCGTGCTGTGGGTCGGCGACGGTGACTGGCCGAGGCCATGCCGCTCCTGCTCGGTCCCCTCGACGACCAGATCTGTCGACCGTGCTCGACCGCTCCTCCGGGCTCTCAGCGCCTGCGCCGGCGCCAGGCTGTACGTACGGCGGGTGCCAGTGCCACGGCGAGGAACAGCGCGAGGAGGGTTCCGGAGATCGGGCGGGTGGCGAAACCGCTGGGGTCTCCGTCGAACATCAGCAGCGAGCGGCGCAGCGAGGTCTCCAGCAGCGATCCCAGCACGAAGGCCAGGACCAGCGGGCCGGGGTCGAATGCGAGTTTCTTCATCAGATACCCGATGACGCCGAAGAAGACCACGAGACCGATGTCGAAGACGCTGTTGTTCACGGTGTACGCGCCGATGAGCGTGATGAGAACCGTGATCGGGGCCAGGACGGCCGACCGTATGCGCAGGATGCGCACGAACAGGCCGACCAACGGAATACTCATGATCAGCAGGAGTATGTTCCCGAGGTACATCGAGTTGACGACGCCCCAGAACAACTCGGGATGCTCGGTGACGAGTTGCGGACCCGGGGTGATGCCCTGGATCAGCAAGGCGCCGAAGATGACCGCCATGGTGGCGTTGGCGGGTATGCCCAGGGACAGCAGCGGGATGAACGAGGAGGTGGCGGCGGCGTTGTTGGCGGTCTCGGGAGCGGCCACCCCTTCCACGGCGCCGTTGCCGAACCGCTCGGGATGGCGTGACCTGCGCTTCTCCAGGGCATAGGCGGCGAGCGAGGCAAGCACCGCCCCGCCTCCGGGGAGGATGCCGAGGAGGAAGCCGACGACTCCGCCGCGGCCGACGGCGCCGGAGGACTGCCGTAGGTCGGCCCGGCTCGGCCAGACGTTGGCGACAGGAGTCGGCGCTTTCGGGGTGCGGTGACGCTCCTCCAGGGTGTAGAGGATCTCGCCCAGGCCGAACAGGCCCATGGCGATGGGCACGAAGTCCAGACCGTCGGCCAGCGACAGACTGTCGAACGTGAAGCGCTCGGTACTGGTGAATCCGTCACGGCCCACGGTGGCCAGGAGCAGGCCGATGGTGGCGGCGACAAGGGCTTTGAGCATGCCGCCGTTGGAGACCGTTGCCACGAGCAGGATGCCGAGCAGCGCAAGCAGCGTGTACTCGGGTGGGCCGAAATCCAGCGCGAACTCGGAGACCAGGGGGGCGACGAAGGTCAGGGCTATGACCGAGAGGGTGCCTCCGACGAAGGAGCCGATCGCGGCGATTCCGAGGGCCGTGCCTGCCCGGCCCTGACGGGCGAGGGCGTGCCCGTCGAAGACGGTCACCACCGAGGACGCCTCGCCCGGCAGGCGCAGCAGTACGGAGGTGATGGTGCCGCCGTACTGCGCACCGTAGAAGATGCCCGCCACCATGATGATCGCGGTCACGGGTTCGATGCCCAGGGTGACCGGGAGAAGGATCGCTATGGTCGCAGCCGGTCCCAGACCGGGCAGGACACCGACCAGCATGCCGATGAGCACACCGACGAGGCAGTAGAGAAGGTTGACCGGCTCAAGAACTACGGCGAAGCCGTCGAGCACGGGGGACACGTCCAACGGTCCTCCCAGACATGTGGCGGTGTCAGGTCCGGTATCAGTTCAGAAGAGATGGGGGATGGTGACCTCGAGCGCGCCGACGAACAGCGCGTAGAGAACGGCGGTGAGGCCGAGGCTGACGGTGACGGAGTTCCGCCGGCTTTCCCGTCCGAGCACGCGGAGCCAGAAGAACGCCAGGAGCGCAGCGGGGATCTCGAATCCGATGACGCCGACGACGGCCACGAACGCGACCATGCTGCCGACGGCGACGAGAACGAGAAGGCCGGTTCGGGTGAACCGCTCGGCGTCGTCCGTGCGCCGGGCCTGGGTGGCCAGGAGGACACCGAGGACGGTCAGCACCGTGCTCACCAGAGCGGGCCAGGTGCCGGGGCCGGGTTCGGAAGGGGTTCCCACGCCCAGGTTCAGTGCTTCCGTGAGCGCCGCGACACCGAGGGCCACGACGACGGCGGCCGTCACGAGCTGTGTCACCGTGCCCGCCGCAGGCGGCCGAACCCCGTCGGCGGGCTCGCCCGCGGCCGGCGGGTCCTCCGTGCGCGAGCCCATTAGTTCTCGCTCAGGTCGATCTTGTGCTTAGCGACGAGGCCGCGGTACTTGTCCAGGGAGCTGGTCCACTGCTCGACCAGGGCGGCGCCGTCGAGCTCGTTGGGAGTCAGCAGCCGCTCCGTGTTGAACTTCTTGTATTCCGCATCGCTGAACGCCTTCTCGAACGCTGTCCGGAGCCGCGCTAGGACGTCCTTGGGGGTTCCCTCGGGGGCGACGATCGCGCGCGACTGCTGGACCGGGACGTCGTAGCCGGCCTCGACGGCCGTCGGAGTGTCCGGCATGTATGAGGGGCGCTTCTCCGCGAAGGTCACCAGCGGGGTGATCTTGCCGGCCTTGATCTGCGCCTGGGCCTCGCCGAGTTGGATCGAGGCGACGTCGACCTGGCCGCCCATGACAGCGGTGAGTGTGGGGGCACCGCCGTCGAACGGTACGGCGGTCGCGTCGACCTTCGCCTGGGAGAACAGCAGTGCCTGGCTGAGGTGGCTGCCGGTGCCGACACCGGTGGTGCCGTACTTGACGGCCTTCTTGGCGTCGACGATGTCCTTGACCGTCTTGAAGCCGGACTTGGGGCTGGCGACGAGGACGTAGTCGTCCTGGGAGAGTCCGGTGACAACCTCGTAGTCGTTGATGTCGACGGCTTCGTCGGCCGGAACGGCCAGCGGAGTTATGTAGGCCAGGGAACCCACGAAGACCATCAGCGTGTAGCCGTCCGCCTTGGCCCCGGCGAGCTCCTTCGCCGCGAGGGCACCGTTGGCTCCGGGCTTGTTGAGTACGGTGACGGTCTGACCGAGGTCGCCGCCCGCGGGATCGGCGACCGCGCGCGCAGTCAGGTCGGTGCTGCCACCGGCGTCCTGACCGACCAGGAGGTTGATTCCACGCTCCGGGAACGAGGAGTCGTCCCCGGTCTCCTGCTCCCCGACGTTCCCGCCGCAGCCGGCCAGAGCAAGCACGGCGGCGAACGTGGCCGCCACCGCGATGCGGCGCCGCACCCGAAGCCTGTTCCGCATGAGTTCCTCCGCAAGCTTGATGGGGTGGGGCATGCCGGGATCACGGTGTCGCGCAGCCTATGATCACCTTTCATGCTTGTCCAACTCCGTTCGTGCATGGACTGATACCTTTTTTGCATGGGCTATACCTTGGACCAACTCCGCGGATTGGTGGCCGTGGCCGAGGAGTTGCATTTCGGCAGGGCAGCCGCGCGACTTCGTATGACCCAGCCCCCGCTCAGCCGCCAGATACAGAAACTCGAGGCGGCCGTCGGCGTTCAGTTACTCCATCGTGACAACCGCCGGGTGGCGTTGACTCCGGCCGGTGAGGCCTTTCTCGTCGAGGCGCGGCGCATTCTGGCAATCGCCGAGGCGGCGCCGGATCTGGCACAGCGCATCCACTCGGGATCGCGCGGGGTGGTCCGCCTCGGCTTCACTGCGGCTTCGACGTTCGGCACGCTCGGCCGCATCCTCAACCTGCTGGAACAGCGGCTGCCGGAAGTGCGCATCGAGCTCTACGAGATGGTCACACGTGAACAGATCGCAGCGCTGGCCGGCGAGGACCTCGATCTGGGCCTTGCCCGCCCACCATTCGACGCCGAACTCTTCGCCTCCCGGCTGCTGCACCGTGAGGCTCTGCTTCTCGCGCTGCCCGTGGAGCACAGACTGACGGAATGGGAGCGGCCCGTGAGTGCCGAGGACCTCGCCGAGGAGCCTTTGATTTTCCACTCGCAGCAAAAGGCCCGGTACTTCTACGATCTCATGGTGAGCCTGGTGCCGCTGGCACAGGAACGCGTGGTGCACAGCGTCAGTCAGGTACTCACGATGCTGTGGCTGGTGTCCGCCGGCCGGGGTATCGCCTTTGTCCCTGCCTCCGCCGCATTGCTCCGGATCCCCGGCGTCGCTTTCGTGCCACTGGCCACGCATATCCCCGAGCCGGTGGAACTGCATCTGCTGTGGTCCCGCCAGTCACAGAATCCTGCCCTCGCCCGCGTGTTGATGGCGCTTGAGGAAATCACCCCCAAAACCCCGTCGGTCCCCTCCGCGGAATGAACCGACCGTGATGCTCGTACGGCATGCCTCGTTACGGCAGGACTCTTGGACAGGCGTTGTCGACGCATCCAGGGGCCACTCGGCCGGTCCGGACTCGTCGAAGGCCCACGGTTCCCCAACGGGCTCCCACCTGAGCCGACCTGGTGGCACGGTCCTGACCCCGGCGATGCCCCGAGCCCTGGCGATGACCCGAGATAGTGCCGCGTCGGTGACGCGCCGTTCGCGAGGACGGCGCCCCCCGGATCTGATGACTACATGACCTCGGGATGCTGCGTCCACTGAGAGATCCCGGAGCCTACGTGAGTTCCTTCCACATCAACGTGCACATCGTTTCGTAGCGGCGCAACGATCCGTCAGGGGCTTGCTCGTCCCACGAGTCCGGCTGACGATCATATGCGACATAACCCAGCCTTTCGTATAGCGCACGTGCCCGGGGGTTGCTTTCCTCCACACCGAGTTCGGCCTGCCGCAGACCGCGGTTTCTGATCCGCAGTTCTGCGGCTTCGACAAGGAACGTGCCGATCCCGCACGACTGCAATGCGGGATGGACTGCAAGCTGCCACAAAGTGCCGACCCCCTTCTTGACTTGGTAGTCGACGCCGCCTTTCGCCACAGGGATGTCCGTTGCAGGGCAGACCGCAAGGTAGTCGACCTCGCCGGTCCGGACACGTTCCAACTGCTCGGCGACGCCGGCCAGGTGGTGGTCAGACCCTGCCCACCCGCACGACGCCAGGTCCGCATGCACCAAATCACGGGCTGACAGCTTCAACACAACGCTGAGCATCTTCAGTACCTCCGGCGAGTCAGCATCCATGCCGATCACACAGGGCGCAAAGCCGTTTCCTCTGCCCATACTCATGACTCACGGGCCACCGCTGCTCAAGCAATCAGACGAACGCCGCTGCTGAAAACGAACGGAGCCGGCTGCGAGAGGCCATCGCGTATGGACGGTGCCTCCGCCGGTTCGCGTACCCATGGGGGAGTGGGCACAGCCGGCGCTCCTCCGGCTCCCCGGAGACCCCCGGCGGACCGGGGCCCAGCGGGTCGTCGATCGGCCCGAAGACGGCCGCCCGGTCGTCGGGGAACGTGGCCGCTCGATCCGCGAGGTACCGCCGGACCCGTCGCTTCGCCCGCGGCGCGCGTCCGTGGTGCGATGGAAGCGGGGGCGGAAAGGAGAGCGATCATGCCCGCAGCGAAGCGAACGGGTGTCGCCGCCTCGGTGTCGGTCCGCCCGCTGGTCGAGTCGGACCTGGACCGGGCCGACGAGATCTTCAGGGTCGCCTTCGGGACCTTCCTCGGGGTTCCTGAACCGGAGACGTTCTTCGGGAGTGCCGACTATGTCCGCACCCGCTGGGCGGCGGATCCACACGCGGCCTTCGCGGCGACCGTCGAGGGCGAGGTCGTCGGATCGAACTTCGCCGCCAACTGGGGCAGCGTCGGGTTCTTCGGCCCGCTGACCGTACGCCCGGATCTGTGGGACCAGGGCATCGGCAGGCGCCTCATGGAACCGGTCATGGCCTGCTTCGACAGCTGGGAGAACCGTCACCTCGGCCTGTTCACCTTCTCGCACAGTCCCAAGCACATGGAGCTCTACCGCCGGTACGGTTTCTGGCCCCGATTCCTGACAGCCATCATGAAGAAACAGGTCGCTGTCAGTGTCACAGTCCCCGGCCGAGTGCTCTACGGCGAGCTGACCGCCGCTGAGCGGCCCGACGCGCTGAGCCTCAGTCGCGCATTGACGGGGGCTGTGTACGAGGGCCTGAGCCTGGAGCGCGAGATCATGGCCACGCAGGCGCAGGGGCTCGGTGACACCATCCTCCTCGAGGGCGCCGACTCCGGCCTCGACGCTCTGGCTGTCTGCCACTGCGGGGCGGGGTCGGAGGCCGGTGAGGACGTGTGCTTCGTCAAATTCGGCGCCGTACGCCCAGGCCCGGACGCCGCGGAGCGGTTCGAACGGCTGCTGAACGCGTGCGAGCAGCTGGCCACCGAGAAGGGACTGGGGCAACTGGACGCCGGAATGAACCTGGCCCGCCAGGATGCCTACCGGCGCATGGTCGACCGCGGTTTCCGTACCTGGCTGCAGGGCGTGACCATGCACAGGCCCAATGAACCTGGCTACAGCCATCCGGACGCCTACGTGATCGACGACTGGCGCTGAGCCCACCGCCGTACTCGGCTTCGGGCTTGCTGACCACGCCCTCGCGGTGGGCTGCGGAGGGCGGAGGTGATCGGCCGAGGAGATCGAACACCTAAGGGGTACGGGGGCGAGTACGGCGTGCTTCGTCGCTGCTGGTCTGCGGCTGCTTCCGCGTATCGGCCCAGGTCGCCAGCAGGGCGAGACCGTCAGCGCTGGGCGTACCGGGATCCGCGGTGTAGGTGGTGATGGACACGTGCGGGTCGCCGGGCAGCGCGAAGTCGTCGTACGCGAGGTCCATCCTGCCGACGGCCGGGTGGTGGACGACCTTGCGTCCGCGCGCGTGGCGGCGCACGTTGTGATTGGCCCAGAGGGTGCTGAAATCGGTGCTCCGCGTGGAGAGCTCGCCGATGAGTGCGGTCACCTGCTGGTCCAGCGGATCACGCCCGGTGGTCGCGCGGAGTATCGCGACCAGCTGGTTCTTCGCCTCGTCGATGTCGGCGTGGAAATCCTTGGCACGCGGGTCGAGGAACACGTACCTGGCGTAGTTCGGTGGCTGCTGGGCCATGGCGAAGAGGTCGGCGTACAGAGCGCGGCCCAGGTCGTTGGCCGCGAGGAGATCGAGGCGGCCGTTCTGCACCACGGCGGGCACGCTCATGGAGTCGAGGACCTGCTGCACCGACGCGGTGATGGGGGAGGTGCGCTGGGGGCGTTTGCGGCGTGAGCCGGGTGCGACGTTGCGTGCCAGGTCGTACAGGTGGGCGCGCTCGTCGTCGTCGAGTTGCAGCGCACGGGCGATCGCGTCGAGGACGCTCTCGGACGCGCCGCCGAGCTGGCCCCGCTCCATACGGGTGTAGTACTCGACGCTGAGGCCGGCGAGCATCGCGACCTCCTCGCGCCGCAGTCCTTTGACGCGACGGTCACCTCCGACGTAGGGCAGCCCGGCCTGCTCGGGCGTGATCCTCGCCCGGCGGCTCATGAGGAAGCCCCTGATCTCCTGCTGAAACTCCATGCCTGAAAGGCTAGGACGCCTGTTCCTGATGTGGGGGTCCCTGAGAGTGCCTGGCAGGCATCCGCGAGACGAGGGACGGTGAGGAGGAACCCCAGAAAAATCTGTGAAAAGGATTGCTGCCAGTGCGTGGAGCTGTCATTCATGGCCCGGGCGATGTCCGGGTGGAAGAGCGCGAGAACCCCACGATCGTGGCGCCGACGGATGCGATCATCCGCGTGTCGGCCGCCTGCGTGTGCGGTTCGGACCTGTGGGACTACCGCGGGATCAACGAGGTGACACAGCCGTCCCCGATGGGGCACGAGTACGTCGGCGTGGTCACCGAGATCGGCGACGAGGTGCGGAGCCTCGCGGTCGGTGACTTCGTCGTCGGGTCGTTCTTCGCCTCGGACAACACCTGTGAGATCTGCGAGGCCGGCTACCAGTCGCGGTGCGCGCACGCCGAGTATGTCGGCGTCGGCGGGGCGCAGTCGGAGTACCTGCGGGTGCCGCTGGCCGACGGCACCCTCGTCGCCACCCCCGGGATGCCGGACGACGACCTGATCCCCTCGCTGCTCGCCGCCTCCGATGTGCTCGGAACGGGCTGGTTCGGCGCCGTCGCCGCTGAGGCCGGGCTGGGTAAGACCGTGGCCGTGGTCGGTGACGGTGCTGTCGGCCTGCTCGCTGTCCTGGCCGCGAAGCAGCTGGGCGCGGAGCGCGTCATCGCCATGTCGCGGCACGCGTCGCGGCAGAAACTCGCCCTCGAGTTCGGCGCGACCGACATCGTCGCAGAGCGCGGCGACGAGGGCGTGGCCAGGATCAAGGAGCTCACCGGCGGATACGGCGCGCACAGCGTGATCGAGGCCGTCGGCACCCAGGAATCGATGATGCGGGCCATCCGCTCCACCCGCGCCGGCGGACACGTGGGATACGTGGGTGTGGCGCACGGGGTGGAGCTGCCGGGTGAGGAACTGTTCTTCGCCGAGGTGCACCTGCACGGCGGCCCCGCTCCGGTGCGCCGGTTCCTGCCCGAGCTGATCCAGCTCATCTGGGACCGCGAAATCGACCCGGGCAAGGTCTTCGACCTCACACTCCCGCTCGATCAGGCCGCCGAGGGCTACAAGGCGATGGACGAGCGCCGCGCCATCAAAACCCTCCTGAAGCCCTGACCTCTCACGCACCAGTTCCGGCCGCGCTCGCCCGGGACCTCGAAGGTCCTGGGCAGGCTGCGGGACCCCATTTGATTCGACGGGACACACCATGAACCCCACCTACGACTTCTCGGGGCAGGTGGCCCTGGTCACCGGCGCCGCCTCCGGCATGGGCCTGGCCGCCGCCCACGCGTTCGCCGACTCGGGCGCCGCCGTGGTTCTGGCCGACCTCGACCACGATGCCGTCCACAAGGCTGCCGAGGAGATCACCGGCCGCGGAGGGCGGGCGATCGGAGTCGTCTGCGACGTCACCGACGAACAGCAAGTGGACGTGGCGGTGCGGCGCGCGGTGACGGAGTACGGCCGTCTGGACATGGCGTTCAACAACGCGGGCATCCAGGTGCCGCCGACCGACGCGGCCGACGAGACGGCCGACTCCTTCGACCGGGTCAACGCCGTCAACCTGCGCGGCGTCTGGGCGGCGATGAAGCACGAACTGCGACAGATGCGAGAGCAGGGCAGCGGCGCCATCGTCAACTGCTCGTCCCTGGGCGGGCTCGTCGGGCTGCCCGAGCGTGCGGCCTACCACGCCTCCAAGCACGGCGTCATCGGCCTGACCCGCAGCGCCGCGGTCGAGTACGCGCCCCGAGGCGTCCGCATCAACGCAGTGTGCCCCGGCGTCATCGACACCCCGATGGTCGCCGACATGGTCGAGAACCAGGCCGAGGCCATGGCCGGGATCATCAAGGAACAGCCCATCGGCCGGTTGGGACGAGCGGACGAGGTGGCGGCAGCCGTCCTGTGGCTGTGCAGCCCCGGCGCCAGCTTCGTCACCGGAACAGCTCTTCCCGTCGATGGCGGCTTCACCGTCCACTGATGCGGCGTCGATCAGGCACTCTTCCGTCGTCGACGGCGGATACACCGTGAAGTGACCCCCCTCTGGGTTGCGATCGCCTTCCCGAGCGCGTCCGGCCCTCTCGCTGGGCGCGCGGGGATGCCATACCGCTTGGCTCGACCAGCCTCCCGACGAAGCGACGAACCAGAGCCCCCTGACTGGGGCTTGCTGGCTTCGTCCGCCTCTGCTTCGTCCGCCTCCCCTTCTTCGCTGCCCGGTTCCCGTAACGCGGCTACCAACGGCGGGCGACGCTCCGGAGCATGTCACGCACCCGAATCACGTCGGGGTTGGCCTCGGAGCCCGGTCGTTGCACGAGGAACAGGGTGTTGAGCGGCGTCTCTTCCGCTTCGTGGAGGAGCATGAGGCGGCCGTCGTCGAGGTACTCCTGGCACAGCGAGCGCGGCAGCACACTGACGCCGGCGCCCGCGTTGACCGCGGACAGCACGGCGTACAGGTTGGGCACGGTGACAGCGGCGCGAGTGGTGAGCGGCTTGCCGAAGACCGTACGCCAGTAGCGGCGGACGATCGGCAGGTCCTCGGCGTACGTGACCATGGGGATCTCGCGCAGTGCCGCGCACAGGTCGTCCGCCTCCACCTGCCCGGCGACGCGCTCGGCCCAGGCGGGGCTTGCCACCAACAGATACTCCTCGTCGGCGAGCGCGACCGACGCGAGGGCCCGGCCGCGCGGCCGACGGGTCGTGATCACCAAGTCATGCCGTCCGGTGCGCATCTCCTCCAGCAGCGGCTCGGGCAGGCCCTGGGCGACCCGCAACTGGACTCCGTCGGCGACGAGGGGGACCAGCGCGGGCAGCACCCGTACGCACAGCAACTCCGACGGCCCCGCCAGGTGCACTGGTGCCGCGACTGAGCCGCCGTCCTCCAACCCGGCCAGCGCGTCGAGCGGACCGGCGATCTGCCCGGCGAGTTCGTGCGCGTACGGCGTGGGCTCCACCCCGCGCGGAAGCCGGGTGAACAGGTCACGTCCTGTCTGCTGCTCCAGGGCGCGGATCTGTGCGGTCACGGTCGGCTGGGACAGCGCGAGCCGAGGCGCCGCCGCGGTGAACGACCCCGAGCGGTACACCACGAGGAAGGTGCGCAGCAGGTTCAGGTCCGCGTGCGGCGGGACCTGCTTACCGCTGACCACGGGGGCCGTGACTGCGGCGGCTGTCTGGTTCTTCACGGGCACCAGCGTACTGCCCAGGGCCATCGGCAATCCGATGCCAGATATCGAGTTGCCTATTGGCAAACCGATGAGTGAGCGTCCTACCGTCGGACGACACCGAGCGCTGGCAACCCACCCGAGTGGCGACGACGCAGCCTGGAGCAGGGAGAAACACATGGCGAAGATCCCTTTCGTGATGACGGGCGCCGACGGGTGGAGGCTGGCCGACGGAGCCCAGCACCAGACCGGGTTGTGGGCCTACGAGGCCGTGGTCCCCATGAGGCGTTCACGGCCGCAGGCCACGAGACCGCCCAGGACGTACACGGCGTCGTAGTCGTCGAGGCGGACGTCAGCCACCCCACCGGCTGCCGAATCTCGCCAGCCACGGTGATCAACCGGTACACGAGAGCGGAGGTCTCCACCATGGCCGGTGCACGCGACAAGGTCCTCGACGCGGCTGAGGATGTTCTGCTGGGCGAGGGGGCCCACGGCACTTCGTCTCCAACGAGGTGATCGTGAATGGTGTCACGGCCGCACAGGTCTGGCATTACCTGAGCAGGCCGACGACGGCCGTACCGAACCCGGTGACCAGCGTGGAGCGCAGGCCGATGCGCGGCATCAGCCTGGTCGTCACCGTGGTGGCGAGCAGTGCGGCAAGCATCATTGGGACGAGGGCCAGGCCTGTGGTCATGGGGCCGAATCCCTGGATGAGCTGGAACCTCTGGCTGAGGAAGAACATCGGCCCGAACTGCGCGAACATGCCCAGCAGGACGCACATCGCACCGATGACGAAGCGACGGTCGGCGAACAGCGTCAGGTCGAGCAGCGGGTGTGCCAGACGCCGCTGGCGGTGGACGAAGACGCTCAGCAGGGTGACGCCGACGGCGAGCGCGGTGAGCGTGGTCGAGGACACGCCGTGTTCGGTGTCCTTGATCGCGTACACCACGCAGAAGATGCCGCCCAGCGACAGCAGTGCGCTCAGTACGTCCCACCGGCCTTCGCGGTAGCCGTGGGACTCGGGCACCAGCGCCGCGACGAGCGGCAGGCACAGTGCGATCACGGGCGCGGCCGACCAGAACGCCGCCTGCCAGCCGAGGTGCTCCACCAGCAGCCCGCCGGCGATCGGGCCCGCCGCCGCGCCTGCCGCGCCCACGGCGGACCAGACCGCGATGGCCATGGCGAGCTCGCGCTGGTCGGCGAAGACGTTGCGCAGGATCGACAGTGTGGACGGCATGATCACGGCAGCGCTGACGCCCAACAGGGCACGGGCCGCGATGAGTTCGCCGGGTGAGCCGGCGAAGGCCGCGGCCGTCGAGATGAGCCCGAAGAGAGCGCTGCCGATGAGCAGGGGTGGTCTCGGCGGGCAGGTCGCCGGCGATGACGTCCTGGTAGTGCTCGGGCAGGATGCGCAGCTCCGGCTCGCCCTCGTGCTCGATGGCGATGGTGGTGTCCGGCCCCATCTTGGCGCCGGGGAAGCGGGAGGCGTTCTCCAGGGCACTCTCGCCCTCGTCGGGCTGGAAGGCGGCCACGTAGACCAGGGCCTCGACGTTCGACGCCTCGCGGGCCGCGCGGGTGATGATCGCGCCGGCATAGGAGTGGCCGACCAGGACGACCGGGCCGTTCACGGCCTTGGTGACGGTGGCGACGTATTGTGCGTCGGACTCCAGGCCGCGCAGCGGGTTCGCCGCGGCCACAGTGGCGTAGCCCTGCCCCTGGAGCTTGGCGATGACTCCCTTCCACATGCCGGAGTCGCCGAAGGCGCCGTGGACGAGAACGATGGTGGGGGTGGTGCTCATGAGTTCCATTCCTCCCAGGGAGAACGATCGGTCTTTCTGGGAGAGAGATTAGTCGTTCTACTTGGGGCGCTGCAACGTGACGGGGGCGACAGTCGAGAACGACTGGTCTTTCTTTACGATGGGTGTATGACGACCGTCTCGGAGCTGCACCCCAAGGACCGGCTGCTGCGCACCGCGTCCCGCCTCTTCTACGCGGAGGGCATCCAGGCCGTGGGCATCGACCGCCTGGTCACCGAGGCCAAGGTCACGCGTGCCACCTTCTACCGGCACTACCCCAGCAAGGACGACCTCGTCTCGGCCTACCTCACGGCCACCGCCGAACAGATCCGGGACGCGGTCGGACAGGCGCGGCAGGGCAAGACGCCGCGCGAGGCACTCCGCGCGGTCATGGCCGTACTCGGCGACGCGACCCTCGAAGACGGCTTCCGCGGCTGCCAGTTCCTCAATGCCGCCGCCGAATACCCCGACCGCACGCACCCGGTGCGCGCGGTCATCGACGACCAGCGCACCTGGCTGTTCGGCGTGCTGCGCGACCTCTCGGCCGCCATGGGACACCCCGACCCCGACCACGCCGCACGCGTCCTCGTCCTGCTCCATGACGGCGCGTTCCAGGCCGCCGAACTCGACAACGCCAAGGCTGTCCGCGAAACACTGCGCCGCGCCGTCGACGAGGTGTTTCCCGCTCAGGACGGCTGACGACGGTCCGCCGCTGCGGGTGATCCCCGCTCATCGGGCTTGCCATCCCGCTGGGCGTGACCCGCGCCGCTCAATCTTCGATGGCACGCGCTCAAGGTTCGGTGTCACGGGGCAGCGAGTGACCGCGCGGGAGGGCCTGGTCGGGGGTTCGGCGGTGCGCGACAGTCTGCCGGCCTGGCAGGCCGGAGTTCACCTCGGGCCGACTTCACCTGTCTGAATACAGCGGTTCGGCAAGGTGCGTCTCCCTACTTCCGTTTGTGCCGACACTTCGAAGGTCATCGGAAGCATCACCATGCTGGGGGCCAGGCCGGAGACTGGTGATAGTCAACGCGGGGAGAACCTGATGAGGGTATGGAAGCATGCAGGACTCGCGGCCGTTGTGGCTGCGGTAACCGTCGGCATCATGAGCCCGACCCCCTGGGACAGCCACAGGCAGCCCGTGTCAACACAGAGCGCGGCAGCCTCGCCAGCCGACGAGGACGACACGGTCACCATCCTGTGCGGCGGCGGCTGCCCGCAATAGGAACCGCGCGGCGCACATTACTGATCCTTCGGCGGCAGCACCTCACCGACTGCTCCCGCTGAAAACGTCCGAGACAACTCTTCGGGCGGGTGCCGGAGCAATGGACCAGCCGAAGGCCGCTTCCACGTCCGGTGAACTGCGAAAAGCCTCGCCCAGTTCGAGCCGCGTGCGACAACGGGCCATCAACGACGAGCGAAGAAGCGCGGATCAAACACCCTTCAGGACACGGTCGAGTGCCGCCCGGCCCACGGGTCCCCAGTGCGGTTTGCCGCCGGGAAGGCCCCGGTCTCCGTTCTGCCCCATGAGTATCAGGAAGAGGCTCTTCATCGCGGCCAGCCCGCGGGCGCGCCGGATCGCTGCCTCGTCTGCGTGCGCGTACGTGCCGAAGAACCGTGAGGCCGTACCAGCGGGGGAGCAGCACCCATGCGGCGGCGAGGTCCCATGCCGGGTCGCCGGCGAACATGTCACCGAAGTCGACGATGCCGGAGAGCGTTCCGTCCGAGACGACGACGTTCGCGGGATGGAGGTCGCCGTGCACCCACAACGGCGGGCCCTCCCACGGGTGGGCCGCCACGGCGTCGTCCCAGACGGCGCGGACGTCGGCAGCGATGCCGCCGAGGGCGACGGCCTGGAAGAAGTTCTCGAAGCCGTCCGTGCAGTTCCTGGGGTGGGCACCACGGTCCGTAGCTATCGGTGCCTCGGCAGGCGCCTCCACATGGAGCGCCCGGAGGAAGCCCGCCAGCGTGTCGGCCGCGTGGTCGCCGCGGCTGATCGAACCGTGGTCCAGCGGCTCGCCGGGAACCCACGTCATAACGGTCCAGTGCTTGGCGAAGCGCTCGGACGGTTCGCCGAACCGCACCGGGGTCGGCACCGGGAGTGGCAGGCGCGGGGCCAGCACAGGTAGCCACCGCCGCTCCTTGAGCTGAAGCTCCGGGGTGGGGTCCATGCGCTGCATGCGGACGGCCAACTCGTCCCCGAGACGCCACATCTGGTTGCCCCAGCCGCCCGCCACTTCGCGGATGGCCAGCCCTGCAAGGTCTGGATGCTGCTCCTGCAGCAGGTCGCGGACCAGGTCTGCGGTGATCTCGATCTCGGTGTCGGTCATGCGAAGTCACAGTACTGAGGTGGCAGGCGGAACGGCTTTCACTCTCCGGAACACCTCGCTGTGATTCCTCTGGGCTGGTCGAGAGGAATCACAGCGACAATCTCGTCGACCGCATGGGCCGGACGGACTGATGGGCTATCCGGACCACATCCTGACTGACCAGGCGATGGCCACTGCGTCAGCGGCGTGCCATGTCCCGGTCCTCGGTTAGTAAGCCGTCCCGGCCGGCATTGCACAGGGCCTGATCTCCTGGCCACGATCCCTCTCGGTGAACGAACCATCGCCGGCCACACCGGCGGCACCTGCTCGCGCGGGCGAGGCCGGGCACGCGGCACTGGACGAATACGCGAACGGACGGGGCACCTTGGCACTCACGGAAGTCGTCCACGTCTTCCGAGCCGCGGTGACACGCTCCCGCTCCGCGAGGTTGTGGATGCCAATGGGTGGCAGACCGAGCGCTGTGGACGCCTCGTGGCTTGATCCGGGGCCTGATGAAGGCATCGGTGAGTATAGGAAGATCACGGCATGAACACCTTCGACAACCACCAGATCTTGAGGTCGCCGCGGTTACGGCAAGGGGACCGGGTGCGGATCGTCGCTCCGGCCTGTCCCCCCAGCCGCGAGCATGTCGCTCGTGGCGTTGAGGTATTGACGTCATGGGGGCTTCGGGCCGAGGTGGGCGAGCACGTCTTTGACCAATGGGGGTATATGGCCGGTCGGGATGAGGATCGCGTCTTCGACCTGAACTCCGCATTCGGCGACCCGGGGGTCCGCGCAGTGTTCGCCGCCATGGGCGGCAAGGGCACCTACCGCATTGTCGACGACCTCGACACCGACGCGCTGCGCCGCGACCCCAAACCGGTGGTCGGCTTCAGCGACATCACCCACCTCCACCTCGCCCTCTGGGCCCGATGCCGCTTGTCCTGCCTGCACGGCCCCTTCCCCAACGCGAGCGACGCATGGTGCGGGCCTGCATCAGCCGACGCCGTCCGCCGCGCGCTGATGACCACTGATCCCGTCATCATCCACCGGGACACCAGCCAGGCCAGCGCGGCCGTCACCGTCGACGGCACCGCGACCGGTGTCCTGCTCGGCGGCAACCTCGACGCGATCCGCACCGAGGCCGGAGCCGGTCTGCCGAGCCTCAGGGGGGCCATCCTCTTTCTCGAACACAAGAGAGGGACAGGGCTGGGGGAGGTCGACCGCGCGCTGACCCAGCTGACCCGTAGCGGGGCTCTGGACGGGCTGCACGGGATCGCGCTCGGCCAGTTCCTCGGCTTCGACCAGGACGCCGATGACCCGACCCTGGGTGGATGGGGCATCGCAGACGTCCTGCGCGACCGACTGACTCGCCTGGGCGTTCCTGTCCTCGGCGGACTCCCCGCCGGACACGGGCCACACCCTCCGACCATCCCACTCGGCACTGCGGCCACGATCAACACAGCTGATGGAACCCTGACGGTTCAGCCGGCTGTCGCCTGACCGTCGGCTGCTGACCCGGCCGGTCGAGCAACGAGCCAGACTGGGCCCGGGACGAACGCCGAAGGGGCGCCCGGACCGAATCTGCGAGATTGGGCACGTGCGGGGGCCTCGTAGCAGCTTGCGAAGTCGTTGTATCGGAACGACTGTCGGGCGCGACACCGCCGTGAGACACCGCAACCCCAGCGGCGGGCACCCGACACCCCGCGCGGACACTTGTTGTCCAGGGCAGAGACAATCGGCGCATGTCTGAGACCTTCGTCGACCTGGGAACGGTCAATGCGCCCTCTGGTGTGCTGGTGCTTGGCATGGCCGGGGGGATCGACCAGTGGCGAGATCTGGGTCAGCCCCTGTCCGAACGCGCAAGGACGGCTGCGGCAAACGGAGGGGGCCACCTTCGTGAGTGGTTGTGCGAGGCGGTAGCGGTCCCGGCGGCGGCCGATTGTCCTTTGAAAGTACGGGCCAGCACCTCGCTGTCTCCGTTCGACGGGGAACCGACGATCGCGACCTTGGAGATCAGCCTCGGTCTTCTCCGGCCCGGTACCACGGAGGGGTCGGAACCGGTCCGGCTCGGGGACCTGCCCGTCGACCGGTGCGGCATGGTTGTCGGCGACGCCGCAGGGTTGGACGCGTGGACGGGAATGGACGACGAGCCGGCCGACGGGCTCGCAGATGTCTTCTACTGGGGCCTGTACGCGGACGACGCGCATGCGCAGTTCGGTGGTGAGCGGATCGCGCAGTACGGCGTCGACGGGCCACACGGGTGGCTGGACCTCCCGGTGGCTGAGGCGGCCGCATGTGCGGCCGAACTCACCGCCTGGCGCGACCGCCTCCATGGCAAGGGCCTCATGGTCTCGGTCGACAAGCACACCGATTTCCACCGCTTCCAGCGGGCCGGGTGGCACCATCCGCTCCACGTCGGCTCGATCGACGTCGGCGGCTGTCAGGTGCTCGGCATCGAATGGGACCAGGGAGACCACTCGATCAGGCACCGCGGTGAGCGGGACGCCGGCTAGGTCTATCCGGTCACGCTCGAAGCCGACGCGGCGGGCGAGATGGTGATGCGATGGACCATCCCGCCCCACGACTTCGACGGCGATGACGAGTGACGAGCCCAGCGGGTTCCAACCCTGTCTCACCACGTGCCAGGCCCCAAGTCACAGCGGCGGGATGTGACACGAGCCGCGAGACACGACACCATCAGCTGTAGGGTTTTCGAATTTCGTGTCGAAATCTCACGGCTGGTGCCAGGTGGAAGTCGGATCCGGCGTGGCGCTGAGAGATGCATGTCTCCTCGCGCTGAGACTGTCGGATGCCCAGTCGTTTTCGTTCGTGCTGTCGGATTCCCCTTTGTGGCGCTCCGAGTGGCTGTCCGCTCTCACTCCAGCGGCTGGTCAGGGCCGCGGTGGAGCAAAATGCAGGTGCGTATGAGCCGGTTCGCACTCGTATACTCGTGCGGGCTCATGGAGGGGGAGGTGGAGACAGTGAAGCTTGCCGAGGCACTGGCAGAACGTGCGGAGGCGACGCGCCGTGTGGAACAGCTGCGAGCGCGTGTCGTCAGCAGTGCGCGGTACCAGGAGGGGGAGACGCCCGCCGAGGATGCGGCTCAGCTGTTGGCTGAGGCCGGTGAGGTGCTGGACGCTCTGGAAATGCTGATCCGGCGGATCAACCGGACCAATGCCACCGTGGAGATGGGTCCGGACGGCACGCTCACCGATGCCCTCGCACGCCGGGATGTCCTGCGGTTGCGTCACGCGGTGGTCACCGCGGCGGCGGACGCGGCGGCAGGTAAGGGCGAGCGGGGATACGGCCGGCAGCTCCGGTCCGAGCTGATGATGCTCTCCGCGCTTCCGGTCGCGGAACTGCGCGGTCAGGCGGATGTCCTCGCCCGGGAGATCCGCGAGGTCGACGTGCGGATCCAGCGTACGAACTGGGAGGTCGACTTGCTGGACTGAGTAGTCCAGCAAGCTGGGACGATGTGGAGCAGGTAGCAGTTTCGGAGGCGTGCACACACCGAGGGCCGGCGGTTTTCCAGCCCACTCCTGGCGCGTGAAGAGCAACGCGGGGGTTCGACTCCCCAATCAACAGTGCAGCTCAGCACCGCGTACAGGTAATGGTGCACATCGCACAGCACATCACCACGTGCAGATCCGAGGCGGCGAGGGCGGGTTCGGGGCTTTCCACATCGCAACACCAAGGAGACGGCGATCTCCGGCGGATACTGTTGGCGATTTCTGCGGCGCTCCGCCGTCCATCGCGGACGGGACTTCCGCGAAATCAGGTCGTTCGAGAGCGCTGGCCACGGCAAGGCGGCCGCGCCGGGAACAGCCGGGCCGGTCGGCGCGGTTGCCTTGACCGAGGGACCGGCGCCGTAGGGGTGGGGAAGACGGAGACCATAAAGTCCGTCCGCCCTGTCAGGATCCGGGCCCCAGGATCGCGGCACGCCGGCCGCGCACTCGTACCAAGACGTATTTCTGCTGGAGGACTGTTTCATGACTGACCGCCCTTTGACGCTCATGGCAGTGCACGCCCACCCCGACGACGAGGCCACTGGAACCGGAGGGGTCCTCGCGCGGTACGCGGCGGAAGGCATCCGCACGGTTCTCGTGACCTGTACCGACGGCGGTTGCGGTGACGGACCGGGGGGTGTCAAGCCCGGCGATCCCGGGCACGATCCGGCGGCGGTCGCCCTGATGCGCCGTCAAGAACTCGAGGCGAGCTGTGACGTCCTGAAGGTCAGCGATCTGGAGATGCTGGACTATGCCGACTCCGGGATGATGGGCTGGCCGGGCAACGACGCCCCCGGATCCTTCTGGCAGACCCCCGTGGAGGAAGGCGCGGCCCGACTCGCGGAACTCATGCGGCACTACCGACCTGATGTGGTCGTCACCTACGACGAGAACGGCTTCTACGGCCACCCCGACCACATCCAGGCCCACCGCATCACGATGGCGGCGCTGGAGATGACCGAGCTGACCCCGAAGGTGTACTGGACCACGATGCCCCGCTCGGGGATGCAGCGGTTCGGCGAGATCATGCGCGAGTTCGGTGAGGACATGCCGGAGCAGGATCCCGCCGAGGCCGCCGCGCTGGCCGAGATCGGCCTTCCCGACGATGAGATCACCACGTGGGTGGACACCACCGCCTTCAGCGGCCAGAAGTTCGACGCGCTGGCCGCGCACGCCAGTCAGGGCGAGAACATCTTCTTCCTCAAGATGGGCAAGGAGAGGTTCGGCGAGCTGATGGGCATGGAGACGTTCGTACGTGTCCAGGACGCCACCGGCGCGGCCGTACCCGAGAACGATCTCTTTGCCGGACTGCGCTGATCCGCCCGTCCGGAGCGGAGCCCGGGAAAGCTCATCGCCGGCACGGCGCGATCGAGCGGTTCCGAGACGCTGTGGGACGACGGAAGCAGCAGCGGCAGGTCACGAGGACGGTCTCCGACACCGACCGCGAGATTCTGCAACCAGCGGTGGGATCTCGATATCTGTGGCCGAATGACGACGGGGCGGTGACTGTGCGGCGGCCCTCGTGAGACACAGCGGGCCGGCGGCCTGCTGTGTGGTTCGGGTGGGGCTGACGCTCACTCATCCTGTTGCTCCCGTTGAGTGGAGCAGCTCCGCCAGAATCGCGTAGGAGCGGTCCCAGGACCACTGCGTTCGGACCCAGTGGTGGCCCTTCTCGCCCATCTGGTGGGCGAGTTCGGGGTTGCGTAGGAGTCTGGTCAGGCGGTCCGATGTCGCCGCTACCGAGCGGCCGTCGACGACATGGCCGGTTTCGCCGTCGCGTACTGCGTCCGGGGCGCCGCCCGAGTCGCCGGCCAGGACGGGGAGTCCGGCCGCGGCGGCCTCCAGGTAGACGATGCCCAGGCCCTCCACCTCCAGGCTGCGTCTGCGGGTGCGGCAGGGCATGGCGAAGGCGTCGGCGGCGGCGTAGAAGCGGGGGAGGGCATGGTGGGGGTGGCCGCCCGCGAAGACAACCGAGTCCAGGACGCCTTCACTCAGGGCGAGTTGGTGTAGGGCTGGGGCGTAAGGGCCGTCGCCGACCAGGAGGAGCATGGCGTCCGGGACCGCCCTGCGGATCCAGGGAAGCGCCCTGATCAGGGTGTCCTGGCCCTTGCGTGGGACCAGCCGGGCCGCGCAGAGGATCACCGGGCGGCGGCCCAGGCCGTGGCGGGCCCGCACCGGCGCGCCGTCCAGGTAGGGATGGAAGGCCGTGGTGTCCACGCCGGGGACCAGACGAGCGGTGCGGGTCCCGGGAGCCAGGGCCGCCTCGATCGGCCGGCGGGTGCTCGCGCCCAGCCAGGTGAGGGCGTCGACGTCCGTGCCGATGCGGCGTAGCAGGGCCCTGGCCCCGGGGGTGCGGGCCCACCACACCTCGTGGCCGTGCGTGGTGGCGACGGCGGTTCGGATGCCCGTCGTCTGCCGCAGCCGGCGCGTCATCAGGCCGAGCGGCGCCGCCGCGCCGAACCACACCCGGTCGCAGCCGTACCGGCGGGCCACGGATGCGGCGTGTGCGGTGGCCCTGGGGGTGGGCAGGAGGGTGCCTGCCCGGTGGCGGATGACCGGGTACGGAAAGGACTCGTCGGGTGCCCGCCGCGCCGTGATGGGGCTCGGTGTCGAGGTGAAGACGACCACCTCGTCGGGTGGGAAACGGTCGGCGAGTTCACGGACGAACGTTTCGATGCCGCCCTGCGTGGGCGGGAAGTCATTGGTGACGATCAGCGTCCGAGGGCGGGAGTTGTGTGTCATACGAGGGCCGCCTGCCTGGAAGGGGCGGCAGGGGTGGCAGTGGTGCTGCCGCGCTGCGGCCTGGGGTACGCCAGCGCCCCGAGCACCAGCGGACACACCAGGTAGCCGAAACGGGTCGCGGGCATCAGGGCCGTCGCCAGGCCCAGGCCGAGCGCGAGCCGGGCGGCCGCCGCCCGTGCCGTCCGCGGCGGCCGGACCCCCAGTGACACCGCGATCAGCAGCGCGCTCACCGCGAGGAGCGCGAGCGCGATCACCCTGCCGCCGGTGACGTACGTCGCGAGCAGATACCCGGGCAGCGGGCTCGCGGCCGGCGAGGCGGTGCCGGTGAGGCCCAGCGGGAAGGCGATGACGTTTCGGTAGAAGCCGCAGGGGTCGGCGAGGGCGAAGGGCAGCACCGCCGCCGTCGCGGTGGACAGGGCCACGGCCGCGTACCGCAGCACGGGCCGGCCGCCCCCGCATACGGCGATCAGCGCCGCTGCCACGGGCAGCGCGGGCCACGCCGTCCACTTGAGCGCGGCGGCGGCGCCCAGTACCAGCCCCGCGCGGCCCGCTCGCCCCTGCCCGGCGAGTACGACGCCGAGGCACAACAGGCCGACCACCGGAAGGTCGATCCCGCCCACCGAGAGGGGCAGCGCGACGAGAGGACAGGCGAGCAGCCAGGCTCGGTGCAGACCGGCCGCGACGAGGGCCGCCACGAACACGCCGCCCAGCCACCAGCGCGCGTCCCCGGGCAGCACACCGAAGAGTGCCATCCCGGGCAGGTAGGGGTTGAAGTCGGCGACGGCCGCAGGGTCGGCGACGTACGGGCTGCCGTTCCTGAGCAACAACTGCCCCGACCGCTCGACGACCCTGACCTCCAGCTGCCCGAGCCCGGCCGTCACCAGCGAGGCGAGCGGCACCACAGCGGCCCCCGCCACCGCGACCATCCGGGCGGCGGGACGGGAGCGTGCACCGCAGGCCAGGAGCGCCGCGACCGCGTAGCCCGCCCCCGCCACCGCCCCCCACACCCGGTGCGGCTCCAGATCCGAGACCAGGGCGAGCCCCAGCGAGGCGACCGCGCAGCCGGCCCACGCGTACCGCTCGTACTGCTCGTACCGCTGGTGCTGCACGTGATGTACGAACTGGGTGTGGCGTACGTACCGTTGAAGAATCTTCGTCATGTCCATCGACGGTAGGAATGTGCAGGTCGTGGAACGTCAACCGAGACTCCGGACCTGGGACTCAACCCGTGGCATGACATCCGGCCGCAGGCTCAACCCGTGCGGTGACGCGCGCACGCGCGCCGGCACGGACCATGGAGGGATGAGTACGTCCCTGCAACACCCCTTCCGCGCCTGGATCGCCGCGCCCGCCTACCCCTGGGCCACCGGCGGTCTCCTGACCGCCGGTGCCGTGGCGGAGCTGATCGCCTTTCCCGGATCCGTGACCACCACGATCGGAGTCCTCGTCTCCTGCGCCTCGCTGATGTGGCGGCGGTCGTTCCCGCCCGTCGCGGTGCTCACGGTCGCCGCGGGGCTGCTCGGATTCGCCGGGGACGTCAACCTGTACGTCTCGATCACGGCGAGCGGGCTGATCGGCTGCTACACCCTGGGCCGCGACCGGGTGCTGCACCCCGCGCTGACCGTCGCGGGCGCCGCGCTGGGGGCCCTGTGCGTGAACCTGGTGCACATCAACACCTGGTCGCGGATGAACCTGCCGGTGCCCGCGCTCTGGGAAAAGGGCTCGCTCAGTCTGTTCGCCGAGTCGTTCCTGCTGACCGTGGTCATCTTCGGGGCCGTGATGATGGGTGACGCGGTACGTTCCCGGGAGGAGACCCGCAAGGAACGGGACCTGGCCCAGGCCCAGTTGATCGCCATGGAGCGGCAGCAGGCCGCCGAGGCCGAGCGGGCCGCCATCGCCCGTGAGCTGCACGACATCGTCTCGCACTCGGTGTCGATGATCGCCGTACAAGCCGAGAGCGCCACGTACACCACTGCCGGACTCACCCCCGAGGCCCGTGACGGCTTCCAGCAGATCGCCGGCACCGCCCGCTCCTCGATGGCCGAACTGCGCCGCCTCCTCGGTGTCCTGCGCACCCCCCAGGACGAGGCGGACACGGCCCTCATCGCCCCGCAGCCGACCCTCGACCACCTCGCCGAACTGGTCGCGCAGCACCGGACGGTGGGCGGCGAGGCCGAGCTGAGGGTCACCGGGGAACGGGTGTCGCTGCCCGCCGCGTGGGAGCTGTCCGCCTACCGGATCACCCAGGAGGCGCTGACCAACGCGCGCAAGCACGCGCCCGACGCCCGTACCGTTGTGGAGATCGACTACGGCGCCGACCGGCTGCTCACGCTGCGCATCCACGACGACGGCCCGGGCCCGGGTTCCGGTCCAGGCTCCGGCACGGGCCACGGCCTGACCGGGATGCGGGAGCGGGCGGCCCTGGTCGGCGGCCGGCTCAGTGCGGGCGCGGGCCCGGACGGAGGTTTCCTGGTGGAGGCGGAGCTGCCCTGGGGGACCCGGTGATCGGCATGGCGAAGGAGTCGGGTGTGATCAGGGCACTGGTCGCCGACGACCAGGCGGTCGTCCGCACCGGCTTCGTGAACCTCCTCAGCACCCAGGAGGACATCGAGGTCGTGGGCGAGGCCGAGGACGGCGTGCAGGCGGTACGCGTCGCCGCCGAGACCCGGCCCGATCTCGCGCTCCTCGACATCCGGATGCCGCACAAGAACGGCATCGAGGCGGCCCGCGAGATCCTGGCCGGGTCCGGGGGCACGACGAAGGTCCTGATGCTGACGACCTTCGGCCTCGACGAGTACGTGTACGACGCGCTCGCCGCCGGGGCGGGCGGCTTTCTACTCAAGGACGCCACCTTTCCCGAACTGCTGCACGCGGTGCGGGTGGTGGCAGCCGGGAACGCGCTGCTCTCGCCCGAGATCACCAAGCGTGTGATCGGCGAGTTCGTGCATGCGCGGGCGTCGCGACTGCCGGTCCACTCGGTGGGGGAGCTCACGGCGCGTGAGGCGGAAGTGCTTGCCTTGATCGCCCGAGGGCTGTCCAACGCGGAGATCGCGGGCCGGCTCACGATCACGGATCACACCGTGAAGACCCATATCAACCGGCTGTTCGCGAAGCTGGAGCTACGGGATCGGGCACAGGCCGTCATCGCGGCGTATGAGTTGGGGCTGGTGCGGGTGGGAGGCGGGGCCGGCTGAGGGACCTCCCCGGGGCGCGGCCGGGTCGACCACCTCACCGCCGCCCCCTGGTCGAGACCGATCCCCGACTCGCGGACCTGGCCACCGCCCGAAAGGTCATCGCAGAGGCCGCACCGGCAGCAACCGAGCCCGACCAGCCCGAGACGAGCACCGCCTACCAGGCCGTCGTGAACGCCTTCAACCAGCCCCCCCGGACGGGCATTCAGGGCCCGCGTAACCGCACTAACACCTCGGCATGTCCACCGGTGAGGCAACCGTCAACATCACCCGCAGCCGCCTCGGATGCCTCACCCGCCAAGGCTTCCTCACCCAACCCGGACGAGGCCGCTACCTAAAGCGGTCTTGACGTCCACTTAGCTGCCTGGAATCGGCACGGCTGACGGCCGCCACTCCCGCTTGATCAACCCGAACACCCATGAGTCGGATACGTCGCCATTCACGATGCAGTCTTCCCGCAACGTCCCTTCCCGCACGAATCCGATCTTCTCCAACACCCGGGCGGATGCCACGTTGCGTGTATCGGCCTCGGCCTGGACTCGATTGAGGTCCAGTGTGTCGAATGCCCACTGCAGCAAGGCGTGTGCGGCCTCCGTCGCGTAGCCGTGGCCCCACATCGCATCGTGCAGGACATAGCCCAAGGACGCGCTGCGGTAGTCCGGGTTCCATCCGGTCAGACCGCACCAGCCGACGAAGGCCCCGTCAGAAGCTCGCTCGATGGCCACCCGAGCCCCGGTGCCTTCGTCCGCCATCTTCCGGCACACCGCGATGAAGCGCTCGGCGCGGGCCCGTTCGGTCCACGGCGGGGAGTCCCAGTAGCGCATCACGTACGTGCTGCTGTGCAGCGCGAAGAGGGGATCCGCGTCGGCGTCGGTGAAGGAGCGCAGTCGCAGGCGAGCGGTGTGCAGCAGGGGGGTGGCCAAAGTCATGCGCACATCCTGCGTCCTCAGGGGCGGCCAGAACACCGAATTATCGATCCCGCCTCTGGTCCTCACCACCAAGGCACCGCCTACCACGGACGACCCGGACGTGAACGTCACCCGCAGCCACCTCGGACGCCTCGCCCGCCAAGGCATCTGACCCAACTCGGACGAGGCGACCACCGGAAGCGGACTCGGGCGCCCTCTGAGCATTCACAAGGTGTCGAACGGTCAGGAGTAGGCGTTCCACTGCTGGGAATCGCCGCCGGTGCACCTGACGAGCGTGACGTGGGCGATGGATCCTGACCCCTCGCCCAGGCAGGTCTTGGTCACGTTGTTGATCAGCTGCAGGCCCGCGGCGGTGGCGTGCACATCCCACAGAGCTGCCGGGTCGCTGGACGAGCAGGGCTTCATCGTCGCCTGACCGTTGCGGGCGACCAGACACAGCCTGTCACCCGCCTTTTGCCGCAGTGCGGAGAGCTCGCCGATGGCGTCGTTCATCAGCCAGGTCTGGTATGCGCCCTCGTTGCACCCTGTCGCGTAGGGCCCGTAGTCGGCCCGGTAGTCCAGGCAATGGCCCGTGGCGGCGTTCTGCAGGTGCCAGTAGCTCGACGACGCGTTCGCCGGCGCGGTACCCAGCGCCCAACCCAGCACAACGGCCGCACCCACGGCGGCAACCTTCTTCATCAACGCGGTCCCCCTCGGCTTGTTCCGGCATGGCGAAGCTCCACCGAAACAGTAAACAGGGGGACCAGGGGGAAGGACCGCCGACGGCAGATATGTTTTACGCCCGCCAGGAGCCAGAGCCGCGTCTCGCCGGCAAGCTCAGTGCCTGTTCGTGTCAATCGTTCATTTATCAACGTCACTTACGGTGATGGCTTCACTCGCGTGATGGTCATGATCGGGGGACGGCATGGCACTGCGTATTCACTTCACGGCGGAGGATCTGGCGCGAACGACGGTGGCGGCGCGCCCGGATGTCATGTGGGAGCTGACGATCAGCCTGCACCGGCTTCAGGCGCCGGGGTCGCCCGCCCGGTGCAGGCCCTGGCTCGGACATGTACGTGACCGGCTGCGCAGGAGTGACCTGCCGGATCTGCGGGGCGCACTGCGTCGGCTCACGACGCTCGTGCCGCCGCGCGGCGGCTTTCCCGACTTCCTCACGCCGCCGGGTCAGCTGGGTTTCGGTGCCGCGCTGGAGCTGATCGGCGGCGCTGGGCGGGAGCCGTTCGCCCGCGACCTCGCGACGGTGTTCCGCAGGCGTGAACGCCCGTTATGGGTGCGTCAGTTGGCCGACGGTGACCGCGAGTGCAGGCGGGATCTCGTGCGGGCGCTGGCTGTGTACCACCGTGAGCTGCTGCACCCCTGTCTCGCGGAGTTGGACGAGACGCTGTTCGCGGAGCGTGCGGCATGCGGGCGGCGTGTCCTGGACGGCGGGGTCGGGCGCCTGCTCGGCACGCTGTCACCGGCGGTGCGGTGGGCGTGGCCCGTACTCAGCAGCGACTATCCGGTCGACCGGGACCTGCACCTCGGCGGGCGCGGCATCACGCTCGTGCCGTCCTTCTTCTGCGCAACCCCGGTGACGCTGATTGATCCCGGGCTGCCGCCGGTGCTGGTGTATCCGGTCGGGGAGGGTGATTCGGGGGCGCGGGCGATGTCCCCGGCCGCTGCCGGCGGTGCGGCGGACGGCCTGGCCCTGGCGCTCGGGCGCACGCGGGCGCTGGCGATCCGGGCGCTGGCCCACCCCTGCTCGACCAGCGAACTCGCCCTGCGTATCGGGGTGTCGGCGGCAAGCGCCAGCAGGCATGCGGCGGTGTTGCGGGACGCGGGCCTGGTCACCAGCACGCGGCAGGGCGGTGAGGTGCTGCATGTCGCGACCCGGCTGGGGGCGGAACTGGCCGGAGGCAAAAGGTCCGTTTGCACCAGGGCGTAATCCCCTGGCGGGGGCGGCTGCACCTCTCCTCCAATGGTCATGGCCACACCAAGTGGCGTACCGCTACGGGGAGGGAAAGCCAGTGAAGAGACGTATCGTCATGGTGCTGGGAGGGGTCTTGGCGGCGGCTGCGCTGAGTGCGCCCACGGCCGCGGCCGAGGACCCGCCGGACCGCCCGGACTTCAAGCTGCCGTTCGCCTGCGGCCAGACGTGGGAAATGGGCACGTACGACGGCCACGGCCCGCCGGACGGGAGCCAGGAGGACAAGCGGCTCGACATGTTCCAGGTGGGCGGTGAGACGGAGGGCGCTTCGGTCCTGGCGTCGGCCGACGGTTATGTGCAGTGGGTGGGTGACCCCGGCGTCATCACCATCGATCACGGAAACGGCTGGTTCTCGCAGTACGTTCACATGACCGACCGGATCGCCAAGGGCACAGAGGTCAAGGAGGGGGATTTCGTCGGCAAGGTCGGTGGTGTCGGCGGGGTTGTGCCGCACCTGCACTACCAGCAGATGTACGACTCGGACGGCAACGGCTACCCCACGGAGGGGAATGACCTCGGCCCCGACGAGCTGGAGCACCCCGTCATCCAGGGCAAGAAGTACCAGCTGACTCCGCAGGACGGAAAGGTGGAGGTCAAGAGCACCAACAACTGTGGCGGCGGCGACCCGGGCGAGCCCGATCCCGAGCCCGAGGCCACCACCCTCGACTACACCGGCGACGAGAGCATCTCCAACGGTGCCGACGCCGTCCTGTCCGCCGTACTGAAGACGAAGGAGGCGGACGAGCCCGTTGCGGGCCGCGAGGTCGCCTTCGAGCTGGGCTCCGATGACGGCACTGTCCAGACCTGCGAGGGCGAGACGGACGACAAGGGCAGGGCGACCTGCAAGGTCGAGGTCGCGGACCAGAAGCTGACGCAGGACGGCACCGTGCCGCTCACCGCCGCCTTCGCGGGCGACGACGTGTACGTGAAGTCCAAGGACAGCGCCGACCTCAGGCTCCAGCACGTGCAGGGCCGTTCCTACGGCCTCGCCGCCGAGGTCCCGCTTCCGCTGCTCCCGCTGAGCATCGACCCGACCCCGGACACCGGCACCCTCAGTACGGCCCAGGCGCAGACCAAGGGGCCCGAGTGCGCCGAGAACGTCAACGCGCTCGTCCTGAACGCCGACGCGCTCTGCGCCGAGGTCGCCACCGAGGTCGGCCCGAGCACCGTCACGTCGACGGCCACCGTGGCCGACGCGACCATCGGCCTGCCCGGCCTCCCGGTCGTCGGCATCTCCGGGCTCACGGCACAGTCGTCGAGCAGCTGCACGGCGTCGACGGGCAGCGTCGACCTGGTGCTGACCGTCGCCGGAACCCCGGTCGAGATCCCGGACACCCCGGGCTACGAGCTCGACCTCGGCCTCACGGGCAAGCTCGTGATCAACGAGCAGATCCCGGTCGAGGGTGCCGACGAGGGCCTGACGGTCAACGCCGTGCACCTGACGACGCCGGCGGGCGCGGATGTGGTGATCGGCTCCAGCACATCCAGTGCACACCACTGCGCGTAGCCGGCACCGGCACTCGCGTACCTCCGTAGGACTGCGGGCAGGTAGGTCTGTGAGTACGTAGCTGAACGCCTTCGCCCCGCCGGGCAGAACCAGCTTGGCGGGGCGAAGGCGCGTACGGGCGACGACCAGGGCTCGTTGCCCGGTCGTGTGCCCCGCGGCCGGCCGGGTGCAGAGTGGCGCCGCATGCCCTGCCTGTGGTTCCTGGTCGTCGGCAAGCCCGTGGTGCTGTCCTTGCGGGTACGGCGGTTCCTCTGCGCGGTTCGGCTCGCTGGGCTGGCGCTCGCCGGGCGCTCACTTCGACAGCGTGACCGCGTGGACGTCGAAGTCGGCGGCCACCTGTTCCAGTGTCATCCATGGGCCGCGGTTCCTCGCGACCCGCACGACGTCCCGCGGAAACTCCCCGGGATATGGCTCGGGCACGGCGGCACCCTTCCCACCCGCCGCACAGGGCAAGCCAGTTCCGATGTCACCCGATCATGCACCAGACCCTGCCGTCCGCCAGGTGCGGGTGACATGATCTTGTCGTGTTCGGCGGGCTGAGCACGTATCTGCGGCGTGAGGGGGGGCGGACCCGGTGCGCAAAGGCTGGCCCTGGAGCCTGCCGCTGGAGGACTGGGTCCTCCTGGTCGCCCGTACTGGCGCACGAACCTGACCCTGCGCCAGGCCGCGGAAAGCGGTGGTTTGCCGACCGCGGAGCACGCAAGCCAGTAGCGTGATCGAACGGAGTCCGTGCGACATGGGGGTGGTGAGTGCAGGCGCCTGTGACCGTCGTGCGGCTCGCTCGGCTCGTCCTTCTGGTGCTGCGCGGGGTCACCTACCAGTTCGTTCGTCCGGGAACGCCGCCGCGGGCCGGTGCCCGGTGAGCGTGATCTGGGTCAGCGGGTGCCGCGGGCGATCGTCGCGCCGATCGCACTGGACGCCCTCTGCGCCCTCTACGCGGTGGTGGCGGGGCCGGCGCTGGTTCGCCTGGCTCAGGGCACCGGCGGCCCTGGGGCGGCTTCGTGGAGCGGCCGCGGGCGGAAGACTTCGGCGTGCAGGAGTTCGTCGAAGCCGGAGAACCGGCGGCCGTGCCGGGGAAGGAGCGATGATGGCGCACGAACCCGAGCTCTCGCCCGAAGAGGCGGCGCTGCTGCAGGAGGCCGCGGAACGCGGCTACACCCCGAAACGCGAGGTCGCCGAGCCGGACGAGGCGCCCGGCGGACCGGCCGGTACCTCGAACGCCGACGAGGACTGACGCGTGGGTGGCGAGCCCGCGAACGGCCTGGCCGAGAGGTTCTGGGAGGCGTTCCACGTGGCCCGGCACAGCGCGGACCCCACGTCGGTGGAGAAGGCGATCGACCTCGGCCATGCCGTGCTGGCCGCCGAGGACGTGGCCGAGCGCAGCTCGGTCCTGTCCAATCTCGGGGGCCTGCTGCAGACCCGCTACCACCAGACCGGCGACTTCGAGTTCTTGCAGGAAGCCATTCAGAACGTCACGGAGGCATACCTCCTGTCTTACGAAAGCCCGGAGGATTCGGCGAGCTACGCCAACAACATCGGCATGCTGCTGCACACCGCGTTCCGGCAGAACAAGGACCGCGGGACCCTGGCCGACGCGCTGGACTGGAGCCGGACGGCCGTCGACGAGGCCTCCACGAAGAAGGCGTTCTACCTGGGGAACCTCGTTGTCGCGCTGCGGACTGCGTTCACGGTGACGCAGGACCTCGCCCTCCTGGCGGAAGCCGTCGAGCACGCGCGGGCCGCCGTCGAGTGCTCCCCCGATGACGTGCTCACCGCGAGGAGCCTGCACTTCCTCGCCGTCGTCCTGCGCGACTGGTTCGACGACACGGGGGAGACCGGTGTCTTGGAGGAAGCCGTCGACACTGCGCGGCGAGCGGTGGAGCTCACGCCGGCCGGGTCGTCCGACGTGCTCGACCGGTTGAAGAACCTCGCGTACCTTCTCGACGACCACTACCAGGCTCGCGGGGCGCGGGATGACCTGGCCGAACTGCTCCGGGTCCGGCAGACGTTGGTGGCCCACACCCCGGTCACCGATCGGCGGCACTCGCGGAACCTCGTCGAGCTGACGACCACGGAACGAGACTGGGCAGGGATCGCAGGTGAGCGCCCGAAACCACCCAACAGCCGGGAACACACCACCACCCCAACCCCAATGTTCGGCTATT
>NZ_JBHVGZ010000059.1:45095-66395 GCF_042800355.1 Streptomyces sp. NPDC057623
GTGTGCGGCCGGTACGCAGCCGAGTTCAAGCAGACCCGGGACTCGGCCCTGCTCGAGCGGGCGATCGAGCTCGGGCGCTCGGTGGCGGCGGCGACCCCCGCCGGGCACCCCCACCGCGGCGAGCGGCTGGACCACTTCGCCTCGGCGCTGGCCACCCGCGGTGAAGAGTTCGGGGACCATGCCGCGCTCGCGGAGGCCGTCACCATCGAGCGGGAGGCGGTCGCGTGCACGCCGGCGGGCCATCCGCTGCGGGTCCAGTTCATGGGCAACCTCGCCGTCAACCTGAACGCGTTGTTCCACGCGACCGGAGACCTGGCCCACGTCATAGACGCGATCGACGTCGCTCGCCGTGCCGCCGAGGCCACCACCGGGCAGCGCGACCAACCGCGTTCGCTCGGGATCCTCGCCGTCGTGCTGCACAACCGGTTCCGGGTGACCGGCGAGCTGCAGGTGCTGTCGGAGGCGGTCGACCGCGCGCGGGAGTCCGTCCGCCTCGGCGCGAGCCTGGTCGCCGGGCAGGCCCAGCGGCTCTCCAACCTTGGCGCCATGCTGTCCGACTGGTTCACCAGGACGGGCGAGGCGAGCGTGCTCGACGAGGCAATCGACGCGCACCGCGCGGCCACGGACGTGACGGCGGACAGCGACCCGGACCGGGCAGTGCGGCTGGCCAATCTCGGCGGTGTGCTGTGGATGGCGTACGAGAGGTTCGGCGACCGGAACGCGTTGCGCGACGCGATCGCCGCACGTCGCGCGTCCGTGGCCGCGACTCCGCAGGACAGCCCGCACTGGCCCGGGTACACCGCGAACCTCGCCGCCGCACTTGGAGACTGGTGCTCGAACCCCGTCGCACCCGCCGCCGGGCGACCGGAGCCACCGGATCCGCAGGTCCTCGCCGAGGCGATCGGCCTGGCCCGGAGCGCGGCGCGCAGGCCCGAGCAGGACGCCTATTCCCGGGCGGGTTTGCTGACCCGCGTCGCCAACGTCCTGGCACTCGCCTTCCGGCACCTCGGCGACGGCGACGCGCTGACCGAGGCACTCGACTACTACCGGGAGGCCGCGGCGTCTGCCGGATCGCCGGCGGAGCGCCGGGCGGAAGGGGCGGACCGGTGGGGTGCTCTGGCCGCCGAAGCCGGGCAGTTCGACGTGGCCGCCGAGGGATACGCCGCCGCGGTCCGGCTGCTGCCCCGGCTCGCCGGGCGCCGCCTGGGCCGCGAGGACGCCCAGTACTGGCTCGGCCGGTTCGCCGGGGTCGCCGCCGACGCGGCCGCGTGCGCGCTGGCCGCCGGCGACGAGGTGAGCGCGGTGACCCTGCTCGAATCCGGGCGCTGCGTGCTCGCCGCCCAGGCACTCGACAGCCGCGGCGATCTTTCCGACCTGCGCGAGCGGGCACCCGAGCTGGCCGAGCGCTTCCGGACGCTCACCGCGGAGTTCGAAACCGACACCACGAGAGACCGCGTGGCCCTCGCCGACGAACTCGACGCGGTGACCGACCGGATCCGCGCGCTGCCCGGGATGGAGCGGTTCCTGCGGCCCCCGCTGCTCACCGACCTCACCGCGCAGGCGCACGAGGGCCCGATCGTGTACGTCAACGTCAGCCGGCACCGGTGTGACGCGCTGATCATCACTCCGGACGGGGTCCGGTCACGGGCGCTGGACGGGCTGAGCGAAGAGGCCGTGAGTCACCGCGTGCGCGCTCTGCACGCCGCGTTCACGGAGGGGCGGCTGGCCGCCGAGCAGGCGATCCACGACACGCTCGAGTGGCTGTGGGACACCGTCGCGGGCCCTGTGCTCGGCGAACTGGGGCTGACCGCGCAGCCGGCGGCGGACGGTCCGTGGCCGAGGATCTGGTGGGCCCCGGTCGGGTCGCTCAGCCTGCTCCCCCTGCACGCGGCGGGCCACCACCGCGACGGCGGACCTGTGCTCCTCGACCGCGTCGTCTCCTCGACGACGCCGACGATCCGCGCTCTGAGCCACGCCCGTGCGGGCCGCCGCGACGACCGGAACGAGCCGCGGCTGCTGGTGGTCGCGATGCCCCACACTCCGGACGCCCCGGACCTGCCCGGCGCACAGGCCGAAGCCGACCACCTGGCCGCTCTCATACCCGGCGCCACGGTCCTGGTAGGCGCGGACGCGACTCGTGACGCCGTTCTCGACGCCTTGCCGGGCAGTGGCTGGGCGCACTTCGCCTGCCACGGGTACAGCGACCCGGACAACCCTTCGAACAGCCACCTCGCGCTGTACGACCACGACCGAGCCCCGTTTCGGGTGCTGGACCTTTCCCGGCTGCGCCTGCGGAACGCGGAGTTCGCGTTCCTGTCCGCCTGCGACACGGCCCGCACCACAGCGCGCCTGTCCGACGAGGCGATCCATCCGTTGGCGGCTTTTCAGATAGCCGGGTTCTCCCAGGTGGTCGGCACGCTCTGGCGCGTCGACGACGCCGTGGCACCAGCCTTCAGTCAGCAGATCTACGGCGAATTGATCGCGGATCGATCCGGTGCGTTGTGCGCGTCGGCGGCGGTCCATCGCACGGTCAGGCAGCTCAGGAAGAAGTATCCGAACCTGCCGTCGGTGTGGGCCGCACACGTCCACGCGGGCGCCTGACTACGCGCACGCCATCCGGTTGGATCGGCCGCGCGGTAGCGCGAGTTGGGCGAGGGCATCACAGATGTCGCGCCCGGTTACTTCGGCACCCTCAACTGGCTTGCGGTGTAGGGAAGTTGCCGTTCCTGTCCGCGTGCTCACCCGTGGTACTGCTTCGATACCCACAACGCCAAGCAGGAGATGACCCTCACCGACGGCACCGAACCGTCCCCCGCCCTCGGCATCGGAGCCTTCGCGGAGAAGACCGTGATGGCGGCCGGTCAGTGCACGAAGGCCGACCCGTCGGTCGCGCCACAGGTGACCGGACTGCTCGGCTGCGGAGTGATGGCCGGCATCGGAGCGGCGATCAACAGCGGCAACGTGGGGCGCGGTGACACCGTAGCGGTGATCGGCTGCGGGTACCGGCGATGCCGCGATCGCCGGTGCCCGACTGGCGGGTGCCGCGAAGATCATCGCCGTCGACATCGACGACCGGAGGCTGGCACGGCCGGCACTGCTCACCGCGGTGCCCCGGTGGGCGAAGCCAGCCTCCCGCACCCACGGCAGGCGCCAGCCCTATCGTTCGGCGTTCTCCTGTGCGCGGTCGGCCCTGCGGTCGAGTTCGGCGTCCGTGGAGGTAGCCGTGATGTCACCGGCGGCCAGGCGGCCGTGCCCAGTGTCCCAGTCCGGGAACTCCTTGAGCGAACCGAGGTCACCGGCCGTGAGGACGCTCCGTTGCCAGGCGCGTGCGCCCATGACGCCGTGGTCCTTGCCGCTCCCGACGCGACAGGGGACGCCGAACTCCTCGTTGACCTCCGGGTGCCAGTGCTCATCAGAGCCGAGGTACCGGGTGATGTACTCGCGGTTCACGCCGAGTTGCCCCAGCGGCCAGCGGCAGCAGGATCGGCCTGTACTTGCGGTCGTTGTTGCAACGTGACCGTTGACCGCTCCTGTCCATAGTGGGATGGCTGTCGTTCCGAGCACGAGGCGTCGTCCTGGCGAAAGCCGGCAGGGGCCACTGTCTGGCCGACGGCGCGCTCTGCGGCGTAAGTCGTGATCCCTTGTTGTGCTCGGCTGAAGGCTGAAGGCTGAAGGCTGAAGGCTGACGGGCTTGGGCCGGGAGCATTAGCCTCGCGCTGCCACGTGAAAGCACGAGGCTAGTGATCACCGGAGTCACCAGGGGGAGCCCGCAGCATGACCGGCACCACGGAGGCCCTTGGCGGGTCGGCTGCAGTCGACGATGCAGCACGAAACGTCACGAGCCCGTTCTACGTATACGCCGTGCTCGCCAACTCGCTGTTCCAGCGCGGCGTATTCGTCCTCTTCCTTCAGCAGCGAGGCTTCTCCGCCGGGGAAGTGGCGCTACTGCAGACACTGCTCTACCTGGTCAGCGGACTTGCGGAGTTGCCGACGGGAGTCATCGCCGACCGAATCGGCAGGCGTGCCAGCATCGTGATCGGCCAGATACTGATAGCTGGATGTCTGCTCGGTCAGGTGGCGTTCTCCACCTACTGGGTGTTCCTGGCGCTGTTCATCGGGCAGGGCGTGGGCATGGCATGTGTGTCCGGTTCGGACACCGCCCTGCTGTACGACCTGCTCGTGCGTCGTGGTGCAACGGCCGGCTACGTCAAGATCAAGTCCCGGTTCACCATGCTCGGGACGGTCACCTCGGGAGCCGCCATCGTCCTCGGCGGCCAACTGCAGCAGATTTCCTGGGGAGTCGTCTACGTCGGTTCGGCGGCGTGCCTCGCCCTGGCCGTGGTGGTGCTGATGTCACGGGTGCCCGAGATCCGCGGCGCGGACGCGGTGGACGAGCAGGACGGAGCCGAGGGGGAGCACGGCGACGCCACAGCATGGCGGGCGATGCTTCGGGTCGCCACGCCGTCGCTCGTGACGCTTGTCGTGGTGTCCGGATTGATGCATGCGACTCTGACGCCGTACATCATTTTTACGCAGAAGACCCTCTCCGATCAGGGAGCGGGCACCGCATTGGTCAGCGTGGTCATATCGGCGGGATTCTCCGCCGGCGGGCTCACTCCGCTGCTGTCGGACCGCGCGGACCGGCGCATCGGGTATCGGGTCATCGCCCCCGTGTCTCTCCTGGCGCTCGCCGCGGCACTCGGCCTGAGCGGCCTCGGCCTTGTCTGGGTCACCATCGCCGCCTTCCTGGTCCTGGTCGGGATTCCCGAGATCACCGCTGTACTCCTGGACAACGTGTTCAACGAGGCAGTGCCGTCGCGCCACCGCGCGAGCCTGCTGTCGATGATCGCATTCGTGGAGTCGGCGCTCATCGGCATCGGCTATCTCGTCCTCGGCGCGCTCATGGACGGGCTGGGCTCCAGTGTGGGCATGGCCACCTACGCCGCGGTCCCCCTGCTGGCATGTCTCCTGTGGCTCCCGGTGCTCTTCCGAGGGGCACGGGTGACCACCGAGATCGAGAAGCCCGCCGACCAAAAGGCATCCTGAAACAGACCATCCATCTCGAGCAACGCCCTGCCCGATGGAGGGGGGCGTTGCTCGTTGACGTGTCGCTCCCAGTCGGCGACGGAGCTGCCATCGCGACGATCAGCGCCAAACGGGAGGGGAAGAATCGCGCCACCACAATCAACACGGCCATCGCCGCCGTCACCCGCGACGCCGGCACCCCCACCGTCGCAGACCGCGCTCGCGCGCTGCGGACCGAACTCGACATCGCTGGCCTCACCTCGATGACCCCCACCCGGCCTGCTCGGTCCCCATCACCACCACGCCCTCGATGCCGACCGCGCCCCAGACCGGGTCCAGCCAGCCCACGGCGGTCGCCCGGTCCGTGGTAGCGGGGGACAGGGCGAACGGGGCGGTGAGGACGACGCGGGCGAATAGGTCCTCGAGCATCGCCCGGCGCTCTCGTTAGGGCTGGGCCACGGGAGTACGGTCCCGGCGATCTCCAAGACGTCGAACACGATCAGGTAAGCCGGCAGCAGTTCGGCGGACTGGGCGGCGCTGCTGCCACGGCGGCGGGCTCGGCACCGCAACACGCCGAAGTGCAGGCACCCTTCATGGGCCACGACGAGCCCGCCGTTTATGTGAGCTACCACATGTGTCTCATCAACAACCTCTGGTCCGCCAGCAGATCACCGGCGTGAGCGGTTCCTGAGCGGTTCCTGAGCGGTTCCTGAGCGGTTCCTGAGCGGTTCCTGAGCGGAGAGGGCGACTGTGCTTCGGCTTCGGGATGGCGGACGGATTCGGCGTCAACGAGGTGATCAAGCGGGATGGGGCGGCGCCATGATCGCGGATCTGTGCACGACGAGCCGGGGCCGTTCGGAGAGCTGCCTGGGTCCTGCTGGCCCGGTGGCTGTGCTGGACCGTGTAGGTGTCCGCGAGGGGCAGCCGTTCATTTTGGCAGGGACGGATCGTACGAACTGCAACTGAACCGCCTTCTGCGGGAGTTGCCGAGTTGGGGTGTGCGTGCCGAGAACAGCATTCTGGGATACGACCGGGACATGATGCTCTTCGTCCGGTTCCTGGGGTGTTGCAGCTTGGGAAAGGGCTCGCTGCAGCTGGTCCTGGGGTGTGTCCTGCTCCTGCCGGGGGCCGTAACGACATCGGATGCACAGGCGGCAGCGCAGGTGCGGGCTGCTGCCGCTGGGCGGTTTGCCTGCCGCCTCGGCTGCGGTCACGAGGGCTCCCCGCCAGGCCGGTGAGGGGTACCGGCCTGGCGGGGAGTGCTTGCGGTCAGGCGAGGTTCTTGGTGAAGAACTCGTCGAGCCTGTCGAACGGGATGAGGTCCTTGCGGTCGTACAGGTCGACGTGGTCCGCGCCCGGGACGATGACGAGGTCGACGGCGTCGGGGGCCATCTTCTGGACGTCCTCGGAGTAGTAGCGGGAGTGCGCGTTGGTGCCGGTCACCAGGAGGGCCTTGCGGGGCGCCAGCATGTCGATGTTCGTCATCTGCTGGAAGGCGAAGAACGACATCGGCGTGGTCGCGGTCCACGCGGTGGTGGAGTTGATCGAGCGGGGGTGGTAGCCGCGCTCGGTGCGGTAGTAGTCGAAGAAGATCTTCGTGATCGGGTCGGCGTCCGCCGGGAGGGCCTTGGGCAGGACGCGGCTGGAGGGGGCGACGTTGCCGTTCTCGTCGAAGGGGACCTCGTGGGAGCCCCGCGCGTAGGTGCCCTTCTCGGCGTCGGTCCAGCGCTGCCGGCTGAGGTAGTCGATGACCTTCTGGCGCTGCTCACGGGTGTAGGAGTCCTGGTAGCCGCGGGACATGCTGCGCGACATGTCGTACATCGCGGAGGTGGCGACCGCCTTGATGCGGCTGTCCGCGGCCGCCGCGGTGAGCGCCATGCCGCTCAGGCCGCAGATGCCCTGGACGCCGATCCGCTCGCGGTCGACGATCCTCTGCAGGCCGAGGAAGTCGATGGCGGCGCTGAAGTCATCGGTGTAGATGTCGGGCGAGCCCACGTCGCGCACCGTGCCGCCGCTCTCCCCGGTGAAGGAGGGGTCGAAGGCGAGGGCGACGTAGCCGCGGCGGGCGAACTCGTTGGCGTACAGGCCCGAGGACTGCTCCTTGACCGCGCCGAACGGGCCGCTGACCGCCAGGGCAGGCAGCCTGCCCGTTGCGTTCTTCGGTACGTAGAGGTCACCGGCGACCGTGATGCCGTAGCGGTTCTTGAACCGCACCGAGGTGCGCTCGACGTTCTCGTCCAGCGGGAAGGTGTAGCCGTCTGAGATGGTCATTGCTCTCTCTCCTGGTTTCTGACAGTGGGGATGTTTCCGGTCAGGGCCGGGTGCTGGGTCGTTTCTGGATTCAGGGTCTGCGGGACCGGTGGCACCGGCATGTCCGGGAAGCCGCCGTGGTCGCACCCCGGAGACGGGCGGACAGGTCGGGGAGGGAGGTCAACGGGCCCGGGCGCCGACTGCGGCAGGGCGGTGGTGGCGCAGGGCGAGGGCGATGGTGGGGATCAGGGTCAGGGCGGCGATGGCGGTGCCGACCATGGTGGGGCCGGTGGCGCCGGTGCGCTCCAGGGTGATGCCGGCGATCCAGGAGCCGATGGCGGTGCCGAGGTTGAACGCCGAGACGGTCAGGGCCGAGGCCAGGGTGGGCGCCTGGCCGGCGTAGCGGACGGCCAGGGCCATCAGGACCGGGTTGGCGCCCAGACCGAAGAAGCCCAACAGAGCGACCAGGACGATGGTCGCGGGGACCGAGTCGGCCAACAGCACGATCGCCAGCAGCAGGAGCATGGCGCCGGCGGCGGCGGTCACGGTCACCGCGTGCGGACGGCGGTCGCCGAGTCGGCCTCCCACGATCGAGCCGACCAGTGCGCCGAGGCCGAAGCCGACGAGGACCAGCGGCACCAGCCCGGCGGCGAGCCCGGCCCGGTCGGTCAGCAGCGGCGCGATGTAGGAGTACGCGGCCAGCACACCGCCGGTCGTGGTGGCGCAGGCGGTCAGCACGAGCCACAGGCGGCCGGAGCGCAGCGCGGTCAGCTCGGAGCGGATCGATCCCGTCCGCTGGGCCGGACCGCCCTGCGGGACGGTGCGGGCGATCAGCGGGACGGCCGCGGCCGCGAGGGCGGCGAGAGCCCAGAACGGTCCGCGCCAGCCCATGAGCTGTCCGGCGAACGCGCCCAGCGGCACGCCGACGACGTTGGCGAGCATGGCTCCCGCCCCGACCAGGCCCAGGGCGCGGGCACTGGCGGCCGGGCCGGCGGCGCGGGTGGCGGCCACGTTGGCCACGGCCCAGAACGCTCCGGTGGCGATCGCGGTCAGGAACCGTGCCGCCAGCAGCAGGCCGAAGCTGGAGCCGACGGCGACGATCACATGCCCTAGGGCGAACACGGCCAGGGCGAGCATCAGGGTCAGTCGGGTGGGCAGTCGCAGCGTGAGCATCGCCATCAGCGGCGCCCCGACGATCATCCCGACGGCGAAAACCGTGATCAAAAGTCCGGTCTGGGCGACGCTGACCTGCAGATCTCCCGCGATCTCGGGCAGCAGGCCGGCCACGACGAACTCCGTGGTGCCCATCAGGAACGTGCCCAGTGCGAGCACGTAGACGACCAGCGGAAGACTGGCGGACGGAGGCCGGCCGCCTTCCGCCCGTACCGCCTCGGCCGGAGCGTGGAGGGTTGCTCCTCGCGTACTCAAGGTTCATCTCCGTGGGGTTGCGATCGGGGTACGTCACCCAGAGAACAAGCTGCTCCACACCGGAGGAAGGCCGCGTTTATAGGGGGGACAAACTCAACCTCCCTCTTCGCGAGCCGGTGGCTACCGTGAAAGGCACGGAACCGCTCCCTGACGACCGCCCTGACCACCGCACCGAGATCCGCGACTTCCTCGCCAGCCGCCGCGCGAAGATCACCCCTGAGCAGGCGGGGCTGCCCACCAGCGGCCGGCGCCGGGTGCCCGGGCTGCGGCGCGAGGAGGTCGCCGTGCTGGCCGGGGTGAGCACCGAGTGGTACACCCGCCTGGAGAAAGGCCACATCAACGGCGTCTCCGAGGACGTGCTCGCCGCGGTCGCCCAGGCCCTGGCACTGGACGACGACGAACGCACCTACCTGTTCGACCTGGCCCGCGCGGCCCGGCCCGCCCGCCGCACGCCGTCACGCCGCAAGGACGTCGCGGTCCCGCCCCGCGTCCAGTGGCTCCTCCACTCGATGACGATGTCCTCCGCGTTTGTGCGTAACGGCCGCCAGGACGTCGTCGCCAGCAACTCGCTGGCCCGGGCCCTGCACGCGCCGCTCTTCGAAAGCGAGACCACCGACAAGCGCGGCCGGCCCAACGTCGCCCGCTACATCTTCCTCGACCCCGGCGCCCAGCAGTTCCTCGTCGACTGGGAGGCCGCCGCCTCCGTCACCGCAGCACTGCTGCGCGCGGAAGCCGGACGTGAGCCCCACGACCGGGCCCTGCGCGAACTCATCGGCGAACTGTCCACCCTCAGCCCCGACTTCCGCCGCCAATGGGCCGCCCATGACGTCCGCATCCGCCACGACGGCATCAAACGACTGTGGCACCCCGAGGTCGGTGACCTGGAGCTGACCTACCAGTCCCTGGACCTGCCCCTGTCCCACCGGGCCATGCACGACCTGACCCTGTACACCGCCGAACCCGGCAGTACCTCCGAAGACCGACTCAAGCTCCTGGCCAGCCTCGCAGCAACACAGCCCCACGTAACAGAGCCGGCTGACCAGCCGCCCCAAGCCGCGCGGCCAACGCTCACACCCCGCTCCGGCACCAGCGAAAACCGCCCACCCACATCCTGAAGCCCCGACAGGCTTACCCACACGAGCACGCCCCGCCGACTGTCCCGCTCGCTACGGGTCTGGCACCCCCGGCGGCTGCAGCGCAACACGAAAAGATCACCGCCCTCTTACAGAGGGGAACCCGAGCAGTAGCACGAGTAGCAAGCTGTTGCCGGGAACGGGAGCGGCCCCGTCAACTCGGGTACACGGTCTCCTCGTGGGCCGCGCGCATGATCGACATGGCGCTGGACTCCATCCCGCGGACAGTTCAACCGCGCAACAGACATCCGTGCGCTTGTCACGCCGCCGCGGCGCGGATGGCCCTGCGACGGGCGCGTGCCGTGGCCATGACGTCGTCCAGGACATCGCGGGTCTGCACGAGTTTCTCGATCTGCTCGGAGATCCGGTCACGCTGCACGGCCATACGCTCCAGCGCGACGCTCGTGATCTCGTCGCTGAGCGGCGCGTCGCGGCACGGCATCAGCTCCAGGATGGTGCGACCGGGCAACCCCGCCGCATACAGACGCTGGACGAAAGTGACCCGCTCGACGTCCTCCTCCGTGTAGTGCCGCTGCCCGCCGGCGCTACGGGTACTGGTGAGCAGGTCCTGCTCCTCGTAGTAGCGCAGCGAACGCACGCTGGCTCCGGTCCGTGCCGCGAGGTCACCGATCCTCATCTCACTCTCCCGAGGGCATCCCCGCCCCACGACTTGCACCTCACACCGATGTCAGGTTTTGGCTTACGTGCCGGGCCCACGTTCCGGGTCCATCACCCGTCTACGGCCGTCAATGAGCCAGTGAGAAGGAATTCCGGCATGACCAACCTGTTCGACCGCTACCGCCTGGGGAACCTGGACCTGCCCAACCGCATCGTGATGGCGACGATGACCCGCGCCCGCGCAACGCCCGACGGCCTGGCGACCGCGTCCATGGCGGTCTACTACGCGCAACGGGCCGCCGCCGGTCTGATCATCACCGAGGGGGTGCAGCCGAGCCTGCTCGGGCAGCACGGTCCCGGCACTCCTGGCCTGCACACCGACGAGCAGGCAACTTCCTGGCGGCCCGTCACCCACGCCGTGCACGCCAACGGCGGACGCATCTTCGCCCAGCTCATGCACAGCGGCCGGATCTCGCACCCCGATACCACCGGCCTCCAGCCGGTCGGCCCGTCTGCCGTCGCCGGCGCGGGCGAGGTGTTCACCCCCACCGGTCGGCAGCCCCTGCCGGTCCCGCGCGCCCTGGAGACCTCCGAGGTGCCCGGAGAGGCCCGTTCGTACGCCGAGGCCGCCTGGCGCGCCGTCGACGCCGGGTTCACGGCGTGGAACTCCACGGCGGCAACGGCCTCCTCATCTCGTAGTTCCTGTCCTCCAACACCAACCTGCGCACCGACGCCTACGGCGGCTCGATCCCCGGCCGGATCCGCTTCGCCGTCGAGGCCGTCGCCGCCACGGTGGACGCCGTGGGCGCGGCCTGCACCGCGATCCGGCTCTCACCGGGCACGACACTCTGGGGCGCCGAGGAGACGGACGTGCCCGAGCTGTACGCGGCCCTGCTGGCAGAACTCGCCCGCTTCGACCTCGCCTACGTCCACCTCCTGGCGACCGCAGAGGAAGAGACCCTGGTCGCGCTGCGCCACGCGTGGCCCGGCACCCTCGTCGTCAGCCCGTCAGCCCGTCAGCCCGTCAGCCCGTCAGCCCGTCAGCCCGTCAGCCCGTCAGCCCGTCAGCCCGTCAGCCCGTCAGCCCGTCGGCCCCCATGAGCCCGAAGCAGACCGACCGGAGCGCCGCAGACCACTGGCTCCGCCTGGGCGCGGACCTGATCAGCTTCGGCCGCGCCTTCATCTCCAACCCCGACCTCGTCGAACGGCTGCGGACCGGCCTGCCGCTCACACCCGTCGACGAGGCCACGTACTACGAGGGCGGCGACGCGGGTTATGTGACCTACCCGCCGTACCAGCACGTCGCCTGAAGGGGCCGGTCGGGGACAAGCCACTTGAGACACCACGCGCCTGAGACCCCCGTACAGGCCGCCAGGCTCGTGCCCCGCCGTGAGTGCAGCACTGCCGGGCCCATGTCGACGGAGACCAGGGCCCGCCACCCGTCCCCCTTCGGCTTACCCGCCCACCCCGGCAGCGGCGCAGGGCCGGACACAGGGGCGGCGAGCATCGGTTCCGGCAGTGTCCACGTCACAGCCCATGCCTACCGCCCAGCCCGCCCGACGGCAGACCGAGTGCGCGTACGCATCCGACTGCCGACCCGACCATGGCAGGTCAGCGCGCTACAACACCTCGCCGGGGCTGTGTACTGAGCTCCCGGCGCGCGTCCGGGCAGCTCAGCCGGACACTGAGCTGCCCCGGATCCCGTGTCATACGGTCTGACGCCGCGGCCGCCCACCGTCCGCAACGGATCTCACCGAACCCGCCCGTGCCGCCGGTACGGCCGAGAGATCTGAACGGATACCGGGAATCAGGCCGCGACGAGCTCCTGCTCGCGGTCCGGCGTCTTGACCTTGGGCTTCTTGTTCGGCAGCGAGAGCCGGAAGACCTTGCGCCACGCGGAGAACACCTGCTTGGGCAGCGGCCCGGTGACGTACTCCAGCTCGTACTTCTCGAACAGCGCGCGTACCTTCACCGCGACCTCGGCGTACCGGTTGCTCGGCAGGTCGGGGAACAGGTGGTGCTCGATCTGGTGCGACAGGTTGCCGGTCATGAAGTGCATGGCCTTGCTGCCGCTGATGTTCGCCGAGCCCATCATCTGGCGCAGGTACCACTGGCCGCGCGTCTCGCCCTTGATCGACCGGCGCTCGAAGACCTGCACGCCCTCGGGGAAGTGCCCGCACATGATCACCGAGTGGGTCCAGAGGTTGCGGACCAGGTTCGCGGTGAACGTGGCGGCGAGCGTGGGGAGGAAGGACGGGCCCGACAGCAGCGGGTGGATCACGTAGTCCTTGAGCACCTGCTTGCGGATCTTGCGGCCTACGGCCTTGGCACGCGCGCGGAACTCCGGGTTCTTGCGGCGGCGCTTGTGCAGGTTCTTGCCGAGCTCCAGGTCGTACGCCGCGATGCCGTACTCGAAGAAGCAGGCGTTGATGAAGTTCCACAGCGGCTGGCCGAGGTGGAACGGGTGCCACTTCTGGTCCTCGTCGACGCGCATGATGCCGTAGCCGAGGTCGTTGTCCTTGCCGATCACGTTGGTGTACGTGTGGTGCAGCTCGTTGTGCGAGTGCTTCCACTGATCGGCCGGCGAAACGTGATCCCACTCCCAGGTCGTGGAGTGGATCTTCGGGTCCCGCATCCAGTCCCACTGGCCGTGCAGGATGTTGTGGCCGATCTCCATGTTGTCCATGATCTTCGCCACGGACAGCCCGGCGGTGCCGATCAGCCACGCGGGCGGGAAGATCGAGAACAGCAGCACGCCCCTGCTGACCAGCTCGAGCTTGCGCTGCGCCGAGATGACCTTGCGGATGTAGGCGGCGTCCTTCTCGCCGCGGCCGGCGATCACCTCGTCGCGGATCGCGTCCAGCTCGCGGCCGAGCTCCTCGATCTGCTCCGCGGTCAGGTGGGCGGTGGGGTCGATGGCGGTCAAGGTGTTCCTACCGTTCGATGTCGCAGGGGCCCGCGGCGGCGGACACGCAGGTCTGGATGAGGACGCCCGGTTCGGCCTCGGTGATCTCGCCGGTGCGCAGGTCGCGGACGGCGCCCGCCTTGAGCGGCGTGACGCAGCCGAAGCAGATGCCCATACGGCACCCGGAGGGCATGAGCACGCCGGCCTCCTCGCCGATGTCCAGCAACGGCGTGGCGCCGTCCGCGTCGACGGTCTTGCCGGTGGCGCTGAACGTGACCTCGCCGCCATCGCCGGCGGCGACGATGCTGGGGCGGAAGCGCTCGGTGTGCAGGCGCTCCGGGACGCCGTGCTCGCTCCAGTGCTTTTCGGCGGCGTCGAGCAGGCCCGCGGGCCCGCAGGCCCAGGTCTCGCGCTCGGCCCAGTCGGGCACGAGTTCGTCGAGACGGGCGATGTCGAGCATGCCGTCCGTGTCGGTGTGCACCTCGGTGAGCTGCAGCTTCTTATCCGCGACAAGTGCGTGCAGCTCGTTGCGGAAGATCACGTCTTGCGGCTGTGGCGCACAGTGGACCATGACGACGTCGTCGAACTCGGTGTCGCGCAGCATGCCCATGACGGGCGTGATACCGCTGCCGGCCGTCAGGTAGAGCACCTTGGCGGGCTTGGCCTGCGGCAGGACGAAGTCGCCGGTCGGCTGGTCGAGCTGGATCAGTGTGCCCGGTTTCGCGCTGCGGACCAGGTGGTTGCTGACCTTGCCGTCCGGGATCGCCTTCACGGTGATCGTGACGCGGCCGTCCTGGCGGTTCGTCGGCGAGGTGAGGGAGTAGGCACGCCACAGGCGCACCCCGTCGACGTCGACCCCGATCCGCACGTACTGACCGGCCGTGTGGCCGCGCCAGCCCCGTCCCGGCCTGATCACAATGGTCGCGGCGTCACCCGTCTCGGGGTGCACGGCCTCGATGCGCCCACGCAGGTCGGCGCCCGCGCGCAGCGGGCTGACCAGGTCGAGGTAGTCCGACGGCAGCAGCGGCGTCGTGACCATCTCCAGCAGTTTCCACGCCCTGCTGCGGAGGGCTGCACTCGTCATGACTACAGCTTGCTGTGCCTCAAGGCGTAAAGTCCTGACCGTAGGACGTGAATCTGGTCGGCTGAATTGTTCGTAGGGAACAAAACATGAGCCATGCAATCCGGAGGGCCAGCGAACTGGCCCTGGATGAGACGACGGTCACCGCACTGCGGGCCGTGCTGAAGACCACCGCCGACGAGGTCGTCCAGGCGATCATCGACGAGGTCCCTCCCTACGCCAACGCCCTTTCGGGCCGCATGGGCGGCACCATCCGCCGAGCCGTCCGCACCGCCCTGGGGCACTACCTGGACCTCGCGAGCGGGAACGCCACAGGCGGCGACGCCGGTGACGCGGCCTACGAGCTGGGCCGCGGCGAGGTCCGCGACGGCCGTTCGATGGACGCCCTGCTCAGCGCCTACCGCGTCGGCGCCCGTGTGGCCTGGCGATGCCTGGCAGCGGGTGCCGTACCCGCGGGTCTGCCCGCCGCCGAGGTCGCCAAGTTCGCCGAGCTGACCTTCGCCTACATCGACGAGCTCTCCGCCGCGAGCGCCGCGGGGCACGCCGATGAACTGGCCGCCCGGGGCAGGGACCATGAGCGCCACCTGGAGCACCTGGCCCGCGACCTCCTCGCCGGCGCGAGCCCGGACGTGCTGCTGGCCTCTGTGCAACGGGCCGGGTGGCAGCCTCCGGTTTCGCTGACCGCGGTCCTGCTGCCCGCCGCCCAGGCCCGGCCTGCCTACCGCGCGCTCGACCCGAGCACCCTCGTCCTCGACGATCTGCCGGACGCCACCGGTGTGCTGCTCGTCCCCGATGCCGACCGGTCACGTCTCTTGCGGCAGCTCACCGACCGCACCGCCGTGGTCGGCCCGGCCCGGCCATGGACTCGTGCGTCCGCCTCGTACGCACGAGCCGTACGCGCCCGCTCCCTCTCCTCCGACATCCGCGACACCGAGGATCACCTGCCCGAGCTGGTGCTGAGCGCCGACGCGGACGCGTTCGCAGACCTGCGTGCCCGAGCCCTCGCACCGTTGCGGACCTTGCCTGTCGCGACCGCACGGCGGCTGGAGGAGACGTTGCGGGAGTGGCTGCTGCACCAGGGCAGGCGGGAGGAGGTGGCGGCGGCGTTGTTCGTCCATCCCCAGACGGTCCGGTACCGGATGTCGCAGCTGCGGGAGCTGTTCCCGGATCTCGCATCGCCACACCGGGTCCTTGAACTGACGCTGGCGGTCGGTCTTCGGGTCAGCTGACGCGTACTTCGACCGTCCACGACCGCGTCCGCTGTCCGCGAGCGGTCCAGGAATCGTGCGTCGTTCTCGGTGCCGTCAGCCGGCTCATGCGGCCCGGGGAAGAGCGGTATGAGCCAGCTGAGACCGGGGTTGATGTGAAGACCGGACAAGGCCTCGGGAAGCCCGTCGGGGACGCTGTTCCTGAGAGGCGCGGTGGCGGATACGGCTCGACTGGATCGGGTGGACGATGCGTACCGGCCCGCGCTTAGAGGCGCTCATCGAGCATCTGGTCGGGCTGCAGCTGGGCGACCGGCGGGGCGGCCAGGCCGGGTTACCAGGGGCGGGGGACCGGGCCGCCCGCGCCGGGGACCACCGTGGTTCTGCGACGGCCCCGTGCCTCCCTCCCGACAGGTCAACCGGTCGACCGACCGGGCCGACCTGGCACACCGCGCGAGGGATGATGGGGATGTAACGACGGAACGTGAGGTCAGGAGCTTTCATGGCGAAGCGGGTTCACCGACCCCGTGAGGACGCGGAGTTCGATTTCATCCTCGGGATGAGCGCAGTTCCGGTCCTCGCGTACTTCACCGGGGCATGGCCCAAGGCAATCGAGCCCTGCCGGGTGATGGACCTCGTAGTGGGTGGCATCGCCGACGCCTACACAGGCCGCCTGACGGCCGTCCGCGCCGACATCACGCGTTGTCCGGCCGCGACCGAGCGATACGGGATCACCGGAGCTCCGTCCTACGTCCTGCTGAAGGAGGGAGAGGCGGTCGCGCACGGCACGGGGCCCATGACCATCGCCGAGGTACGGACGTTCCTGGACGGCCACCTCTGAGCGGCCACTGCGGCACGTGGCTGCGACGCCCGTCACGTCTCGTCTATGGGAGCTGCGCGGCCTGAGACACCTTGGGCTGAGACACCCCTACAGGTCACATAACGCCGTCCATCGCGGTCGCGTCCCGCAACTGCGTGGCCGCGGCCCCATTCTCCGGAAACGCCGGAAACAACTCGGTGGCGCGCCTGGAGCGCAGCGCCACTCGACCGCCTCGACGGTGACCGGGGCTCGGAATCCGTCCCACTTGGGCTCGCTGGCCCATCTCGGCAGCAGAGCAGGATCAGGCACGGCAGCGTCCCCGTCACCTCCCGTCCCTACCACCCGCCATGTCCGCCACCCGAGTGGCTTCCGCCGCGACAAGGGTCTGTCGCGGTGGATGGTTTTGCGCATGTCGATGCGAGGTGTCCGGCCTCTGTTCGGGGTGCCGGGCGGTCGGCCGGGGCCGGGCGGCGGGATTTCCCCGCGGCTGGTTCTGACCGGGTTGAGGGATCAAGGAACGGGCTCAGGCCGTGGGGACGGGCGCGCAGACCGCGTACACGTCGAAGGTGGTCGAAGCGTCGCCGCCGTTGAGTACGGTTCCCGTCCAGCCGGTTGGTAAGGGGGAGCTCCCAGGGGGGAACGTCTCGACCCAACCTCAGGTCGTCGCTGCCCGCGCTGACTCCGCCACCGACCGGCCTCTTGCCCTCGGGGCAGTCCATCCCGTAGCTCCGGTGGCTCCCGCAGCCACCGGCACGGTGGCGCTGGCAGCCTCGTAGCTGGACAGCGGGAAGTCAGCCGCATCCGCCTGTGCCGTCAGCGCGGTCATCTCGCCGACCACCAGCACAAGCAACGCCCCAACGCAGTCAGCAGACGCTTCATTCGGTCTCCTTGGACCGCCCGCACCGGCAGCGGGTCCGGCGGAAGCGAGCCGGCGAAGGCGAGGGGGGAAGCCACATCCACCACGGCGCGGTGGCCGCGTGCCAGCATGCCCGGCACGGCTGCGTGAGCGAGCCGGGTGAGCGTCACGACTTCCACGGCCATCACCTTCTGCAGCACTGCGGCATCGGTCTCGGCGAAGGGGCCGTAGCCGTGGATGCCCGCGTTGTTCACCAGCAGCTCGACGTCGTCGGCGGCGGTTCGCCGGGCGACCGGTCCAGGTCACCGGCGTCGCACAGAGCCGCGACGACGGTTTCCACGCGTACGTCGTGCCCCGGTCCGCTCCGTGGCAAGTGCGCGCAGACGCTCTGCGCGGAGCGCCACCAGCACGAGATCGTGACCATCAGCAGCGAGCAGACGTGCGTAGGCCGCACCGATGCCCGAGGAAGCACTGGTCACGATGGCTGTTCACCCAGCTGAACGGGATTCGGGATGGGTAGTCATGAAGTCCTCCTTGCATTTCGACGGAGGCGTCCCTGAGGTGGACACCATCGGGGTCCAGGACCGTCGCTGGCTACGCGGCGGGGATGTTCCTGACTTCGGCAGTGATGATGTTCAGCGCCTCGGTGATGCGGTCGTGGTGGGTGCGGTGGGAGACCACGCAGACCCGCAGGGTGTAGCGGCTGTCGACGATCGTGCTGGAGAGCACGATGCGCCGGTGGCCGTTGATCCGCTCCAGCAGACGGCGGCTGGCCTCATTGGCCCGCTCGGTGGCGGCGCGGCTGCCGTCGGCGGGGCGGATGCGGAAGATCACGGTGGACAGGTCCGGGCGCTGGGGGACCTCCAGCTCCGCGACGCCGGACAGCGTGTCGTGGACGTGTTCGGCCAGGTCGAGCTTCTCGTCCAGAGCCTCGCGGAAGGCGTCCACCCCGTGCAGGTGCAGGGGAAGCCAGGCCCGCAGACCGCGGATCTCGTGGGTCAGCTCGGGCCCGAGGTGACCGGAGTCCGGGACGCTCCCCGCCGCCCCCATGTCCTGGAGGTAGCTGCCGGTGCCCTCGTGCGCGGCGTGCAGGGCGGCGACGTCGCGGACGACCAGGGCGCCGGTACCGAACGGCATGAACAGGGTCTTGTGCGGGTCCAGGGTGACCGAGTCGGCCTTCTCGATACCGGCGAGGCGCTCCTCGCCGCGTGCGGTGAGCCGGAAGAAGCCGCCGTAGGCCGCGTCGATGTGGAACCACACGTCCTCGCGGCGGGCCAGGTCGGCCAGCTGGGGCAGCGGGTCGATCGTGCCGGTGTCGGTGGTGCCGGCGGTGGCCACCAGCAGGAACGGCCGCAGCCCGGCGTACCGGTCGGCGCGGATCATCGCGGCGGCGGCGTGGGGGTCCATCCGCAGGTCCGGGGTGTGCGGCACGGTACGTATGCGGGTGGCGGGGATGCCGGCGAGGCGGGCGGCCTTGGCGACGGAGTGGTGGGCGAAGGCGGTGGTGTAGACGGTGCCTCGGGCGGGATCCTCGCCGAGCCGGTGGTGGCGGGCCGTGACCGTCGCGGAGAACGTCGCCAACGAGCCACCACTGGTCAGCAGGCCGCCGCTGCCCTCTGGCAGCCCGCACACATCGCGGGCCATCCAGCGGATCACGCTCTCCTCCAGCGCGGCGAGGGCCGGGGCAACCGAGGCCAGGCCGCCGTAGCGGTTGACGGCACGGTTGTAGAACTCGGCTAGCGCGGCCGAGTACAGACCGCTGCCCGGGATGTATGCCAGGTGGCCGGGCCCAGCCGTCTCCAGAGCGCAGTCGACGGCCTCGTCCAGGCGTGCGAGCAGCACCTTCAGATCACCGCCCCGGTCGGGGGGCGGCGCCAGGAAGGACTTTACGAGGTCGGCCTCGGCCCGCGGCGACAGAGGGCTGCTCGCGGGGCGGGCCGCGAGGTTGTCGGTTCGCTCGATGACACGGTCAAGGACAAGACGACCCATTTCGGTCATCGTGGCGTGGTCGGGTTCCAGCGGCAAGGGGTGCATGAGGCAGTCCGATGTGCGTGAGGGGGATACGGAGACGGCACCGGGACCGGCTTGACGGCCGCGGCGCGTGACCAGAATGCGCCGCCGAGCCCGGCACGCGATGGCGTAGTGAGTGCCTGTACGGCACCGCAGTGCAGGATTATTCGCCGATACAGCCGATACGCTGCATTTCATGCCACGCCCCCTGTACGACCGTATCGACCGGGCGATCCTGGACCACCTCCAGCGCCACGGCCGCACCCCCAACGTCGACCTCGCCGGGGCCGTACGTCTGTCACCCTCGTCCTGCCTGCGCCGCACCAAGGCGCTGGAGGAGGACGGAGTCCTGGCCGGCTACCGGGCCGACCTGGACCGCGAGCGCCTCGGCCTCGGGCTGACGGTGTTCCTCTCCCTCAAGGTCGAACATTCCCGCACCACCTCCCAGGTGGTCGAAGAGGCACTGAAGGCGATCGACCACGTGGTCGCCTGCCACGTGGTCTCTGGCGACGCCGACTTCTTCGTCGAACTCGCCGTGCCGGACCTGCGCACCTTCGAAAAGGTGCTCACGGACCAGATCCTGGCCATCGGTCCCGTTCGCGACGCCCGCAGCACCTTCTGCATCCGCACCGTCATCGACCGCGGCCCGCTACCCCTCAACTCCTGGCCCGCCCCGCGTGCATGACCACAGAACACGACTTCACCTGCTTGAGGAACGCCGCGATTCCCCGGCCCGAAAGTGAAGCAACAAGCTGAGCACCGGAGCGGCCGACTGAGGTACGCAATGGCCCACTGACGCGTTCAGTCACGCGGTGCGAGCCGCGTCATGTCGGTCGGCCACGTGTATCTCTCACTGCGCTGTCCAAGATTTCTCTCATGTGAATGTCACGCGATGGGGATGGCTGAGCAGGGGAGTTGGCGGCAGCGGCGTGACATTGCATGAAAGATGATCTCGACAAGTCGTGCAAACGCGCAGGACATCCTGGTGCAGGTTCCAATAGGGATTGGATCTTGGTTGGGGTGCCTGGTGGGTCCACGGCGTTGCCATGCGTGGACCGACCAGCTACCTCCCCCCCGGCGAACTTACGCTCGTCGGTACATCTCCGCATGCGCGGAGCGCCCGGGTACTCCGCGGGTAAGGGCGGTGAGCGTGGTCCCCGGCGGCCTGCGTCCGGACCACGGTGAGCGTGTGCGGCGTCGGCACATCTCTGCGTGTGCCGAGCGAACCAGCGCTGGGCCGTCACCGGATACGACGTGACCGGCTCATCTCTGCGTGTGCGGAGGGGACTTCGGACCGGACAGGGAGGTCTTCCATGCTGGGGGTGTATCTCTGCGTGTGCGGAGTGGGCCCTTGTCGGACTGTGGTTGTGCGGCCGCTTTTAGGTCCCGTGCTGCTTGACCTGTACTGACTGCTCGGCGGTAATGCTGTCCAGGTGGTGAGTTGGGAAGAATGTGCGGCGCTCGGTGTTCATTCGGGTGGGTGACGGCTCGGGTTCGGCGCTTGGTTGCAGGGCAGTGGGTGCGAGTTGCTGGGCTCGGTGAACGACGGCCCCCTGGATGAAGGAGGCCGTCGTTGCGCATGGTCAAAAGCCGGGTGTGTCCGCACGGTGTTGAACCGTCGTCGCGCCTGCGGCCGGTGTGGTCGGGGTGCGACGTGCACGGTGCTTGATGCGGCACCTGATGCTGTGTCCCGCGGTCAGTGCGAGTGCCGCCGCGAGGCTTCCTAGTAGTGCTTCGTTAGGTTCTGGTTCTGTTGGTGGTGAGTGGGCGGCCGCAGGTGGTGCAGGTGCCGGTCCAGCACCTCAGCAAGTCCTGGAGTGCGTCGAGGGTCTGGTAGAGGCTCGGGTGAGTGCCTCGACTTTTGGGTCGAGCCCGCGAAGGGTGAGGAATGCCTGGGCGGCTGTGACGAGAGTGACGTGATGGTGCCAGCCGCGCCAGGTTCGGCCCTCGAAGTGGTCCAGGCCCAGGC
>NZ_JBHVGZ010000060.1:0-66392 GCF_042800355.1 Streptomyces sp. NPDC057623
CGGGGGCGTGGTCCACGGCGGACAGGCTAGCTCACCCCATCGAAACTCCCGTTCGGTCCACACCCCTCAAGATCGGAACGACAACAGCCTCTAAGGAGGCATCGCGGGCCAATGTAAGGAAGCCTCGCAGACTGCGGGCCCGTGCTACCCGCCCCCGTGAACCGGCTCGTTCTACCTGGCCGTGCGCTGCTGCCTGCACTTTTCCCGGCCTGCTCCGCCCGGGGCATGCCGCACCGCCGGAAGACGGCACTGCTTTCGGCGTCCTTCAGCCGAGAACAAAGCGTAAGGCAGAACGCAAGGCGGCCCGTGGGCAGAGCGTAAGGCAGCCAGATCTGTTGCGTTCTACGAGCAGGGAGCGCTCGAGCCCTCGCCGGCCTTCCGCCCAGCCGTGCACGCTGCCCGAAATGGGAAAGTAAGTCGGCTCCGACGCTGCTTCTCTGGCAATGACTGGAAGTGGATCTGTTCCCAACTTTTCCTCACTAAGTTGCGGGTTGTCGGCGCTCGCACTGCAGCTTCGTCCGATGCCTCACCCCGCGCACCACCCACAAGGACTGGCGCGGGCACACCGGTGCGGCGCTGCCAGCGGCCTGTGCCCTTCCAAGCACGGCGTCATCCACCTTTTCACCACGGTGACAGCCCCGCCTGTCCGTCACCGTGCACACCGATGAGACGAGATGAGGGAGAAGGACCAATGGGATTCGGGGAGTTGGGTGCCAAGGGCATCGAAGGAGGGCGTGCCCTGGCCGAGAGCCTGGACATCCGGGTCTTCGACGATGTCGAGTGGAGGCGCAGCGATGAGGAACTCCTCCACCAGGCGCTGGGCTATCTGGTGAAGAAGAAGTCCGCGGCAGCTGCGCTCCACGCCCATGGGATCGCCGCCGATGCCGACACCCTCGCAGCGTGGTGGTCAAAGACCCGCACCCCTGACCCCGAGCAGCAGCAGCTCCTGCAGCAGGCCTTCCGCGACCTGCGACGGCGCAACATCGCCCCCTACCTGACCCGACTGTTCAACGCGGACGGCGGCACCCGGATCGAGATCCACCCCGTCGACCAGGAGGCCGTCGAGGCCCGCCACCGACGCGACCTGCGGGTCCGGTGGAAGAACATCTGGCGCTGGAACCCGATCATCGCAGCCTGGGCGCGGCAGGACTCCCTGGAGATGGAGCACCTGTGGCAGGACCTCATGAGCGAGATGGAATCCGACCACCGCTCCTACTACTACGTGCAGCACATCGGCATCATCGGCTGACCCTGCCCCGGCCCTGATTCACCTGCCGTATCCACCACATCCTGAAGGGAGCGCCCCGGTGCCCTCGGCATCGACCCACGCCTCGTCCGACGAGCAGGACCGCGCACCGCGACGTCGGCGTGAAAAGAAGAAGCTGCTGGCGGCTGGAGTCCGCTCCCTGACGGAGCTGCGCCAGCGCGGTGAGATGACCACCGACGATGTGAAGACCGTCGCCCGCAGCGTGGGCGTCAACGAGCGCACGGTGTGGCGACGTCTGGCGAAGGCCCAGAACTTGGGCACCGCTGATCTCCCCGAGCGACCCCGGTTCACGATCACCGAGGACCTGCGGGTCAAGCTCGCCTACCACCACGGGAACGTCAAAGCCGTCCATCTGGAGCTGCTCGCCGAAGCCGACGACGAGCAGGACGTGCCGAGCCTGTCCACGCTGTACCGCGCGGTGAGGCTGGATCTTCCACCGGGCGACCTGGCAGGACTGCGCGAGGGTATCCCCGCCTCCCGGGCACACGACCCCCACCTGCGCCGGCCGCCCACCTGCCGCAACGAGGAGTGGGAAGGCGACCACAAACAGATTCCCGTCCTGGTCTGGGCGGACGGACGCCTCGTCAAACCGTGGGTCACCTGGTTCTGCGACTGCCACACCGGCATGACCATGGGCTGGGCCGTCACGCCGCATTACCCCCACCGGGCATCGATCCTGGCCGCCCTGCGCTCCTGCATCCTCACCGACGAGGTACACGGCCCCGCCGGCGGACTGCCCCGGCGGATCCGCATCGACCGCGGCAAGGACTTCCTCTCCCGGGCCGTCACCCAAGCCATGGGCAGCCTCGGCGTCCAAGTGGACGTCCTGCCGCCCTACACCCCCCGCCTCAAGGGCAGCATCGAAAACCTCAACCGGGCAGCGACCAGCATGTTCTTCTCCACCCTGCCCCGCTACACCAAGTCCCAGAAACTCGATACAAAACGGCGGGTGGGGGACAAGGACCCCGCGCTGACCTTCGAGGCCTTCGTCGACCTGTTCGCGACGTGGGTGCGCACCCGCAACGCCGAACACCGCATGCAGGGCTACGGCGACGTCACCCCACTGGAGAGCTGGCACAGCGACGACACCCCGCTGCGCGAGCCACCGCTGGAGGACCTGCACGTCTTCCTGCTGGAGGAGGAGCGCTCCACCCGCATCATCCACGGCCACGGCATCCGCTGGCAGAACCGCGACTACGTCGGCGCCTGGATGACCGGCCGAACAGGCACCCAGGTCCGTATCCGCTACCAGCCCCACCACCCCCGCACCATCGAGGTCTTCGACGCCCACACCGGCCAGCACCTGGGCACCGCACACCTGGCCGACGAGGCCAGCGAGGAAGAGATCCGGGCCGTCTACGAGGCCCGCGACGAACGGGTACGGCGCCTGCGCCGCGACCTGGCCGAGGCCAAACGCCGCCGCCGTCGCCGCTTCCAGGCCGTCACCCAGGCCGAGCCCGCACGCACCGCCGGGACCATGACCCGCGCCCAGGCCGCCGCCGAACTCTCCCTCACCCGACGCTCGCGGGCCAAGGACGACGGCGTACCCGCCGGATACATGCCCCGCCGCGTCACCCCCGGCGCCCGCTGGGCCATGCCCGCACCTGCCAGCGCCGAGGAGAAGAGCACCGCCCCATGACCCCCACCCCCTCGGGCGAGGTCCGCACCATCAGCCCGCACGGGCACATCCACTGGCGAGGCCGCACCTACAGCGCCCTCTTTGCGCTCGCCCACATCGGTGCCCGTGTCACCGTCGAACCCGGCCCTCACACCGAGGAGATCGACGTCCACGACCCGGCAGCCGACCGCCACCTCGGTACCGCCCGGGCACTGCCCAGTCCACCATCCCTGATCCCGTCCACCCCTCTTCCCCGTAAGGAGCAGACCTCCATGACCACCACCCCCGCCGACGACAGCTACCAAGAACCCGACTTCTACCTCGACCTGCCCGACGCCCGAATCGTCGCCACAGAAGCCCTCCTGGAGGCCGGCGAGAACATCGCCGACACCATCGACGCCCGCGCCATGTCCTGCATCTACGGCGACGCCGGACTGGGCAAGACCTTCTCCGTGCGGGCCGCACTGAAGGAAGTCGCCCCCGACCTCGTCCTGCTCCTACAGTTCCGGGCCCGCCCCACCCCGCGCGACATCCGCATGGAACTCTTCGACGTCCTGCACCTGGAAGGCAAGCCCCCCGCCCACCCCAGCGAGTTCGACCGGCTCCTCAAGCGCGCCCTGGCCCGCCGCCCCTACATCCTGGTCTGCGACGAAGCCCAGCAGTTCAGCCGCGAATGCTTCGAGTTCGTCAGGCACCTGTACGACACCGGCAAGGGAAAGAGCCGCCCTGCCGTCCTCTTCGTCGGCGGCGAGGAATGCTACAAGACCCTCTACAACGAGCCAGCTCTCGCCTCCCGGATCTATATCTGGCAGGAGTTCACCCCCATGGAGCCCGCGGAGGTGGCCAAGAACATCCCCCTGTTCCACCCCGTCTGGGCCAACGTCTCACCCGAGCTGATCAACTTCATCGACCTGGAAGCTGGCGGCGGCACCTTCCGCATGTGGTCCAAGGTCACCCACCATGTGCTCGAGGGCATGAAGCGCCGCGGCCTGAGTGACGTCGACGAGACCCTCGCGCGCTGGGCCATCCGCCGATCCCGCCCCGCCCGACCCGTCCGCCGCGACGACGACTGATGAGCACCACCGCCCTCTCCCGCCGGGCCACCCGTACCACCCCGGTTGCCACCGCCCACGGAACCGTCCGCTTCGCCCGCCACCACCTCGGCCTCACCGGCGCCCGCACCGTCGACACCCCCCAGGTCACCGCCACTGCCACCGCCCTTGAGGCCACCGTCACCGAGCAGGGCATGATGTGCCTGGCCGCCCCCGCAGGGGCAGGCAAGACCTTCACCCTGCACACGGTGCTCGACCAGCACCCCGCCTGGCACGCCATCCGTCTGCTGCCCCAGCCCCAGGCTCGCCCAGGCGACCTCCGCCACAGCCTTCACCACGCCCTGGGCCTGCCCGGACAGCCCCCCAAGGACCCCGGCACCAGCGACGACCTCATCCGCCACGCCCTCCACCACCCACCCCGGCTGCTGGCCATCGACGAAGCCCACCAACTCTCCGCCTCCTGCCTGGAATACCTCCGCTACCTCTACGACGACCCCCACACCCGCATTGCCATGGTGCTGGCCGCCGGCAGCCACCGCCTGCGCGCCCTGCGCACCACGGCCATGCTCGCCTCACGCGTGACCCGCTGGCACCACCTTGACCCCCTCGATGCCACCCAGATCACCACCGTCATCCCCGCCTTCCACCCGCACTGGAAGAACACCGACCCCGCCCTGCTCCTGCACCTCGACCAGATATGGGCCCACGGCAACTTCCGCCGCTGGGCCGCCCTCACCCACCGCACCACCACCCGACCCGCCCGCACCGACCCCGACGCACTCCTGCGCCACCTCACCCCACGCCCGGAGACGTCATGACCCCCCACCCGCCCCCGCCCGACACGGCCGGACCCGCCGGCTCAAACAACGCCAGCGAGTGGAGCCCGACCTGGCCGCCCCGCCAGAACACCCCGCTTCCCACCGTCACCCTCGTCGTCACCATGCGCGACGAACAGGACTACATGCGCCTGGCGTTCGCCGCCCACCAGCCCCGCCACCGACGCATCACCGTCCACCCCACCCCGCTCGCCGGAACCGGCCCCTACCTGGCACACGACCTGATCCGCGCCCTCGGCAAACACCTGCCCCTCCCCGACAAAGACCATGGCCTGCCCGCATGGGCCACCAACACCAACCGCAGCTGGTGCATCACCGCAGCCTGGATCCTCACCCTGGGCATCAGCCACCTGACCATCTGCCGCGCCCACCGGCTCAGCACAGGACAGTGGGAGCAACTACTGGCACTCAGCGCCCGAACCGGCATCCGCCTGACCCTGCTGTGCAACGGCCCCATCCCGCTGACGACCCTCAGCCTGCTGGACACCATCGACCACCGGCTCCTCGACAACCGACAGGCCGCAGCCGCCCACTGGTGCCCCCCACCCCACCCGCGACATCCCGCCGGCTACCCGTGGTGGCAGCACCGCGCACCCTTCCTGCCGCGCGAGGACGACCTCCAGTTCCGCATGCCACCCCAGCCTCTGAAGCCCGCCGCCGTCGTCTTCACTCCCTCGTCCCTGCCTCCCGGCCCCATCCCGGCCCTGCCTCTGCCCGGACCGCACCAAGACGACGTCCACCCCCACGCCGTCCAGATCGCCGACCGCATCCACACCCGCATCGCCCACCCTGTCCACGCCGCCTGCGTCGCAGTGGCAGCGCTGACCGGATACAACAGTCAGCAGATCAAGGCCCTTCACACCCAGCCGAGCAATGGCCTGCCCGAACTGCCCCCCTGGACAACGGTGCTGATGGACGCTGCCCGCCAACTCGCAGCCCTGCGCGGCCACCCCGACGCCCCCAACCCGCTGTCCGTCCCGCCCTGGGAACACGCCGACATCGACCAGGCTCTCCATGCCTGCCGGCTCCGGCCCACCCCACCCACCCGCCGACTCCGCACACCCTCCGCTCACGTCGCGCGGACGAAGACCGTCGACCAGCTGCGCGGCCGCCCAATTGCCTGAAGGACTCTGATGCTCGACCGACTCCACCTAACTCGGGGCAGTCCGTCGACTCCACCGATCCCGGATCGCTTCAAGCCGGTGCCCGGTGCCACGTGCTGGAAGGCGAGTCGACGCGGCGTTGGGCAAGTCACGGTCCGGGGATCGCGAATTCCACCCAGAGCGGGTAGTGGTCGGAGATGTGCCAGGACAGCTCCGTCAGGGTGCGTTCTCCCTTCAGGTCGGGCACGAAGTTGATGTGGCCGCCGACGGTGGCTTCCAGGGTCAGCACGGGGCGGTGTTTCTGTCCCTTGGTGAACCAGGCGATCTGGTCGTAGAAGTGCTCCGCGCCGGGGTCGTCGAAGATCGTGCGTGCCAGTCCGGTCAGTTGGGGTGCGGGGACCAGGCCGGTGGAGGTGAATGCCTCGAACAGCGGGTCTCCGGCGCGGTCGATGTTGAAGTCGCCCAGCGCGATGAGGTTGTGGTCCCAGCCGAACTCCCGCTCCGCCCACATGGCCAGCCACTTCGCGATGGCCTTCAGTTCCGGGACCCGGCCGGCGGCGCTCTCCCCGAACAGGACGTGCAGGGTGACCAGGGTGAAGGTCTGGCCCTGGGAGAGGAAACTGACGGCGTACGGAGTGCGGGCGAACTGCCGCTCCAGTTCCCCGGCGCTCACGCCCGCGTCCTGCTCGATCGGGACGACCAGCTCGCAGGCCAGGCCGGACGGCTTCACCCGTCGGGTGTCGAACAGGAACGCCAGCCGCTCCCCGTTGCCCTCCTTGCCGAGGGTGACGTCGGTGAGGATGAACGCCCAGTCGTCTCCGAGGACTTTGAGAAGGTAGCGCAGGGCGCGCAGGTTCCCGCGCGTCTCCTGCACCGCGACCACGTCGAAGCGGCGGATCACCGACGCGATCAAGTGGACGTCGGTGAAGTTCCGCTTCGGCGAGGCGCCGTCCGGGGTGGTCCAGGCCTTGGTCAGGTCGGAGAAGGCGCGCAGGTTCCACGTCGAGATCAGGAGGTTGGCGCCGACGCCGTCTTTCTTCGCCGGCACCACCCCGTCGAGGAATGTCTCCCAGCGGTCCACGCGTTCAGCCACCCGTTGCGGCGGCGCCAGAATGTCGGCTTCGGACGGCACGGATCCTCCTCAACACAGGGGGCGTCTTACGAGCCTCCAAGAACGCCCTTGGACGGGACAAGACCCGTTCCAGTGACCTGCCCCATCCAGCCCAACCCCGGCGCTCAACCGTGTCGCCGCGGCGCGACGGCACTGGGTGTGCAACAAGGAGCGTGGGTCCGGGCCGATATGACGAAGAGGGGCACCATTCTGCGCCCCTCCCCAGGGCGTCACTTGCTGGGTGGGACGACGTGCGGATAGCAGTCGTCAAGGCCCTCAACGGTCACGATGGTGATCCGGAACTTGTTCTCCGGGACGTAGTAGTTCCTGGGCTCGTTGGCGATCTTCAGGTACTCGGTGCCGTCTCGGTCAGCTGTCGCACACTCGACACCAACCGCGGTGCGGCGGGGGAGCGTGCCTACCGGTGTCATGCCCGAGGGATCTCTGGGCGTGAGCACATCGGTGTCGCGCGTGAAGGCCACTGTGAGCACAGACGTACGGGTATCCGCCGGAACGTAGAGGGGAAGCCGCGGAGAGGGCTGTGGTACACCCGGGTCGTAGGTTGGCGTCGGAGCTACATGGTGAGCCGACGATGGCGGTGCGGCACGCGGCGTGTCCACCGGGCCGCGGTCCGCTTCCCCACCTCCGGGAGCGCTGAGCAGACTCAAGAGCGAGCCTGCCAGGGCGACGGCCACCGCAAGGCCTCCTCCCAGCCGTAGGGCTCCCGGAACACCTGCCACCCGGCCCGCACGCCTTCCACCCCGCCGGCGATCAGGAGGGGGGCCACCGCCCAGAAGACCTCCCGGACCACCCCGGTGGCGCCGGTTAGTATTAGCGCCTTCACCAGCAGCAGGGCGAGCACCAGCACATACCCGCCCCCGAGGCCCCACCAGAGCAGGCGGACCCGGTTCGGTGCCGCCCGTTCCAGCGGCTTCTCGGTCACCAGCTCCGCCCCGCTCGGCAGAGTTCACCGCGGCTGACTGCCTCACAGATCAAGGTATGGGCCGATCGTGGCCGCGGTGGCGGCGGATCGGAGGTAGTTCTTGGCCTGGTGGAAGTCGAAGGGTGCGATGGCGGCCGTGTGATCCAGGGAGAGCCCCTTGAAGTAGCGGCTTAGCTGCGGGGGCACAGCCACAGGGTCGCCGGGATCGGCGACGTTCACCCAGCGGCCGACGCCTGGTGGGCGCTGGCCGTTCAGGTGCGGTGTTGCACCCTGGGGGGTGGGGCACAGCCGGTGGAACACGGCCTGTGGGAGGGCCAGCGGCGAGCCCAGTGTGAGGAACAGTTCCGGTTGCAGTTCGGGATGGGCGTGCAGCGCTTCGTAGGCAACGACCGAGCCGAGTGAGTGCGCGATCACGACCCTCGGCTGTTGCCGCGCGATACGCGCGGCGACCTCTTCGCGCGCTGCGAGACGGTTCGGGCAATCGTGCGCCCGCAGATAGGCGGCTACTTCGCGGAACAGCAGGCGGATGAAGACTCTGAGAGGGCCCTCGGCCAGGTCGAACCGTGTTGCCACCCAGGTGGTGATCTGGCGCAAGGGGATCGTGAGATGCCCCTGCACGACGTCCGCGGGAACGCCGAGTTGCGCGGACCATGCTGTCAGCATCTCCTGCTCCAGCGGATCGTTCAGGCCGTCAAGAGGGTCAGCTCCCTGCTCGGCGACGCCGGGGAGGAGCTTGTCGGCGTAGTACGCGAAGTCGAGGTTGATGTTCTCGGGAGCGACGCCCAGTCCATCCGCTAGGTGACGCGTCCAGGCCGCCCCTCGCACTGCTCTCAGCTCTTCCCTCATGCCGCTGGATACGTCTGCACCGAAACTGTTCCCGACTCCGTGAACGGCGACGACGGTAAGGCCGGACGCGGCGTCGCCGGTGAGGGGCGATTGAGCCTCCATCACTTTCTGCCTCTCTCGATGCTGGGCGAGTCAAGTGCATGATGGACCCGTCCGCCCCTTGCAACGCCTGGCTTTGAGCGATCTCGTATGCGGAAACGAACCCGGCGTCTAGGGTCGGTGGCAGGAACCGGCCGCGACAGGGGGGACTGGGCGCACGGATGGGGGAGACAGCCGGGGCGGCGCCTACTGGGCGCCACGAAGGTGCTCCGAGACGGCGTGTCGTACTGTCCTTCGGAATCCCGCTCACGCGTGACGCCGATGGTCTGTCCCCCAGACTGGGCCTTGACCCACTGGACAGCGCACCTGACCAGGCTCAGTGCGTCGCACAGGTTCTGTCTGAGTTCGGGTACGAGGAGTTTCCGCCCCAGCCGGAGCACACCGACTACGACGAGACGCTTGAGAGCCTGGTGACCGCGTCAGACATAGCGGTCTTGATTGTGCACGTCGTGGGGCACGGCGAACTGGCGGATGGCAGCAGCGAGAAGCTGTACCTCCTCGACCACGACGCGATGCGCCTTCGGCGACCTGTCAGCGGCTGGATCGAGAGGATTGAGGATCACCCCGACGACCACCGCCCCGTCACCTTGTTCGTCCTGGACGTCTGCTACGCCGGCGAGGCCGCTGTCACCGCATGGCACGCACGGATGGACATTGCCGAGCGTCGAGCTTGGGTCCTCGCCGCAACGGGACATCGGGACAAGGCATTCGGCTACCGGCTCAGCCGAGCACTGGTCCAGGTCCTCGAGCGCTACCTCCGCGGCGAGTTACGGATTGATCCATCGGTTCAGTACATCCCGGCGAACGCCCTCTGGAAGGAAGTCGAAGCCGCCGTACGCGAGCTCGTGGCCAAGGAGAGGGGCCTGCCGCAGCAGGTCCTGACGAGTCTGGTCCCCAGCCACGCCGACCTCTCGAACCTGCCGTTCTTTCCCAACCCGCGCTTTGCCGAGACTGCCCCAGAGGAGCGCCTGCCCGCGGCAATCGCCCGCCTGGCCGACCTGGCGGTGGACCCCCTGCACTTCATGCGCCGCGCCGGCGGTGCCCAGCCTGTCCAGCGGGACTGGCGCGAAGGGTACTTCAGCGGACGCAGGGAAGACCTGAGCCAGCTCTCGAGCTGGCTGGACGACGAGCACGCCGCTCCAACCCTGTGCGTCGTCACCGGCAAGCCGGGGGCCGGAAAATCGGCGCTGCTCGGCATGCTGGTCTGCGCCGCACACCCGGGCCTGCGTGAATACACCAAGCCGCTCTGGGGAGGCCTCGCCGACACGGTTCCGGGGACGAACGACCGGCTGCTCGTCATTCACGCTCGTCACATGGCGCTGAACGACATGGTGCGGGCTCTGTCCGAGCAGGTACGCCACGTCCTGGCCTTGCTGCCCGAACCGTCACCGGCCGGGGCGGTTCCCGGCCACGACTCGGCAGGCGCCCTTTTCACGCTGCTGCAGGAAAGCCAACAACACTCGGAACGCCCCATCACGATCATCATTGACGCCCTCGACGAGTCGAACGAGCCCGAATCGATCACCCAGGTGCTGCTCTACCCCCTGGCCCGCAGGTACAAAGGGCTCATCCGGCTGCTGATCGCTACACGAAAGGACACCCGGGTCAGCGTCCTGCTCACCCCACGGAACGGCCACGAGTGCCTCGACCTCGACGCCACTGTTCCGGAGGCACTCCGCGACGACCTGTTCGTCTACGTGAAGCGCCTGCTGGCAGCAGCCGGCCCCTACACCACCGGCCCCATGGGACAGGCCCGCAACGCTCTGGCGCAAGCCATCGCCAGACGACTGGCCGACGACCCTCAGGAGCAAGAGACCGATGTACCGGAGTACCTACGCCTGGGGGAGTTCCTCACCGCCGGCCTCTACGTGAACTTCATGCTGTCCAGCACCGAGCACAGCTCCGCCATCGAAGAAGCAGCGCGACTTGGCCACGCCGTCCCACGTAACCTGCCCGACCTGCTGGAGATGGATCTCCAGCGTCACGGTGACCAGCCTCTCCTGCGGGTCGTGCTGACTGCACTGGCCTTTGCGCAGGGACAGGGCATGCCCGAGCGCGTACTGGCCGACGCCGTGGCCTTCGACCCCACCGGCCAGGGCCAAAAGGTGCCGTTGAAGACCCTGTACCACCTCCTGGACAACGAGGCACGCCTCTACCTCAGCCGCAGTGTCGACGAGGACGGCACCACCCTCTACCGCCTCTTCCACCAGGGCGTGGCCGACTGGTGGCGCGAGTCCGCCAGCCACGAAGACCGCCAACAGCTCTACCGAGGCCTTTTCGCCTCAGTGCCGCGCGACGAGAAAGGACAGGCGCTGTGGCATCTTGCCGCGCCATACCTGCAACGCCACCTGCCGCAGCACGCCGCCGACGCAGGCTACCTGGACCAGGTCTTCGAAGACGCCGACTACCTCGTCTTCGCAGATCCGCCAGTCCTCCTTGAACTGCTGCCGCAGGCAAGGGGCGCCCTGCGACCACAAGCCGAGGCGAACGCAGCAACCTACGAAGGCGCCTTCGCCGAGCGAACCTCCACGCCGCTCGACGCCCGCCGCCAACTCTTGGCAATGAGTGCCGCATTCCGCAAGAACGGACCGCTGCAGACGACGCTCGAGCGCTCCACGGACTGGACGGTTCGCTGGGCGGCTCCTGCCAGCTCGCCTCCGACCGCCCTGGCGACCTACACGGCGCAGGGCCACCCCTACGCCGTCACCGGCAACGACCTGGGCTACATCGAAGTGTGGGACGCACACAGCGGAAAGGCCCTGGACCCCTCCCCGGAGGATCCGGGCGAAGCGCAGATGGCGGCGGAGATTCAGGCCCTCACCTTGGTCGACTCCGGGGGCGTCCCCCAGATTGTCACGGGCGGCTACGGCGGCATGCGGATATGGGACCCACTGACCGGCGCACTGGTCGGCGAAATGCCTGGCCACGTCGGATCCGCAACCTCCATGACGGCTGTACAGCTCGCCAACCGTAGCCGCCTCCTCGTCGGCGGCTACGGCGGCTTCAGCGTGTGGGACCTGGCTTCCGCCACACAGACCGGGGAGTTCGTCGCCCATGGAGCATGGGTCGATGCCCTAGCAGCGACGCATATGCACGGCCGCCCCTACGTCGTCGCGGGTGCCGACAACGGGCGTATCCAGGTATGGGACTTAAGCTCCGGAACCGTGGTCCACGACCTCACCGGCCATGCAGGCTGGGTTAAGGCGGCGGCGGTCATCCATCTTGACGGGCATCCCTACGCCGTCTCGGCCGGAGAAGGGGGCACCGTGTTTCTCTGGGACCTGGTCACCGGACACTGCAGAGGGGAGCTGACCGATCACCAGGGCGATGCCGTCACTGACCTCGCAGTGGTCGACCTGCCCGGGCAACCCCATGCGGTGACCGGCCACGTATCAGGCCGCGCAGTGCTGTGGAACCTGGCCACCGGGAAACGCACCGCAGCGTTCCATCTGCCCTCGGCCGTCACAGCCGTGGCCGCGAGTTCTGACGGCGCGATCCTCGCAGCGTCCGCAGACGGCATAGCGGCCTTCACACTCGACATCCTCACCGGCCAGAATGCAGGCCGCGACATGCTCGGCAACCCGCGAGGCCCTGCACCGTGCCAATGACTGGAGACCTCCAACCCCTCCTGGCGCAGGGAGGCGGCCAGCGCTGTGTCCGGAGCAGCGCACGGCCAAGGCGGCAAGCCCGCGGGAGGCTGCCGACTGGGGAAGGATGGCGGGAGTGGACGATGAGCCCTACGGGCACGCGCACGCATTCAAGCGCCACCACAGGCGGTAGCCAGTGACAGCGGGAAGCGAATCGGTTCTCGAACTGCTGCCGATGGTGTTCGCTGCACCACACGACGCCCTCGCGAGGGCGGAAGAGGTGCTCGACGCCGATCCCTCGCCCTTGGACGCCTCCGTGGCCCACCAGGTGATCGGCATCTGGCAGCGGGACTGGGGCGACATGCGGCTCGCCCTGAGCCATCTGCGGCGTGCCCGCGACCTCGCCGCACGCGCCGACTCACCCGACCGGGAGGCGGACGTCCTGGCGGCGCTCGGTGTGGCGCTGGTGCATGAGGGGCGCACACAGCAGGGGCTGGCCGCGCTGGAGCGCGGGATCGAGCGCGGCAGCGGACACACGCGCGCCCGGGTGCTGTTCCGGCGCGCCTACGCCTACTGGGTCCTGGGCCACCACCCGGAGGCGCTGGAGGACGTGCGCCGGGCGATTCCGGTGCTGCGGCAGGTGGACGACGTCATCTGGACGGCGCGGGCGCTGACGCTGCGCGCGACCGTGCATCTGGCGCTCGGCGCGGTGGACCGGGCGGACGCCGACTTCGCAGCTGCCGAGGCGCTGTGGGACGCCACGGGCCAGGAGCACGACAAGGCGGACGCGGTGGAGAGCCGGGGCCTGGCGGCGTTCAGGGTGGGTGACATCCCTGCAGCGCTCCGCCTGCTCGACGAAGCCGAAGAACGCTACGCCAAGCTCGGCACGCCGACGTTCATGCTGAACATCCGTCGCTGCGAGGTGCTGATGGCGGCCGGGCTGGCTCCGGAGGCGCTGGCCGAGGCGGACGCGGCGATCGCCGTGCTCGACAGCATCGGCGGCCATTCCACCCGCAAGGCCGAGCTGCTGCTCGCCGCCGCACGCGCGGCACGGCTCGCACACGACCCGCACACCGCGGTTGCACGGGCTGACACGGCCGTGCGGCTGTTCGCGGGCCAGCGGCGCACCTGGTGGGAGGCGCACGCCCGGCTGGTCCTGATCGACGCCCGCGCGGCTGCCGGCCGCAGTTCGGGGCGGCTCGTGGCCGAAGCGGCGGCGGTCGCCGACCGGCTGGCCTTCCTCGGCGCGCCGGCCGCGCCGGAGGCGTCGCTGCTCGCGGGCCGGATCGCGCTCGGGCTCGGCTGGACAGCGGACGCGGAGCGGCATCTGGGCGTCGCCGCCCGCAGCCGGCACAACGGGCCGCCGCTGGCGCGGATGACGGGCTGGGCGGCGCAGGCACTGCTGGCCCAGGCGGCAGGCTCCGGGCGGGGCGTCCTGGAGGCCTGCCGTCGCGGCATGGACGCTCTCGACGACTACCAGGCGGTACTCGGTGCCTCGGAGCTGCGCGCCACTGCTATCGCGCAAGGCGCGGAACTGGCCAGGCTCGCTCAGCAGGCCAGCCTTGAGTCCGGCAGACCACGCGGGCTGCTGGTCTGGAGCGAGCGCTGGCGGGCAACGGTACTCTCCGCGCCGCCGATCCGCCCACCGGCCGACCCGGAGCTGCAGCGCAACCTGACCTCCTTCCGGGAGATCGCAGCCCGCGCGGAGTCCGCCCGCATGGAGGGCCGTTCCGTACCGGCCCTGGAGCACGAACAGCGGCGCCTGGAGCGGGAGATCCGCTCCCGGACCCGCGAGCTGCGGACTCACGCACTCAGCGGCGGCCAGCGCTTCACCCTCGCCAGGCTGTTGTCCGAACTGGGCGACAAAACACACCTGATGCAATTCCTCGTGCTCGACGGACGGGTCCAGCTACTCCTCTGCGGGCAGGGACGGGTGCGCCGCTTCGAGGCCGGTCTGCTGGCCGAGGCGGAGACCGAGGCCGAGCACGTCCAGGCCGGGCTGCGACGGCTGGCCCACCCGGGCGCGGAGGGACGGCTGCCGGTGGTGGAGGCCGCAGGGCGGCGCCTCGAGGAACTGCTGCTCGGCCCGGCCGCGGCGCAACTAGGCGACGGCCCCGTCGTGGTCGTACCGCCACTCCCGCTGCACCGCGTGCCGTGGGCGCTGCTACCGTCGCTGCGGGAGCGGGTCCTCAGCGTGTCGCCGTCGGCGAGCAACTGGCTGCGCGCGCGGGAGACCGAGCCGCCGCCGGGCGGCCGCCAAGTGCTGGTCCGTGGGCCAGGGCTGGCGACCGGCGGCGCGGAGGTGCCCCACTTGGCCGGCCGAAACGGCGGTGCCGTCGTCCTGGAGCAGGCCGACGCACGCGTGCCGCGCGTGCTGGAGGAACTCGACGGGGCCGCGCTGGCCCACATCGCCGCCCACGGCACCCTCCGCACCGACAGCCCGATGTTCTCCTCGATGCGGATGGCCGACGGGCCGCTCGTCCTCCACGACTTCGAGCGCCTGGACCGCAGCCCGTACCGCATCGTCCTCTCCTGCTCCGACACCGCACGCTTCGCCTCGGCCGGCGCCGAGGAACTGCTCAGCCTGGTCACTGCGCTACTGCCGCTGGGCACGGCCGGGGTGGTGGCGAGTAACGCGCCGGTCAACGACGCCGCGGTAGTGCCCCTGATGCTGGCCCTGCACGAGGGCTTGGCTGCCGGCTCGTCCCTCGCCGAGGCTCTACGAGATGCCCGCGCCATCCTCCCCGCCGACTCGGTCCACCAGGCCACAGGTTGGGCGTTCACGGTGTTCGGCGGGGCCTGACACCGCCTGAGGAACGACCAACCGGGGGGCGAACCCGCCGCGGAGCGCCTTCAGGATTACGGGCCGAGAGGTCCCCCGCGGTGGCCGGGGCGCCAGGTTCGGCTCAAGCTCTACTTGAGCTACCTGTGGCTGCAGAAGGAGGGCACCGCCCGGCAGTTGGCCATCCGGCATAGCGCCTGGGCCACGCTGCTGGACCTGCCCGACCCCGAGAAGGCGGGGGCCCGCCGGATCAGCGACGCACAGGCCTGGCTGGAGGAGCACCGCTTCATCGACGTGCGGCGCACTGGCCGACTCAGCCTCGTCACCGTCCTGGACGAGAACGGCCGCAGAGAGTCCTGGACCGCCCCGGGCGCGGCCGCGAAGAAGGAGAAGGAGACCAGCGACCTCGGTGTGCTGCTGCACCGCTACATCCAGATCCCGCAAACGTTCTGGACCGCGGTCACGGCTTACGCGGCGGGCAGTGTCACCCGCGCCCAGACGGATTTCCCCCGGGCTTGAGCGTCTGTGGTCCAGCCCCAGGTGTTGCTGAGGGCGTTCACGATGGGCAGGCCGCGGTGGCGTTCGGCCAGGGGCTGAGGAGCGGTGAGTCTGGGGCGGAGTTGGCTGGGATCGCGGACGACGCACAGGAGAGTGTGCGGGCGCAGGGCCAAGGCCAGCCATACCCCGGCTTGCGGATCGTCCGTCGTGTCCGTGTCGGGCCGGCCGTGGCGGACGGCGTTGGCGACGAGCTCGGAGGCGATCTGGACCGCGTCGTCGCAGATGCTGTGCAGATTCCAGCGGCGCACGGTCTGCCGGGTGAACTGCCGTGCAATGTAGCAGCAGTGGATGGAGGCAACAGGGATCCGGCGGGCGGCGAAGGGCGTGCTGCCCAGGCCTGAACGGACGGCGAGGTTGGGCGTGGAGGCCAGGGGCTCGCCGAGAAACAGCAGCTCTGGTCTTCGGTCGTCAGTTACGGCAGACGTGGACTGTGGCTGGAATGTGCCCTCACGCCGTGGCGTCATCGTCCGTCCCCCGGAGTCTGGTGCCGTGCGTTTAAGCACGACATGCCGTCTTGACCGTCACTATTCCGGCCCGCTCCTCGTTCCTGCAAGCGCGGCTCTGCAATTGCAGAGCCGCGATATTCGCACGGACAGTCGAACCGACTGTCAGTCATGGAAGGGCAACCACTGGCTGGCGTCGGGCGCGACTCGGAGGGGCAGGGTGAGGTATGCAGCCGGTGGAAAACGGTGCCAGTGCAGGCGCGATCGAAGGGGCACGCTGGCGTAAGAGCCGTCACAGTGGGGGAAACGGCAACTGCGTGGAACTCGCCCGTCTTTCCAGCGGGGACGTGGCGATGCGCAATTCGAGGTTCCCGGACGGCCCCGTCCTCGTCTATACACGCGAGGAGATCGCGGCCTTCCTCGGCGGCGTCAAGGACGGCGAGTTCGACTTCACCCTCTCGTGACCGAGAGTAGAGATATGGCCACTTGCTGACACGTTCGAAGGTCGGCTGCCATAATCGGGCCACTCAACAGCACAATAGGAGTGCCCGTATGGCAGCCGACCCGAAGGCGCCGTCGATCCTCGGATTTCCCCACCGCCCAGAATGGGGCCCGGCAGCGCATCGCAAAGCCCTTGCCGGGCACCTGCGACGCTGCCGCGACCACGCAGGGATCGGGGCCCGGCAGGCCGCTCGGTGCATCCACGCCTCCGAAGCATCCATCAGCCGCATAGAAACCGGCCGGACAGCCCTGAAACCCGCTGAGGTCGAGCGGCTCCTGGACACCTACGGGATCAGTGATCCGCTCGAGCGCGCCAGGATTGCCGACCTGGTCCGGGAAGCAGCCAAACCGGAGGCGTGGCAGCCCTACGCCAATGCAGCCCCTCTCGACCTTCGCCCGCTGCTGGGCATGGAGCCTGCCGCTCGCCGCATCATCTCCTACGAGCCTCAACTGGTGCCGGGCTGGCTGCAGACCGAGGAGTACGCCGAGATTGTGATCCGGGCCGTCCATCCGACAAAGCCGGCGGGGGAAATCGCGGAACGCGTGGCCCTGCGGATGCAGCGCATCGAGATGCTGCGGCGAGCCGTGTCCCCGCCGATCCTGCTGGCCGTGATGGACTCGGAGGTGTTCCGCCGCCGGGTCGGCACACCCGGGGTGATGTACCGGCAGATCAAGCACCTGATCGCGTTGCTGGAGGAACTGCCCTACCGGCTCAACCTCCAGATCGCTCCGCTGACGGTGGGCGCTGCCGGGGCCATCGGGCACCCGATCGTGCATCTGCGATTCTTCACTCCGGAGTACCTGCCCGACATGGTCTACCTCGAGCAATACGAAGGAGCCCTCTACCGGGAGAAGCCCTCGGAGTCCGAGCGCTACCAGGCCATCCTGAACAATCTGTGCGGAGTGGCCAACCCGGCCGAGCAGACACCGGCGCTGCTGGAGCAGGCACTGGCCGCCTGGCGGTGATACGGCATGCGCCTGTGATGAGCGCGCGTCGGTGCGGGCTCAGCGCCTGACGAAGCCCACGCCGCCGTACTCCTCCCACTCCCAACTGAGCTGAGAGGGCACGTCGTCGTGGCCGGGCCGCCACGTGGAGACCTCCACCAGGCCCGGGTCGACCACATCCAAAGGCGTGCAGAAGTCGGCCACGTCCTGCTTCTCCCGCACCCGCCCCCAGTGGCCCTGGGTCTGCTCGTCCATGAAGCGGCTGACGAAGTCACGGACTTGGGCGGAATCGCTGACGAGCTGGCAGACCACCATCATGCTCCCGGCCGGCAGCCGGTCCGCGACCCGGGCGACCAGCTCCGCCGGCCGGTCGCTGTCCGGGATGCAATGCAGTACCGACACGAAGAGCGCCGCCACCGGCTCATTGAGATTAATGAGCCGGCCCACCGGTTCGCTGGCGAAGATTTCATCGGTGTCTCGCATGTCCGCCTGAAGAACGGCTGTGTTCGCATTGCTCGCCAGGAGCACGCCGCCGATGGTGCGGACGATGGGATCGTTGTCGATGTACACCACCCGGCTGGAGGGGTCCACTCGCTGGGCGATCTCGTGGACGTTGTCCTGGGTCGGCAGCCCTGAACCGTGGTCGATGAACTGCCGGATGCCGTATTCGGCGGCGAGTACATGCACCACACGGCGCAGGAACTCCCGGTTGTTCAGCGCGAGTTCCCGCATGCTGGGGACGTGTTTGAGTAGCTCTTCGCAGGCCGCGCGGTCCGCGGGGTAGTTGTCCTGCCCGCCCAGGAGGCTGTCGTACATGCGGGCCACACTCGGAATCGTGACGTCCACCCCGTACGGCAAGCTCACGCGCGTTCTCCCCCTGCCCCCACACGCCCCGGTAGCGTGCGCCCTCAATTACGGAGTGTAGAGATAGATCGCAGTGGCACACCGTGCAACGGTCGGAAAATCACTCCTCGGGGGAGCGCGGCGGCAGACTGGGAAGGTCCCCCGGGCGTATCCCGAGTACCTCGGCGATGCGGTCACGGCTCAGGTGCATCTGCTCGTGCAGGAAGTGCGCGTCATGCTGCAGCCCTTGCACAACCTGACTGTCCGGAACGGCGGTTGGACCACATCCCAGCGCGCGGTCGACGTGGTCGTGCAGGATGCGCCAGGCGCATGCGGCAGGGCCGGCACTGCCCAGAATCACCGTCCAGGACACCGCCAGCTCGGTGAACGCGGCGGTGACGGCCCCTTCGGCCGCCCCGCGTCGGCCGATCCGCAACGAGGCGTACTGCAGGTACGGCTCGTAGTGGCGTTCACGGAAGGCGGTATAGGCCGCAAGCGCAGTGCGCGGGGCCCGATGATCCTGCACTTGGGCGGAAGCGGGCCGCCGTGCGATGACGGTTGCCGGTGCTGACTCCCTGGAGCGGGGCGCAGGGCGGGGGTCGCTCACGGCCCCTCTTCCGGCACGGCGATGTGCGCCGTGCCTTCCGGTAGACGGGGGTCATCGCACATCAGGAACGTGTAATGCACCGCTTCCCACAACGGCTTGAAATCGAGCGGTCGACCCCCCAGCGCGTACACGAGAGCGGCCAGCACTTCCCATTCCGGGACGTCGATGCCTGCCAGGACACGGCGCGCCGTAAGCGCGCTCACCGTTTTCGAGCTGAGGCGCTCGATCCGTTCCGCAGGAGGAGACTTTGCCGCCAGGTACAGTCCCCGCACTGCGGCGTGCAACTGCGCGATGGCGGCCGCAACAGGCTGGCGCCCGGGCGCCGTCATATCGTGCGCCGCCTCGAACAGCACACGCAGTTCGGCCGGATCAGCACCGAAGAGGACCGCCAGCGAGCACGTGAGATCCCAGGTCGGCAGGCGGTCTCCCGACAAGACGCGAGAGATGAACGACGGCGAGAGCATCGTGGAGTCGGCCACTTCCCGGATCGACAATCCGCTGGCCGCGTGCAGATGCGTCAGTGCCGACGCCAACTGGCCGACGGGAGAGATCACTTCAGCGCCTGGGCCGCTGACCGTGTCCTCCGGGGCATCGGCGAGCCGTGCGGGCTGAGAACCACGCCACCGGGCGGGGGCGGCCCGTTTCTCGTTGGCGTGGAGGTCCATCATCCGGGTTACCCGCTCGGGTGCCCATCGTGCGCGCGCTGTCTCCGGAGCGACGTGTGCGTCTCTGGCTACCGACTCCCATTTCTCACCCCGGTGGCGGGCATCTTGCACCGCAGCCGCGGTATAGATATCCAGCTCCCGGCGAATCGCTTCGGCCCTCTCCAGCAGGGTGCCCAGTTCCTCCTGGCGCATCTCGCTGTCCAGCAACTGCTGTGCCAGGCGGCGGACTTCCGCCGCCACCGGACCGCCCAAAGGTCCCTGCAGGGCGGCGACGGCCGGGGTCTTGCGCGCCTGCCGGTTGCGCTGGGCCCGCCGACGGCAGGTCGTGCTGCAGTAGCGGCGACGCCGCCCGGCCCCGATGTTCTGCACCAGTGGGCCCTCACACACCGGACACTGCTCCGGCCGCTGCGACGGATCAGTCGTCACGTTCGAAATCCTTCTCCTGTTTCCCACAAGAGCGGGCAGCACCCGCTGACACTTCTGAACACCGGGTAGGGGCGGGCTGGCGGCGGCTTTCACGGACCAGCCCACCCGGAGGCCGGGTCAGTCCAGTTGTGCCCAGAGGAATTCGATCCGCGAGGTGCGCGCTGCTGCCGCTGCTACAGCGGCGAACGCCACGCATGCGGCAGCGGGCCACTGGCCGGCGGACGGCAGGACAAAGGACAAAGCCAGCACCACGACAGGGCCCAAGCTGACCGTGACAGCGAAGGCACGCAGGCGTGCGTAATGCCGGCCGGTATTGCTACCGTCCAGGCGCGTCCGGGACACCACGGTGCCGTGGACGACATTGGGGTCGGTCATCTTTCTCCTCACGGAATTGACGGCTGGTCAAAATGCGGAGGGGTCCTGGTCTGTTGGTGCCATCCTTAGGGCCAGGGCCCCCATTGGCGTGACCTTAGCGCGCCTGTGGATCGCACGGCCAACAGAGTGAGGCATTAACGGAAGATCCGGCCGCATCGATGTGCGAAAAATCCTCGGCAAGCAAGGATCTGCTCGAATAGGGCTGCACTGAACCGGAATGCGGCAATGCGTGATCGAAATTGACCGCTTCTGGCCGCGAGCTTTCTGATGCAGCGTTTCCCCGCGCGTGAAAAATCAGATGGGGCACACTCCGGCGCGCCCATGGGCGCACGCACGCCCCCGGTTGCATCCAACAGCTGACCGCGACGCAGGCGCGCCTGGGAAACCCTGTGGCGAGCAGTTCGTTGGCCGTGGGCCACGCAGCGACACATTGAGGGGGCTTTGCAAGGCGAGAGCCACCGGGCTGCGCGGTTCCGCACGCAGACGGCGGGCCAACGTCCGCCAGCCTGGTTGCAGGTCACCGGGAGCGGCGGCCAGCATCAGAAAGTCTGCTGCCGACCCGCTGGTGACAGGCTCGGGCTCGATGACAGCGGTTCCGTTGAGAACGTCGCGACACTCGGCTACCGCCTGCTCGTAGGCAGCAGTACGGCAGGTCAGCACCAGAGGGCTGCCGTCCCCAAGAGCCTCGTTGAGCATGCTGAAGACACGTGCCTGGAATCGGGAGGGAATCTCGTCGAGGCCGTCGAGGCCGTCGAGGACCGGCAGAACGCGACGGGAGGCAAGCAACTCACCTACGGCATCTGGCCCGTACGCCCCTGTATCGCGAAGGGCCGGATACTCGGAGACGATCTTCTGCAGTAACCAGGTTCTGAGGTGAGAGTGCTCCAGCACGTCCGAGGAGAGTGACAGGATCACGGGCACCGGTTCGCCCGGTTGGCGAGTGCGCAGCAGAACGAGGACGAGAAGTACAGCCAGCGTTGTCTTCCCCGATCCGGCAGGGCCCAGGATGGCAAGTCGACGCCGCGGCAACCGGCGAAAGGCCGCAGCCGCACCGCTGGCATCATCTGTGCCGCAAACCAGGCCCTCTCCGATCAGGGCGGGGTGATCGGACAGGCCACGCGGCGTGTCGTTCCACCGCACTTCCAAGGGCCGGGGATCTTCCAACTGGCGCAGGGCCACCTCCCGCGCCCAGACGTGTTCAACCGCACGGCCCAGTGCATGCTCGGCAGCGTCGAGTTGCTCCCCAGTCGGCGGGACTTGCGTGCCGGAGTTCTGCCGCGCCCACACGATCAGAGCGGCAACGGCGGCCCAGGCTCCCAGGACGGAAGCGGCGTTGCCGGCATACTCCACACCGCGCCACACCCACATAGCGGCCATACCGGCCGCGATCAGAAGCGACGCTCCCGCCGCAACACCCCAGCGTCACCCCGGCATTGTGCACCTCGATCTGCCCCACGCCCGCGAACACCTGGCACAACGAGCCGGAAAACGGCAGGTGGCGGCCCGGGGGCGGTCAGCACGCCCAAGGCGTCTGCCAGGGTGCAGCCTGACGACCACCAGACGCAGGTCACCGAGCATGCGCCGTAGAACCCAGAACACGGTCCGCAGATCGCAACGCCCGCCGCCCCATCGAGGCGGGGGCCTGCCAGGGGCGCGTTCTCCAGCGTCCACGGTGGGAGTTTGACGCCCTTTCACTGACTGAGTAATTTACATTCCGAATCGGATATCAGAGTTCGCATGAACAAGGGGGATGGTGCGGATGCTGTTGACGACCGGGCAGGCGGCCGAAGAGCTCGGCTGCGCCGTCACGACCTTCCGGCGCCTCGTGCATGCCGGACTGATCCCCGGCCTCTCCCGCCGCGGAGTGCGCGTCATGATCCCCCTCAGCGCCGTGCAGGCCCTCAGCGCGCGCCGCGACGCCCCCCTGCACCACCTGGACAGCCAGGAGGTCGCTGTCTTGCGCGTGGACACTGCCCAGCCTGCCGACGATCCTGACCGCGACTGGATCGGCTTCGCCGCCGGCCTCGCTCCCGACAGCCTTTTGAAGGCCCTGCGCGGCTGGTGGCGGTGCGACGCGGCGAGCGTCGCGGGCGGGGGAGTGCTGCCGGTCACCTTGTCCGGCTATGTGGTGGCGGTGCTGACCGGGCTCCAGCACTGGGAGAAGAACGCCGAGGGCCGTCATGCCTTCCCTGACGCCCGCCTGGCCGGCTACGTCACCGACCTGACCACCCCCCACACCTCGATCACTTCTACCCTCGACAGCGACCGCCGGCTCGCCGAGCTACTGCTGGGCACCAGACTCGCCTCCCACTCGGGCGGGGCCATCGCCTACGTCACCACCCACACCACCGCCCGCTGAACGGTCCGGACAAGGAACACCCGATGGACGCACAGAGCTACAGCACCGCGCTTGCCGATCTGCGCGCCGTGCGGGACCAGATCAAGAAGACCCGGGCCACCCTGGCGAAGCAGGAAGCGGACCGTGACAAGCGGATCATCCAGCTGGCCTCCTACGAGAAGGCGAAGGCCGAGCGGATCGCCCCCGCGGCCGGACTGGGTGTGGCCGACATCGTCGCTCTCGCCCCGGCCCTGGCCCCCGACAGCCTGGCCGCGAACGACCCGCAGCCGCAGGCGCCTACGCCGCCCGCCGCCCAGGCCACCGCCGAATCCGCACCGCGCCCGCCGCAGCCCACTGCTTCCGCCAGCCCCGTTCCACGACCGGACCCGGCCGAGACGAGGGCCCCGCAGCTGCCTGGAGCCTCCGAGACGCCGCGGGATCTGCCCTCCATCCCCGCGGACAGCACCGGCGATGCCTGGTTCTCCCACACCTCGGGTCTCGCCTCCACCCGGCCGAACTTCACCCAGCAGGCTCGCTCCACCGTCTTCCTGGACACCACCACCGGCGTCCTGGTCCACCGCAACCAGACCCACCACCTTGACCTCGCCGACCGGTCGGCCGCAGACATCCTCACCGCCGTCTTCCACACCATCCCCGAGGGCGTGGAACGTATCTACATCACCGCCGGCGACCCCTGGCACCGCGACACCGGCCGCTACCCCTACCTGCGCGACGCAGTCTCCGCCTGGCTGAACGCCCCCACCCCCGGCTGGCGCACCGACACCGGCCGCGGCCGCGACCGCATGGCCGGACACTTCGTCCACGCCCGCAACCCCGTCGGCCGCTACCAGCGCGACAAAGGCGAGCAACACGTGGAGATCCGCTCGGTGGGGGAGTGGTTCGACATCGACGGCGACGACCCGCACACGATCCGCGACGCATTCGTGCTGCTGTGGCAGGCCCTGCGCCGCCACTGGAACGACGCCGTCCTCATGGGCTCCCCCTCCCAGACCGGCCGCGACCTGTGGACCCGCACCATCCCGCAGCGCGGCCAGTACTCCGACGGCTTCCCCGTGCTGTCAGAAGAACTACGCGGCCTGCTGCACGCCACCGCAGGCCAGGGCCGCAACGAACTCATCACCCCGCCCCGGGTCCCGGAGCAGCTGCCCCAACTCGTCGAATACGACCGCACTTTCGCCTACGCCAAGCACACCTGGAAGTCCCCGGTCGGCACCCCCCGCCGCATCACCGCACACACCTTCGCCGCCTGGTCTCAGAAGGAGCAGATGCGCGCCCTTTACGGGTGCGGGCACTGGCAGATCCGCGTGACCGTCCCCGACACCTGGAACCACGTCGGCCTCCTCCCGGCCCCCGCACCCGGAGACCGCGCCTGGCACTACCCGGCCGAACCCGGCACGACCTTCACCACCTGGGCCGGCGGCCCAGAAATCCACACCGCCCTGACCAACCCCCTGACGCCGTGGAAGATCGAAATCCTCGACGGCATCCTGTGGGACGACGGCAAACCCCTGGACGACTGGGCCAAAAAGCTCAAGGAGACCTGGACCAACCTCTCCGCCCAGGCCCACTTCCACGGCGACGCCCAGCAAGCCCGCGCCGCCCACCTCGCCTCCCGAGCAGTGCGCTCCATCCTCCTGTACGGCATCGGAGCCTTCGCCCAGCGCCCCCGCATGGTCACCGGCACCACCCCCCGCAGCCTGGAACGCGACGTGCCGCCGGACGCCGAAATCATCGGCTTCAACGACGAGTTGATCACCTGGCAGAAGCCCACCGGCTTCGCCCGCGACCCCAACGCCCACCCCGAATGGGCCGCCGCGATCTGGTCCGGCGCCCGCGCCGCCCTCCTCTACCAGCGCCACCGCGACGACGACACCCACGCCGGAGCCCTGCACACCCCGCCCGGCACCGTCGTCGCCTTCCGCACCGACGCCCTCTACCTCACCCAGCCCCACAACTGGCCCTACCACCACCAGCCCGGCGACTACCTCCTGCGCGGCCACCTCACCGGCCCCGTCACCGCCCCCACCGCCGAAGAAGAACTCCTCACACTGCGCGATGCCGGACGCGCGGCCCTCACCACGGAACGGGAGGCCTGATGCCGCCCCGCCGCCGCAACCAGACAGGACGCCAGAGCGAGTTGAACGAGGCAGCACAGCTGGCCAACCGGCTCCAGCAGGCCGGCTACACCAAACGCGACATCGCCTGCATCATCAACCGCGACCCCTCCCTGGTCTCGCAGTTCTACACCAAGAACAAAGGCGCCGCCTTCGTCCCCGCCCTCCAGCAGGTCCTGGCCGCAGTCGAGACAGGCGGCATCACCGACCTGCCCGAACTCACCGCCATCGCAGCCCGCCACACCCAACGACGCACCACCGCCTCCGGCGCCCGCGCCCGGGTCCGCACCAAGGCCGTCCTCATCACCCCCGCCGGATCCGGCACCGGCCGCGTCAGCGCCCAGGCCATCGCCTCCGGCGCAGCCCGCCTGCGCCCCCTGATCGCCGAAGCCGCCCGCCTGGGCCTGCGCCTGGCCTTCACCGTCCGCCTAGCCAAGACCGGCTACATGCACCCCTCCGGCAGCCGCACCGACTCACCCGGCATCCGCCGCGACGTCATCCAGCGCGCCGACCACACCGAGGAACGCTCCTACGGCTCCGCCCAGACCGGCGGCTTCGACGCCGCCGACTTCGCCCGCCGCGTGGATGCCGCGGGCGGCGACGTCACCGCCGCCGTGCACCAGTGGCTGGTCGAGACCGGACGCATCCATCCGGACGCTCAGATCATCCACCTTGAGGTCCGCACCTGGCGCCCCCGCTGACAGCGCGAGGGGCAGCGCCACCCTGCATAGGCTTTCAGAGGTCAGCCTCTTCGGACTGCGAGTCGGCGTCAGACGCACCCGCTGACTCGGTTGCAGGGGCGGTGTAGAAGACGGACCTGCCCTGCTTGGTGCGCTCCGCCTGGCTCTTGGCCACGAGCCCTTCGAGCGTGACCCGCACGACCTTGGTCGCGATCTGACGCTCAGGGTGGGTCTGCTCGAGCGCCGCAGAGATCTCCGCAGCTGAGCGCGGTTCCTTCAGCTCGACAAGGTGGCGGCGAATGAGCTCGACCAGGGTGGGCTGGGCCGCCTTCGTGGCGCCCTCCGCCTTAGCCGCGGACTTCTTGACTGCTGCCTTTCCCTGCGCGGCTGTGGGCTTCCGCGTCCTGGACTTCCCGCCACGCGCGGCAGCAGCCTTCCGCCGCGGAGCGGGCACTGCGGCACTTTCGGACTCTGCCACAGGCTGAACCGGCGCTTCGGTGACGCCAAGCGCCTGCCGCATGTTCACCAGCACAGTGTGGTCGCGCTGCAGCGCGGCAAGCTGCTCCTGCAGGGAGGCGAGCTCCGCACTGATACGTTCCTGCTCCTTGGCGTTGCGTTCGAGATCACCGGTCACCTGGGCGACGTACTGCGATGTCAGTTCGGTGGCGGGAGCCGTTGACTCAGGCATGATGCTGACCTTTCCTCGGCGAATGACCGTGCTGCGGGGCTGCACCGCATGCGAGTGCTGCCCCTCTTGGGCGAGGGATCGGCGGCCCGGCGGGGAGCCGCAAGTGCCGCAAGATGCCTCGGCGTACAGATGGTACGGACAAACAGGGCCGGTTGTTCCTACCTAGTGCTGTCTTCTCGCCGTGAGACAGTCTCAGCGCTGCGGTGTTCTGTCCCGGCGAGGCAGTGCGGCGGGCCGAGTTGGTGCCTGCGGCTGCAGTTGCCAGAACACTTCGTTGGAATCGCGGTTGCAGCGCCAGGTGGACAGCGTGCGGATGCGCACGAGTTGGTCGAGTATGTCCGCGGTCTGCTGGGGGGAGTGCCCACACAGGCGGGCAAGGATGTCCATGTCGACGCCGCGGTGGTCATGAGCGCAGGTGTGAGCAGCGAGCACGAGTGCCGTCAGACCCATGGCTGGCGGTGCGGTGGCCGGCAAGGCCAATGGCGCGGGGTGCAGGGCCCAGTGAGCGGCGTGGCGGCGTGTGCGGCGACCGGGCACCTGGTCCAGGAGCGTGGCATCGCGCAGTTGCACCTCCACCGGCGCCGATTTGAGATCGGGCAGGTCGAGCCAGTGGGCCTGAGCCAGTTCCTGCCACAGTTCTCTGCACCCGTACAACCGCATGCCCCGCAGCAGGCCGTGCGGCACCCGCAGGTGCCCGAGGGCATCGGCGCGCAGGGCGCACTGCAGGGCGAGCAGTCGGGCGGCGGGAGAGGTGAACCTGGGCAGTGCAGTGGCCAGGTAGGTCAGCATCTCCTGTACACGCAGCCGCTCTTGGGATGCCGCTGGCCGCGGCCTGACGGGTGTGGGGGCCGACGCGCAGTTGGAAGGCCGAAGCCTGCGTGTCCCAAGGACCGTGTCCGGCACGATGGCAGTGTGACTGGTTGCAGCCGCGCAAGCGGCGCAGGCATCAGCCAGCCGCCATGTGCGGCCGCTGTGGTCGCGGGTGAGGGCAAGCAGAACGGGGCCGGCGCAACCGCGGTGACGCGGATGCCATGAGCACCCCCTTTCCCGGCACTGGCAGGTCCGCAGATGTCCCGGCAGCACATCGGTGCTGGCATGACAGGCCAGATGCGCCAGGACGGCGGACCTTGCGGACGCAGCCCTGAGGGGAGAGGTGTGCGCGGTGCAGTGGGCACAGACAAGACTTGGCCCACCTGCCCGTGAACGCAGTTCCACCGTCCAGATACGCCGCACTGCGACGTGCCCACCGGCAAGCCTCATCGGCTGGCTGCCCTCCTGTCGTTCAGCGCGACCGTGGCCGGTGCGCTCCATCGGAGGCACCTGAGACGGACGCACAGTAGTGCAGATTCCCACACCGCAAACCGCACCCTCCCACAGAGCCGAAAGTGCAGAAATTCGCACTGACAGGGCAGGTGGCTGCACCGTCGGATGATGGGGTGCCGATCTTGCAGCCCGAACCCGACCTCACCGCCCTGCGCGTAACGCTGGCGCGCCTGAGGGACGAACGCGGCTGGACCTTCGACCAACTCGCCGAACGCAGCGGCCTGGCCCGGCGCACCCTCATCGACCTCGAACACGGCCGCGCCGCCGGCAACGTCACCACCTGGCACGCCCTCGCGCACGCCTTCGACGTCCCCATCCAGGAACTGCTCGGTGCCCTCTGTGGCAACCACACCCCACCGGGTTCACAGGACGTCTGAAGACCGCCCCCTTCCCGCCGAGTACGGCACCGAAGAAATCACCCGAACGGCAAGCAGCCATAGAACGCGCGACCGTCACCTGGTTCGTGTGTTCGAGGGTGTAGGGCCAGTCGAGGGACACGACAGTCGCCATGTGCCCGATGACGAGTGCCGCCTGGCACCGTCCCCGCCATGTGCCCCAACCACACCCCCACCGGCTGCCACTGGGACGGCAGCCCACGTCTCCTGCATCCTCGCCGCCCCCTCCAAGTGGCCGCAAACAGCCCCAGCCGCCTGCTGCGCCACGGCCAAAACGGCCGCTGCCGCCAGTGCGGCAACCGCATCGACCTCTACCAGCGCGCCGACCAGCGGCTCATCGCCCTACACCCCGCCGAACTGACCGCCGCTCACGTCCCCGAATCCTGCCGCTGGCACCTCAGCAGCGGCATCGCCCACCCGCACGATGACGACAGCCCCTGGTGCCGCATCTCGCACGCCGTCCTCTGCCCGGCCCGCACCCCCACCTGCCAGACCAGCCCCTACCTCGAGGCGATCCGTCGCCAACTCGCCGTCCGCACCCGCCGCCTGACCGACACCGGCGCTATCACTCCCGCCCCGACCCCCGCATGCGGACAGGCAGACGACCCCGACACCCCCGAGCGTCCCATCGTGCAGCTGCTGCTGTGCCGCTACCTCGCCAAGCACGCCGTCGAACACATCCGCTGCGTGGCCCAGACCCGCCACCGTCACCGCTGCCCCCACCCCATCCGCGCCCTCACCGGACCCGCCGGCACCTGGAGACTGCTGCCCACCGGACCCCGCCACGGCCAGCTGGCCCTGCCCGACGTACTGATGGCCGTCTACGACCTGGGCCACCTGCCCTACCGCGAGCAACTGCGCTGGCGCGCCCAACGCTGCCCCCGACATGACGCCACCCCCGGCGCCGCCGACCTCACCCTGGCCGAATGGCAGCCCTTCGACCCCCTCCAGCATGCAGCACACATCCGAACCCGCCTGCCCCACCCTGAGGGCCGCCGACTCGGAAACCAGTGACGATGCCCCACCACGCCCTGGAAATCACGCTGACCCGGCCCCTGACATCGGCCGAACTCCGCCACGCTGCCCAAGCCTGGCCGCTCGCCGCCAACCACAACGCCACCCGCCTCATGGCCCTCGCACACGCCAAAACCGACGAACGCGCCGCCCACCGCCTGCGCCAGCGCCTCACCACCCGGCTGCCCATCGACGTGATCACCACCCACTACCCGGACGCCCACGGCCGCGTTCTGCTCAACGTCGCCTTCCCGCTCGCCGCTCACACCGCCCTGCAACGGAACGCCCGCCGCGCAGGCCTGACCTCCGAACGCTTCGTACGCGAGGCCCTCCACCGAGCCCTGGCTGAGCACGCCGACCGGGAGGCCGACCGACTCGACTACGCCGTACGCCAACTCCTCGCCAGTACCACTCCCGCGCACCTGCTGTCCGCCGTCGGGCACGCCCTCACCCTCCCCATGAAAGGACTCACCCCATGAACCCCACCGACGAACAGACCGCAGCAGCCGACGCCTTCCACGCCGGCAACCACCTCGCCCTGCAGGCAGGCGCCGGCACCGGAAAAACCACCACACTCACCCTGCTCGCCCACGCCACCACACGCCGCGGCCGCTACCTCGCCTACAACCGCGCCATCGCCCAGGACGCACGCGCCCGCTTCCCGAACACCGTCCAATGCAAAACCGCCCACGCCCTCGCCTACGCAGCCGTCGGCCACCGCTACACCCGCCGCCTGAACGCACCCCGCCGCCCGGCCTGGCAGACCGGACAGGCCCTCGGTATCACCAAAGCCCTCCGCATCGGAGAACGCGAAGTCACCCAAAAAGCACTCTCCAACGCCACCCTGCGCACCGTCACCCAGTTCTGCCACACCGCCGACGAGGCCATCACCCGCCACCACGTCCCACGCCTGCGCGGCCTGGACGACACCGACCTCCACGCCCAACTCGCAGCCCACATCGTTCCGTTCGCCCGCAAAGCCTGGGCCGACCTGCAGCACCCGGAAGACGGCGCCGTCCGCTACGACCACGACCACTACCTCAAGGCCTGGGCCCTCACCCAGCCGCGCATCCAGGCCGACTTCCTGCTGCTGGACGAGGCCCAGGACACCAACCCCGTCGTCGAACAGATCTTCCTCGCCCAGCGCGACCACGCCCAGCTCGTCATGGTCGGCGACTCCGCCCAGGCCATCTACCAATGGCGCGGCGCCAAAGACGTCATGACCGGCTTCGACGGCACCCAACTGACCCTGTCCCAGTCCTTCCGCTTCGGCCCCGACCTCGCCGCGGAAGCCAACCGCTGGCTGCACCTTGCCGACGCCCCGATCCGCCTCACCGGCACCCCTGCCGTGCCCACCGAACTCGGCCCCGTCACCCACCCGGACGCCGTACTGTGCCGCACCAACGTCGGCGCCATGGCCCAGGTCATGACCCTCATGACCGCCGGATGCCGGGTCGCCCTCGCCGGCGGAGGCGACAGCCTCCAAGCCCTGGCCCTCGCCGCCCGCGACCTGAAAGAAGGCCGCCGCACCCACCACCCCGAACTGATCCTCTTCCCCCGCTGGGGCGACCTGCAGGACTACGCAGCCCACGACCCGGCCGGAAGAGACCTGCAGCCCCTGGTCAACCTCGTCGACACCCACGGCACCGACGCCATCCTCGACGCCGTCGCCCGCCTCGCACCCGAACCGCACGCCCAGGTCACCGTCTCCACCGCCCACAAGGCGAAAGGACGCGAATGGGCCCGTGTCCTCATCGCAGACGACTTCGCCCGCCCCAACGACAACGCCGCTGACGAACAGACAGGCGCCACGAGACCACCCGACCCCATCGACGACGCAGAAGCCCGCCTGGCCTACGTAGCTGTCACCCGTACCCGCCAGCGCCTCGACCTGGGAGGCCTGTCCTGGATCCACGATCACCCCGACGGCGTACCGCCCCGCTAGAAGCTCGCGGACCCCGCCTACCCCGGGATCTCCTCCTTCAGCGAGTTCCGTATCCACGGAACGCGGGCGGAGGTGCCGCTGACGGGCTCGTGATCCGAGGCGTCCTGCGGGCCGCGCAACGCGGTCTGTCGGAAGGCCGGTTGAGATCTTTACGCTCTGCCCATGTCGAAACAGCAGCGGGGTAAGAAGCACCGGACACCGCAGAAGCGGGTCGCCCATCCCTCCTTACCGCGTCCGCGCAGGGCGGCTCCAGCGCTGCCGGGGAGCATGGATCACATGGCGCGGATGCTGGAACACGCCAAGCCGGACCAGATCGTGGAACTGGTGCTGCCCTTCCTGTGGGCGGCCCTCTCCGACGGCCGCGCGCCAGCGAACATCTGTGTCGATGCGTGCCTGACGCTGCGGAACGCCTACGGCCAGCTGGGAGTGCGGGCCGAACTGCTGCCGGTCACCGTGGCCATCCGGAAGAAGAACGGCGCCGGAACCCTCTACGGCTCGCTCACGCCGAGCTGGACGGGAACCTCGTGGAACGGGCACTGCGCCCTGGTGCTCCCCGACTCCGAGCGGTTCGTGGACCCGACGATCGAGCAGTTCGACGAGGTCCGGAAGATCGGCATGGGCCCGATGGTCGGCAAGGTGGCCATGTCGACCCGCGAAGACGGCTCGCTGGTGGAGCCGGGAGCGCAGGTGATGCTGCAGCGCGGTGACCTGGTGCTGACGTACACCGTCGCCGGTCCCGAGGCCCTGGCCTCCATCGTGGAACACCCGGAGGCGATCGCTCACGCCGACGGCCACCGACGTACCGGAGTGAACACCGCCTCCCTCACGCTGGCCGCCCTGCGCGCCGAGGGCGTACGCGGCCGGGCGATGCAGGCCCCTCACCCGAGGCTGCACGCTCTGCTGCGGGCTGTTGGAGACGCCCCGTACGAGTCGGACGAGGCGCAGGACGTGCGGTTCCGCCTGCCGGATCAGAGCGGCCAGGAACAGTGGCTGCGGCTGGACGAGATCCCGCTGCCGCCGAGCACTCCGGCCGCCTGGCCGCGCTGAGCCGGGACGGACCTACCGATCCCGAACGGCCTGTTTGTCGGCACCCCCAGTCACGATGGCCACACCCAACGATCTCCGGGAGGGGACAGCGTGACGCACGTCTGGATCATGCGGAAGAAGAACAGGCCGTCCGTCGGGACCTCCAAGTCCGCCCTGGTGCGGGCCGACGCCATCACCCACCTGAGCATGTACGAGAGCCAGGTCCGGGCCTCCGAACTCGGCTCCGACGAGGTCGCAGTGCTGGTCGACACCGCAGACGGCGGACACGAAGCCCCGCCGCTGCCGGACGACTTCCACCTCACCCTGCTGTTCGCGGTCAGCGAGGCGCGGCGCAATGCGCGGGATGCCACCGACGCGAACGAAGAGGATCGCGTCCTGGTCGCTCAGCTGGACGACGGGAACTGGGCCTGCGGGAGTTCCGGCCGTCCGAGCCGGAACCGGAGCCGAGCTGACGACGCGAACCGCACCCGTACGGAGCCCCAGGGTGGCCCCGGGGCTCCGTACGTGCAACGGTCGCCCTCCAGCTGTCAGAAGAGGGCGCCGGGTGCTGGCTCCCGCTCCAGCTCCGAGTACGGGATGGCGAAGGACAGCTGCTGCTCGGACGGTTCGGAGTACTTGCCGAGAACCCGTCCCATCTGAGGCGGCCGTAGGCGCCCCGGCACCTCGCGGCGCTTCACCACCTGGACGGGCATCCGGCGGCCCGAGCCGGCGCGGACGATGAGGATCTCCCCATCGGCGTCGGCGACGACGCGGTACTCCTTCTGGAAACGCTCGCGTAGCCGCTTGTCCACGCGCGCCGTCGCGAGGATGTCCTTCGGCGTTAGCGCCATCGCCTCGAGGATGTCCACGTCCGCTGTGGAACTGCCCAGCGCAGCGAAGTCGTCGTGCTTCTCGTGGCGCCATGCACGCGTCCAGGCGTTCTCCCAGTCAGGCCAGTCCGCCTCCGGCACCTCGCAGGCCCTCAAGTACGCCTGGAACTGCGACAGGCCGTGCGGCATCGCCTGCTTGGTCCTGATGCGGCGCGCAGTGCTGCTCGGTAGGGAGCCGAATCCGCCCGCCCGCTGTTCCATGGTGCGCAGCGCCGGGGAGCCTGCCTTCTCGTACAGGTCGACCAGGGCGGCACCCAGGTCGGCGAAGTCGCGGATGAGCTCTGGACGCGGGGCGGGCAGGCTGCGGCCGCCGCGCGCCAGGCGGGTCTCCTCATGGCGGGCCCGCTTCCACAGTCGCCGCGCTTCGTCGGGCGAGGCGTCGCACGCCCGGGCGTAGTTGAGCACCGTCGGCAATTTGGGCACGGTCTCGCTGGAGGCAGCCCGCTGCAGCGTCGTTGCGTGGCAGCCGGCCCGCACCGACAGGGCGCGGTAGCCCTGTCCGGTGCGGGCCCGCTGGTCGCGCAGCCACTCCTGCAGCTCGCGCAGCGCGGTGTTGCTGGTGGTGATCGGCTTCTCGGGACGGCACACGACCGTCACCTCACGCAGCCGGACCCAGCAGGGCGTGCAGCGCGGCGCGCAGCCCTCGGACCGGCGCCCCAGTGACCAGGCCGACCACCAGGACGGCGGTCAGCCCGGCGCCCGCAAGCACCTGCAGCACGACCGGCACGGTCATGCCCGCGACCGCGGCCAGGACCGCCGCCACGGTGACGATCACGATGATGACGATGGCCTCGGCGCCGCTCAGGCGACGGCGGGACGAGGATCCGGTCTCCACGCAGGAGACGGACTGGGACTTGGGCACGGGGCCTCCCTGCTCTTCGGGTCCGGCGACCCACGGGCCGCCGGACACCAGCTGCTGACTCCAACTCGGCGAACCACGCGGGCGGTTGCAGCCGCCCTCGGCGTGGTTCGCCGTGGACAAGATGGTGGCAGCCGCAAGAGGCTGTAAGTCCCTCCCCAGGGTCTTTCGGGGGGTGTTGATGCGTGCGCGTGTCAACGCATCCATAGATGCGTTGACACGGAATGTGTCACGTAGCGTCAACTCCTTGCCCCGTACGTAACGGTGACCTGGGGTTCTCTCACCCAAATCGAGATCGCCGACGGTGTCAGTCACCCGTGGTAGTGAACGAGTTGATGCAGCCGTGCGCCAATCGCGGTTGCGTTGATAAGAGACTCGCTGCGACTATCCGCGCACCTGGGCTTGCACTGAGAGGGGCGGGCCCTGCCCTGATTGCTGCTGACTCCAACCACAAGCCGAACAGGGACCCCACGGACTCGCGTTGCAGCGCGAGACCTGCCGAGAGCCGGTAACCGCAGCGCGGTGCCGGCTCTTTCGGTATGTACGGGTTCAGACGGCGGCGAGGGCGTCCACCAGCTGCCGCAGCGCACGCAGCGCGTCCCGTGCGCCGGAGGCGTCCACCAGTTCCAGGAGCGCCGTTGCTAGGGCGAGGACGTCGATCAGGCGCCCGGACCGGACGGAGGAACCTCGCGCAGCGCGGCCCAGAAGGCGGACCCTCGACGAGATCCCTGGCCTGACCGACCGCTATGCCCAGGCCCTCGTCGAGGTCGTCGATGCCAAGCTGCACGCCCGCGACCTCGCCCGCCCGGGGGCCGCATCCGGTCGACCTGATGGACATGCTCCAGCAGTCCGTACGCGAGGCCCACGTCGACCGCGTCGAGACCGAGGACACCCCGTCGACCTCGCAGACCAGACCACCACGGCATAGGCCGGGCGGGGGCCCACCGAGGGCGCGCGTGTAGAAGGGCGGCGTCACCAATCCGGGAGTCTGTAGGCCATTGAAGGGAATTCGCGTCCGCCACGCCTCTGTCGCTGTCCGGGCAAGTGGCACCGGACGGAGCGGAGACCCTGCTCCAGCGGGTGGCTGTCCGGTGAGTCGCCGAATCGTGTCCGAGAATCTGAAAAAGGCGCGAAGAGGCGTCACGGTGGAATCCGAGCCCGCGCCTTTAGCCTGGACGGGACTCACGGAGCGTGTTTGACGGCACGACTTCACGTGACCTATGTCACACGGCAGGCCCGCCCCCTTCGGGACGGGCCTCTGCTGTATCCCGTGATCGGACTTCGTTCGACAGTCTGCGGTGGATGAGCGGCCGCCGTACGCGCTGGCTCAGAACGGCGCGTCGTCGGCCCATGGCGCGGTGGATGACCCCCACGGTTCCGCTGTCGCGAACCGCCCCCTGGATCGTCATCCATGAGCCGCCATCCCAACGGCGATCGCGGCGGCGATGGCCAGGACGAGGACCCGGCGGACCGGCGGCGACCATCCCGACAGCAGGGATACGCGTCAAAGGAGCCATGGATGCTCTTGCTCGATGAGTGATCAGCCGAATTCCGATGTCCAGACCGGCTTTTGGGCCGTTGCCTCGTACGTCTGCGGGAGGCGTGGCGTCGTCGCCAGGCGGTGAGGCTGCCTCTGCACGAGGTCGCAGAGCGCGCCGCCGCGGATCTGGAGGGGCGGTAGGCGTCTGGTCCCGTCTCCCTGTACCCCTCAATGGCGGGGCCGCCAGCGGGTGAACATGCTCTGGCCGTCGCCTGGCCGATCTCGTTGAGCGCCGTACTGTGCGCCTTCGATCCGGTCGAGCCGCAGGTCGAGTGCGGCTACACGGTGGGCGTGGGGGCGTTGAACGGTTGTCAGGTGGCGTTGATGCGGTGGGCGAAGGCTTTGATGCCGTGAGTGGGGGCGGGGGTGGAGAGCATGGTGCGGGTGAGGGTGCGCACGGCGGGGCGGCGGACTTCCTGCGGTGCGATTCGCTCGATGGCTTCGAGTTCGGACAGGCACTGGCTCCAGCGGTTCCACTCGGCGTAGGCGCGCGCGGTCTCCCAGCGGACCCTGACCAGCCGTTCTTTGGGCAGGCCGAGGGGGGAGATGCTGCGGGCGATCCCGATGGCTTTGCCTGCATCCCCGAGCAGGTAGTGGACCGAGACCTCGTGCAGGGCGACCTGCGGTGGGCCGAACACCGTGCCGGGGGCGGCGGCGGGTGTGGCCAGCGTGCCGACTTCCGTGGCGTGGCCGCGGGCCTCGGTGATGAGTGCGAGGGCGCTGTCGCGGTCGCCGGCCTTGGCGGCGGCGTAGGCGGCGGTCGCGTACAGGTTGCCGCGTGCCGACAGCGTGGCGGGATCGTGTGCGGACGGCAGTGCGTCGGCGGCGCGTACCGCGATCACGGCGGACTTGGCGTGCAGGCCGTGGCGCCGGTACGCGCTGGCGACCATGCGGCGCGCCTCGGCCTGGATGAGGGGCGCGTCCACGGCGGTGGCCGCGGCGACGGCCCGGTCGGCGGTGACGGCGGTGAGCCGGTCGTCGCCAGCCTTGATACACACCCGGGTGGCGAGGCTCCACAGCTGCGCGAGCGCGGTCGCCCCCACGTCGCCTCCGAGGGCCTGGGCGAGCGCGAGGCGTTTCGGCAACGCGGTGGCGAGCCGGGTGTACTGGCAGGCGAGGAACTCAGTGCGGGAGGCCGCGACCGTGCCGCGCACTACGTCGGCGGTGACGCGGCGGGTGGGGGAGGGCGGCCCATACACCAGGAGGTCCTCAAGCCCGTCCAGAGGGCGGCCACTGGCGGCGGAGGCGGCGGGAAGACCGGTCAGGGCGGCGCCCACGGCCGTGGCTCCTGCGAGAAGAGTCCGACGTCGCACTGCGTCCTCCTGGTCCTGTGACGCCTCGTTGCCGGACACGATAGTGGTCTTGCCCGCCTCGCATGGGTGAGGCTGCGGGGTGAGATCGGCGGCCTGCAGGCCGAGGGCGTCCGCGAGCTTGACCAGCGCCGGCCAACTGGGCTGCAGCCGGTTCGCCTCGACCCGGCACACCCACGACGTCGAGTAGCCGACAAGACGGCCCAGTTCAGCCTGGTGCATCCGCTTGGCCTGCCGGCGGCCGCGAATGACCGCACCGAGGTCGGACACGAGGCTCAGGGGTGCTGGACGGGGCATCGCCACCTCCACGCCGCACCGGTCGGTGGGCGCACGGCCCGAAGAGTCGAGACCTTCCACCCTAGGCCGCCGCGTCAAGGCCTCGCGCCGCACACGCACCGCATTTGCGGATCCCGCAACCCGGTTGCCGCGACCCCCTGCCGCCGGGCCCAACAGCCGCTGTCCGCGCTGTCCTTGACCCATCCCCTCACCGGAAAGGACCACCCTTGTGATGGACAAGATCCTGGTGACCGGCGGAGCTGGGTTCATCGGCTCCCACTTCGTACGCCGCCTGCTGGCCGCACCCGACATCACCACCGTGACCGTGCTCGACAGCCTCACCTACGCGGGCCACCGCGAAAACCTGGGCGAGGCCTTCCTCAGCCCCAAGCTGGACTTCGTCCACGGCGACATCTGCGACGCCGCCCTGGTCGACACGCTCGTCGCCCACCACGACACGGTGGTGCACTTCGCCGCCGAGTCGCACGTCGACCGCTCCTTCCTCGCGGCCGGCCGCTTCCTGGCCACCAACATCACCGGAACCCACACCCTGCTGGCCGCCGCCACCCGCCACCACGTGACGAAGTTCGTGCACGTCTCCACCGACGAGGTGTACGGGCCCATGGCCACCGGGCGGGCGAACGAGGACGCGCCGCTGCGCCCCACCGTTCCCTACGCTGCCTCCAAGGCCGCCGCCGACCTGATCACCCTCTCCTACCACCGCACCTTCGGCCTGCCGGTGTGCATCACCCGCTCCTCCAACAACTACGGGCCCCGCCAGCACCCCGAGAAGATCATCCCGCTGTTCGTGACCCGCCTCCTGCAGGGCGAAAGCGTCACCGTGCACGGACACGGCCAGCACGTACGCAACTGGCTGCACGTGGACGACAACTGCCACGGCATCGAACTTGTGCTGCGCGCCGGCGAGCCCGGATGCGTCTACAACCTCGGCGGCGGCACCGACCTGACCGGCCTGGCGCTGACCGGCCGCATCCTCGCCGCCTGCGACGCCGGAGCCGACCGCATCGAGTACGTGCCCGACCGACCCAGCAACGATCTCCGCTACGCCATGGACTGCACCCGGGCCACCGCCCTCGGCTACCGCCCCGAGCGGGACTTCGACCAGGGCCTGACCGAGACCGTGGCTTGGTACCGCAACCACCCCGAACGCTGGGCACCCCTGCTGCACGCCGAGCAGGCGACAACTGAGGCGGGAGCCTGCCGTGTCTGAGCCCACCCTCGCTTCCGCGACTGCGGCGCACGCCCGCAACGCCCGGCCCCACCTGTTCGGCGACGAACTCGCCGCCGTCGAAGAAGCCCTGGCCAGCGGCCAGTTCGGGCACGGCCCGATCACCGAGCAGTTCGAACGGGACCTGGCCGACTTCCTCGGCGTCCCCGAGACCGTCGCCGTCGCCTCGGGCACCGCCGCCCTGCACATCGCGCTCCTGGCCGCCCGGATCGGCCTCGGCGACGACGTCGTCGTCCCCTCCTTCACGTTCTGCGCCACCGTGCGCGCCATCGAGGCCTGCGGCGCGAACATCCGCTTCGCCGACATCGACCCGACGACCCTGTGCACGGGCAGCACCCAGATCCGCGAGGCGCTCACCGAGAACACCCAGGCCGTGCTGCCCGTCCTGTACGGCGGCCGCCCCGTGCCGCTCGGCGACCTGGAAGACGAACTCGCCGAGCGGAACATCACGATCGTGGAAGACGCCGCGCACGCCTTCGGCTCCTACCAGGGCCCAGATAGGGTCGGCGCCACCGGACGCGCCACCTGCTTCTCCTTCGGCCCGATCAAGAACCTCACCTGCGGCCAGGGCGGCGCCCTGGTGCCCCGCACCCGCGAGGAGGCCGAACGAGCCCGCCGCATCCGGCTGCTGGGCATCGCCGAATCAGCCGCCCGCCGCCAGAACACCACCACCTACCGCGTGACCGGCCCCGGCCTGCGCGCCCACCTCTCCCAGATCAACGCCGCGATCGGCCGCGCCCAACTCCCGCACTTCCCCACCGTCCAGACCCAGCGGCGCGCCCTGTGGCACACATACGCCCGCCACCTGAGCGATCTGCCCGAGGCGGTCCGGCTCGTCGACGTCGACATCGACCATGCCGTGCCCTCCCTGTGCGCGATCGTCGTCGACGACCGCGACCGCGTCTTTACGACCCTGCGCGAGCGGGGCATCGGGGCCGGTGTGCACTATCCGCCCAACCACCTGCAAGAGGCGTTCGCTGCCTGGCACCGGCCGCTTCCCGCCACCGAGCACGTCGCAGCCCGCGTCATCACGCTGCCCTTCCACCACGCCATGACCGAGCGCGACGTCCACCTCGTCACCACGGCCGTGAAGGAGGCCCTGCGATGAAGCGCGCCGCCGTCCTGGGCAAGGGCCAACTTGCCGCGCACGCCTGCGATGTGCTCGCCGCCCTGCCGGACACCGTCCTGGACACGGTGATCCCCAACCGGTGCGAACCCGACTGGGACCTGCGCCTGTCGCAGCACGTCGCCGAACACCACCCCGACGCCCGGCTGATCTCCTCCGGCCGCTGGCACGACCTCGAACCCGGCCGATGTGACCTCGTCGTCAGCGTCCTCTACGACGAGATCATCGGCAACGAGCTGATCGACGCCACCGACACGATCGTCAACTGCCACCCCGGCCGCCTGCCCCAGTACCGCGGGGCGCGACCCGTCAACTGGGCGCTGCGCAACGGCGAACCCCTGCACGGCGCCACCCTCCACGTCATCGAGACGGGCATCGACACCGGTCCGATCCTCGGCGAAGTCGCCTTCTCGATCTGGCCGGACACCGACGAAGTACGCGACGTCTGGCAGCGCACCATGCGCCACGCGGCGCTCCTGCTCTCCGACACCCTGCCGCGCCTCAACGAGATCACGCCCCGCCCCAAGGACGAGGCCCTCGCCGTGACGCACTACCTGCGCGACAGCCACCAACTCGGCAGTCGCAGCAACTGGACCCGGGCCACCAGCACCAGTCTGTGACCCGCCGCCCTCCTACACGGCGGCGCCGGCGGCGTCCAGAAGGACATCGACGAGCCGTTGTGCCGCGTCAGGCCGCCCATGCGCGCGGGCGGCCCGCGCCATGTCCGCCCGCCGGACCGGATCCGTCAGCAGCGGACCGAGCGCAAGCCGCAACCTGTCCGCGCTCACCTCCCCGGCCAGAGCGACCGCGGCGCCCGCCTCCTCCAGGTGCCGGGCATTGTGGGTCTGCTCGTCGCCCGCCGACGTGGCGAGCGGAATGAACACGGCGGCCTTCCCGAGCGCGGTGAGCTCCGCGAGGGTACCCGCCCCGCTGCGGGAGACGACGACGTCGGCCAGGGCAAGCACATCCGGCAACTCGCTGCCGACATACCCGGTCAGGTGGTAGCGGGCCGCCGCACCCCGGGGCAACTGCGCGGTGAGCGAGGCCAGGTGCTCCACGTGGTCCGGTCCGCACTGGTGGATGACGTTGGCCCGCTCCAGCAGCCACGGCAGCGCCCCGCCCACCACGGTGTTGATCTGCTGCGCGCCCTGGGCGCCGCCGGTGACGTACAGGGTGGGCAGCCGCCGGTCGAAACCGGTGAGCCCCAAAGTTGTGACGGCTTTGTCCGCGTCACCGGTGAGGATCTCCGGCCGCACCGGATTGCCGGTGACCACGGCGGCTGCGCGTACCTCCTTGGGCAGCAGCTCCAGGGTGGATGGTGAGGACACGGCGATCCGCGAGGCTGATCCGGCGAGCTTGCGGTTCGCCAGCCCCAGGCGCACCGTCTGCTCGTGCAGCACGAGCGGTCGTCGGCACAGCCGGGCGGCCAGCCCGGCCGGGACCGCAACGTACCCGCCGGTGGCCAGGACCACGTCCGGAGTGAACTCGGCGATCTTCGACCGCGCTTGTGCGACCCCGAGCGGCACGCGCGCCATGTCCCTGACGTTCGCCGGGCCGAGCATCTTCAGCGGATTCGACGAGCGGCGGATTTTGCCCGTTGCCACGGTGGTGAACGGGATGCCCTCGGCCGGGGCGACCCGCGCCTCCAAACCCTCCGCCGTACCGATCCACAACACCTCCAGGCCGCGCCCCTGCCCGGTGAGCCGGTCCCGCAGTGCGCGGATCGCGGTGAGCGCCGGGTAGGTGTGGCCACCTGTCCCGCCACCGGTCACGATCAGGCGGAACGAAGCATGCGGAGCACGGTTGATGGCGCTGGTCACGAGACATCCCATCTGACTCAACTCCCGCCCGAGCAAGGACGGCCTGCGAGGTGCAGCCTTCCACACCGCCACCGAGCGATCGCCCCTCGCCGCTCAACGGATTCCCTTCTGCTTCCTAGGCGCGGAAGGCGTACACCTGCAGCGGGTCTGCATGGCTGTGTTCTCGCGGGATGGGATGGCCAGAAGGGGGTGAGGCTTTTGCAGTGGTTGGCTGGGCTGGCTCCTCCGTGTTGTCTGGTGGGCTGCTGACGATGGTGGGAACGGCGAGCCGCGGCTCCTCCGGGTCGCCCAGGCCGACGCGCGGGTCGGTGAAGAGATAGAGGCGTTGGGTTTCGTCGCGGACCATGTGGAGGCTGGGGCGGTACAGCTCGATTCCTGTCGCCAGCTTCGTGATGCTCAAGCTGGCATTGAGCAGGGAGGCGGCGACCTGCTCGGCGTGGCTGCTGCCGGCGTCGTCACACAGTGCCGTGGCCAGCAGGAGTGCCCTGTCCGCTGCCCGTTGTTCTCGCAGCCGCTCAGCCCGCAGGCGCCCACGAAAGGCTGAGCGTGCGGCTGCGGGCGTCGGTGATGTATCCATGCTGCCGCGCAGGTACGCATGGAAGGTGCGGTGCGTGAAGTCCGTGATCCGGGCAGGGCTTGAACGCGGATGCTGTGCACGCCCCGCCACAGGTGCCTCGGTGCTGAGGGCATGCGGATCGTCCCACAGAAGCGCGGTGTGAGAACCTCGCCCGACTCCACAAGACAGGGACGTCGGCTCATGGACGCATGTTGGGCATTCCCTCTGGCTCCCACCACGGACCCATGGCGTACTGGCCGCTTCGCAACGCGCGCACTGGCGGGACCACAGCACGATGGGATGGCGCATCGAGAACCACTGCTGCTCCCAAGCGTTGTCAGCGACGAGGGTGGCGTTGGCATGGGCCTGGAGGTAGGCCTGCTTGAGGCCCTCGCGGGCGCGGCTGGCGAGCACGCGCGTGCCGTTGGCGTCCAGCCCGAAGAGTGTGGCGACCTCGCTGGGCGACTCGTCCTCGACCTCGATGTGCCACAGCATGGCCTGCCAGCGCTCCGGCAGCGACCGGAAGGCCTGCATGGCCATGGACTGCTCGGCCTCGTGCATCGCGCACACGGCGGCACCGAGATTGCGTGTGTCGTCATCGGAGACCTCGGAGGAGTGCACGGCCTGCGCCGCGAACACCGCGAAGTCGTCGACCAGTTGCTCCCGCCGGGCCGACTTCGTCCAAGTGGCGGCCACGCGCCGCACGGAGGCAAGCAGATACGCGCGTACGGCGCGCTCGGGGCCGGAGTCCCCGCGCACCGCCTGGAGCATGCGGGCGAAGACCTCGGCGGTGAGGTCGTCCGCGGTGTGGGCGTCGCGGCAGCAGGTGCGGGCGTAGCGGCGCACGGCGTCCGCGTGGCGCCGGTACAGCTCCTCGTATGCGGTGTCGTCGCCGGAGCGCATCTGCTCGATCAGACCGGCGTCGGACAGCGGCAGCTTCCACGACGGCGGCAGGACGCCGTCCTCGCACCGGTCAAGCTGCGCGGGCACACCACCCGGTGCGGGGTCCTCCCACTGGCGCTCGGCCACGCCTGGCTGCCGTTCAGGGCATGTAGGCGGCTGCTTTGCGGGTTGGCGGGGGGCAAAGCACTGTCGGAGCAACGCCTGCGTGATGGGGTAGAACTCGGCGTCCTGCGGCGCGTAGGGGGCGGTGTCCGCCATCAGCACCATGCCAGTGAGGTCATCATCGGCAGTGACAGTCACCTCCCCGAGTGACGAGGCGGCGTCGGTGACACAGTGTCCGTTACCAGTACGCAGACGGCCGATGAGGTGCGCCGCGTCTGCGTGGCCCCACCTGGCGGCTGTTGTCAGAAGAATGAACGCGCGGGTTTTGCCGCTCCCAACCTGGCCACGGAGTATGCAGGTTGTGCCTCTCCTCGTCTGAGCGACCATCTGAGCAGCGACGGCATGGCTTTTACCGCTGCCGACCTGGCCGCGCAGGACGGTCGTGTCGGATGTCATGGCCAGCAGCCGCGCCAGTGCGGCCCGGAAGGCCGCACCGGGGTGCTGCTGATCGCAGGCGGCCGCGAACCACCCCTCGGCGCTGTCGAGGTCGTTGCGGCGCAGCGCCTTGGTTCCCAGCAGGTAGGCGGCGTTGGCATCCTGCCGTGCTTCTCGCACACCAGGCTGGATGCCAGCGGTAGCGCCGGTGCGCGCTGGCCAGTCACCGGCAGGCCGGTCCCAGAAATCAGCCGGCCCTGCCAGCAACGCGAGCAGCTCGTCGTACCCTCCAGACTTGTTCACACCCGTCGCCCCTTCCGGCCCGTTTGTCCTCCAGCTCTGCATTTCGTCGCCTGTCACTGCTCACCGCCCAAGGTCCGCCGCGGCTTCAGGTGCCCCGGCCGGATGTACTGCCCCAGTTGGGCCTGCACGGACTGCACCCCGCGTGCGCGGCCCTGGTAGGTCGCATTCTTCGTCCTACCGGTCTCTGCTGCGATCGTGTCGTCGTCTTGTCCCGTGCTCTGCCGCCGCAATACGTCCCGCTCGCGCGGTCTAGGGAGGCGGTCGATGATGTCATCGACGAGGTCCCACAGGTCCGCGTCCTGCGGGGCTCGGCCTGAACTGGCCCCCTGCTCGCTCACGGAACACGGACTCGGCATGGAGAGGCATTCCTCGGGGTAATCCCCGACAAGAACCTCTGGGGACTTCTTGTCTTGACGTTTCCGAGCTAGCCGAATTGCTGTCGCCTTACAGTACGCCAATGGCTGTTTAGAGGGATCAATTCGACCGCTGCGCAGGGCTGCGGCGATTGCAGCACCGGCGATCTCATAGCGCTCGTCTTCGCTGATATGAAAAGGAAGTGTCGCCAGACACTCGGCGATCTTGCGCTGGTATGCTTGGTACTTGGCGCGCCCGCCGTGGGGATCCAGGAAGCCGAGGGCTTGCGCGCTCGCATGCGCGGTGTCCGCCGGTGTCGCCTCCGGGATCCCGCGTTGAGCTTCGCTCACCACAGGGCGTATCCCTCCGACCCGCTGCCGGCAGCGGGCGGAGCCGTTATCCACCAGACCGTCACCTTGCTGCCGTCCGGCGCCTCGTAGTGTGCGGCGGCTCCCAGCGGCAGAGACCGCAGCAGCTCGGCCGCCACGCCGGCAGGCGATGTCGACGAGACCGAGGGGATCGGCTCGGACGGTGCCGGGGCCGGGAGGCGGCGCAGACGGGTCCGAAGCCGCGCGACACCGGGGAGGTTCCAGAGGTTGCACGCGACGGGGATCAGATTGACTGCACCCATCACGTACTCGGACAAGGACGTCATCTCGGTGGTACCTCGGCGGTCTGGTGGGCGGATGTGTGAGTGGCCTTCACCTCTTATAGGGACTGCGTGGACTGCTTCTTACGCGATCCGGGATTTTTCTTCGCCGGCGACTAGCGAGACACACGGGTATCCATGACCCAGCTGCCGGCCCTGCTCGTGCTGCAGGAGACCCGACGCCCGGGCCGCCCGATGTCCCGCGCCGATTGAAGGATGAGTGAGGTTCGGGGCGAGTGCGGTCGGGCACGAGGCCTGGGGCCTGGGATAGTCGCGCGTCGGCGGATCCTGATCGCAGCGCCAGACGCAGCTCGCCGACAGCCCGCTCGTCGCGACGTTCCGAAAGCTGCTGAATAACCGTCATTACCCTGCGCCAAATTTGGCTCGGGTCCGTGGGTGCAGAGAGCGGCTCGCCGGACTCCTCGCCCAAGCGTGTACATCCCTGTACACACCGAGGTACTCGTCCGTGGCTGCGCAGGTCAGTTCCCTCCGGAAGTGGTAGAAGTCGACCGTCCAGGAACCCGGTCCGTTTTCCAATGCAGCACTCTCTCCGCCCCAGAACCGACAGTTCAAGGAAGGCTAGAGAAGCGTTGGCCTGACGAGGCCCGTGATCCGGCCGCCGTCGACCCGCCCAGCGCGAAGGTGTCGGAGGAGGAGAGGGAAGGTGCGCTCGCCCTCATCGACCGCATGACCCGGGACCACCTTCAGGGCCCCGAGTTCACCGACGCCTACACCGACGCCATGGCGAAGATCATGGAGGTGAAGCGGGAAGACAAGCCCCTCCTCGAAGCCCCGGAGCCCGAGCAGCCGGGCCACGTCCTCGATCTCATGGCCGCCCTCAACGAGTCCGTCCAGCAGGCCAAGGCCTCCCGTGGCGAGGACGCCGACGTCCACGAGATGCCTCAGAAGAAGACTACGAAGAAGACCGCGGCGAAGAGCCGGGGCGTCGGCCACGCAGCGCCTGATGCACCTTGTCCGGCCGTACGGAGGGATACTGGCGCTGGGCTGCCGCCTCGAGATCCCCGAGCCGGGGCGGGAGCCCGCTGGCCAGTCCCTGCGCGCGCGGCCCGGCGATGTCCTCACCTGTTTGTGACCCGGCATTTGCGGATCACGTTGCGCCGGACATGGACGACTACAACCACCTCGATCTCGACGAGATCGACTTCGCGCCCCGCCACGGCACCGCCAAACGGCTGGCCCTGCTCACCCTGGAAGAGGCACATAACCTGCTCCGACTGCTGCTGGCCGTCGCGCAATCGACATGACCGTCGCGTCGGTGGGGCCGCTCAACGCCGCCCTGGCCATCTGACCGATCCTGCGCCGAGGTCGCCCTGGCGAGCCCGGCCCACCGCCGCACCGCACCGACACGATCTCACTCACACACATGGTGGGTCTCCGTGCAACCGGCGCGGGGACCCAAGGCGCCGTGCCTCAGGGGCGCTGGATCAAACGGCTGGCTGGCGCCGCGCGGCCGGTGGTCGCCCGACCGATTTGCGCGGACACCGGCCGTCTGTTTCGGCGTCTCACCGGAAGAGTTCAGGTGAGGTCTGCGAGGTTGTGGAAGTCGCTGCGGATGAGGGTGTGATGCTCTTGCGGGGTGAGCCAGCGGGCAGTAGATCCGGATGCGTCTTTCTCCACCCACAGGACGTCGTTGACACTCTCCGCGACGGGGCGGAGGTGGCTGATGACGGCCAGGAGCCTGTCGTTGCCGACGTGGGTGCGCAGCACGGACAGGGCGCTGTCGAGTGCTCCGGCATCTAGGGTGGCGAACCCTTCGTCGAGGAAGAGGCTCTCCAGTCGGGCGTTGGTGCGGCTGTGCAGCTCGACCAGGGCCAGCGACAGGGCGAGTGAGGCCTGGAAGGTCTCCCCGCCCGAGAGGGTCCGGGGGTTGCGGGCGGTGTTGTTGTCGAGAGCGGCGATGCCGAAGTCGTCACTGAAGCCGAACCGGCCCGCTGACAGGTCCATGAGTAGCTTGCTTCCCAGAATGAACAGGGAACGGGTCCGTTGCTCGGTCAGATGACGGGGGAAATGGGAATCGCTCAGCTGTTCGTATAGTCCGGCCCAGGCGGACCGCTCCTGCTTGCCGGCCGTGATCGCTGCCTGGAGCTTGAGAGCGTGGGGGATCTGGGACAGCGCCTCGTCGCGGCCTGCTGCTGCCTGGACAGCTTCCGCCTGTAGAGCCCCCTCGTATTTGTGGAAGGGGGTCATGACATCGGGATCGAACAGTAGATCCGTGGCGGCCGCGGGAAGTGTCGGCGCCTGAGGGGTGAGGGGGGCGAGGGCCTGGAATGCCGAAGTGGCTTTGGACGCCAGTGCGTTGATGGTCTCCTGGGTGCCCCGGTGTAGGGCGTCGAGGGCTTCGCGAAGCGCTGAGCAGGCCGTGTCGAGGGCGGTGGCGTAGGCCGCGACGTCGTGCGGGTTGTCCCATGTGCCGGGGGTGTCTGGCAGGCTGACCGCGTTGTCCGGGAGCAGCCGCACCGCTGTGGTGGCGGCGTCGGCGCGCAGTTCGAGCGTGGTCTGCTGCCGGCGTAGCGGTTCGGCGACGCGTCGGCGGTGTTCGCCGGTCAGTCCTTCCTTTTGTTCGGCCAGCTTCTGCAGGTCCGTGAGGGCCTGAGTGTGGTCGCGCTCGAGTTCGCCGAGGCGGCTGAGGTGGGCGGTCACCGCCGATGTGCAGGCGGCAATGGCTTCCAGGGATGGCAGCGTGTCCGGGTCCGTGACGCTGACCTGCACTGGGTGCGGCAGCGCTGCCAGCCGGGTGAGGAACTGCCGGCGTGCCTCATCGAGGCGCTTCTGTTCCCGCCGGGCCTTCCTACGGCCGGCCTCCAGGGTCTTGCGCCGCTCGGCGATCACCGACTGCTCGGCCTGGACCTCACCCGCGGCCGACCGGGCGGCATCGCCGGCGGCCTCGGCCAAGCGCTGTGCCTCCTCGATGCGCAGCCGGGCGTCCGGCAGCAGGGTGTCCAGCAGGGCCAGGCGTTCGGCGGCGCTCGGCGACTTCTGGGCGAGCAGTTCCTCTACGGCGGTGTTGACCGCGGCGAGCAGATGCGCGGCGAAGGACTCCGGGGCGGTGTGGCCGGTCAGGGCCGCCACGTCCCGGGCCTGCTGCTGTACGGGGGAGAGCTGGTCGGCCAGGCGGGCGCGGGCGGCTTCGGCCTTCCTGTGGCGCTCCTGTTCGTCCTGTTCGGCCTTGCGGATGTCGGCCTGGATCTCCTGCAGGGCGGCCAGGGCGTCGTTGGAGGCATCGGCGGCCGCCTTCTTGGCCTTCTTGGCCTGCCGCATGGCCCTGGGATCCTGCGGTTCGGGAGCGGTGTAGGCGGCATCGAGGGTGTGGGTGCAGACGGGGCACGCATCACCCGGGGCCAGTCCCATTCCCGCGGTGTAGGCGGCGTCACCGCGCTGGCGGTCCTCCACCGTCTGGGAGGCCTGCTCCAGCAGGCCGCGCTGCTGCTCGGCAGCGGCAGCGGCCTCGGTTTCCGCGGCGGCGAGTTCCTCCCGCCGCTCCCGGGCGGCAGCCTGCCCGGTGCGGTGCTCGGCGGCGGCTGCGCCTTCCTCGAGCAGGACACGCACAGCGCCCGTCAGCCGTTCCAGCGCTGCCTCGGCACCGTCCGCCTGAGCGCGGGCCTTGTCGGCACTCTCCTTGAGCCCGTCAAGTCCGGCCGCCAGTTCCGCGAGGCGTTCCTCGTCCTCCTTGACGGACCGTTCGTCCGTCTCGAGGCGGTCCAGGTCCTGCCGCAGGTCCTGCTGCTGCTCGCCGAGACCGTTCAGCACCCCCGGGGCGCTCTCGAGCACTTCCGCTGCCGCGGAAAGCGCGGCGACGGTCATGCCGGTGGCGCGGTCCGCGTCCAGCGTCGTCTGCAACCGGTCACGCCGCAGCGTGGCTTCCTCCTGCGCGCGGTCGACGTCGTCCAGCTGCTCCCGCAGGAGGTGGTCGTCGGCGACAAGCGCGGTGAGCGGTGCGTGGACATCGGCAATGGTGCGCTCGGCCAGGGCGGCCGCCGCGCGGGCGGTCTGCGTGCTGTGCTGCTGCAGGCCGTCGGCCTGGTGGCGCAGTTGGCGCAGCGTGTCCAGGTGCCCGGACAGGTCGGCTGTGGCCTTTTCGATCTCGGCCTGACGGATGCCCAGACGGTGGGCATCGCCTTCCGGATCCTTGCGCAGGTCGTTGCGGGCCTCGGTCGCCTTGAGCAGCAGGTCGTCGAGCCGCGTCCGCTGGTCGGCGGCGCGCTGGCGCACTCGCTGGAGTTCGTCGATGCCGAGCAGGGATCTCAACAGCTTGGTGCGGTCGGTGTCGTTGGAGTTGAGGAGGGTGTCGAACTTGCCCTGGGGCAGCACGACGGCGCTTTTGAAGCTCCCAAAGTCCAGGTTCAGCAGTTCCTCGATGCGCGCGTTGACCCTTGTGGCGCCGTTGACTGTCGTGCCCTCGGTGCTCAGGCTCACCTGGGGGGTGTTGCTGTTTTTGTGGAAGACGCGGGTCACGCGCCAGGGCGTGGCGTCGACGGCGAAGGTGAAGTCGACCGACATCTTTTCGCAGCCGTCGGCGATCAGCTGTGATCCGTACGCGCCCCAGGACGTCCTGCCGTAGAGGGCGTAGAGGATGACCTCGAGCAGCGTCGACTTGCCCGCGCCGGTGTCGCCGAGAATGCCGACCAGGTTCTTGTCGGTGAAGTCCAGGGGCCCGCAGGTGTCGGTGTAGCTGCGGACTCCGGACAGGGTGATGCTGAGCGGCCTCATGCCGTCTCCGATCCGGTGCTGCTGGGCGTCCAGGGGTGTGCGAGGGCTTCCTGCAGCCCGAGTTCGGCCGGGCAGGGCGGCGGCTCGTCGCTGTCGGGATGGTGCAGCAGGGAGGCGAAGGCGGCCAGGACCTCGTCGGCGACCCGGCCCGGTGTGCCGTGTTCGGTGAGGTAGGCGCGGAAGGATTCCGTGATTTCCGGCTCCTCTTCGGGCAGGTCGCTGGTGTCCAGTGGGGTGATTCGGGTCTCGGCGCAGTCTTCGGTCAGGTAGACGACGTCGGCGTCGGGTACCGCGGTGGCGACCTTCCGGGAGAGTTGCGGGATCAGGGTCTGGCTGGTGACGGTCACATCCAGGAAGGTGTTGCTGAACTCCTCTGCTCTGGAGGCGAGTTCTTCCAGCGTGCCGGTGAACTTCTTCAGGCGCCGCCCGGCCGTGAGCCGTTGGGGGTCGGTGCGGGTGGGGCGCTGCGGGTCGGCCTCGACCAGGACGACGCTCTTGGCGTCGTCGCATTCGCCGAAGTCGAATTGCAGGGGACTGCCGGCGTAGCGGGCGGTGGCCCTGCTGGAAGTGAGGGCCTGCGGCTTGTGGATGTGGCCGAGCGCGCAGTAGTCGACGGGCGGCAGATCGTCCGGTGCGGTGGCGTAGGCGTCGTTGACGTCGAGGTGGCGCTCGCTGCCGGACAGCAGCGCACCGCTGAGATAGAGGTGGGTGGCGAAGACGAGGACGTCCTGCTGCGGGGAGTAGCCCTCACGCAGCTGTGTGATGAGTTCTTCCTGCAGGCCGCGCAGGCCCTGGGCGTAGGCGCCGTGCGTGGTGCCGAGCCCCGGGAACAGGTGCATGAACCGGTTGGGGTGGATGAAGGGCAGCGCCGCCAGCCGGATGCGCTGGGTCTTGTCGCGGGTGGGGAAGTCGAGGACCCGGCCGCCGCCGGAGCCGTCCGCCGCGGTGTGCACGAAGGTGACCGTGTGGGCGCCGGGCTCGGCGCTGTTTTGGAAGACATGGTCGAGCACGTCGAACCAGTGCGGCGAGTCGTGGTTTCCGCCGACGACCACGACGGGAGCCGTCGACCGTAACGCGCTCAGGGACGTCATGGCCCGCATGAGGTCACCGGGGGAGAGGCTGTAACGGTCGAAGAGATCCCCGCTGTGCACGATCAGATCAGGCTGGGTCCGACGGGCGATCTCGACGATCTCGGCGAGGACGGCGTCGAACTCGCCGTCCCGGGAACGGCGTTGCAGCCTCTTTCCCAGATGCCAGTCGGAGGTGTGCAGAAGCTTCATGAGAGATGGATGTCTCCAGGCAGGGGGAACCAACACCCGCTGTCATCAGGGCAGTTGGTAGAGTGACAGGCACTCTACACGGCAATCTCAGGGAAACTTCGGGAAACTTGGGAACCTGCTAGGGTGCTCCGCATGCAGGAGCACCTGGACGCCCTCGAAAAGCACATGCAGCAGCTGCAGCAGGCCATGCGGCACGCCCAAATGCACCGCGACCAGCCCCTGCTGGACCACCTCCGCGCTGAACTGCGCCGGGCCCAGCGCTCCTACGACGCCCTCTTCGACACCGGCGACGCAGCGCCCGGCGGGGAAGAACCCGCCGCCGGGCGCACCCCGCCGCGGACCGCCCGGATGCCGGCACGCGAGCAGGTCCACCAGATCCTCACCCTGCTCACCGTGCCCGCGGCGCCCAAACTGATCAGCCAGGTCCACGACGCCCTCTTCGCAGGATCGCTGCCCACCACCCGCCTGGCCACCCTGCGCCGCGACGAGGAACGCTCCTACCGCTCCGCACCAGGGGCACGCCCCTACTACCTGTGTCCCGCCCTGACCTCGGATCACCTCTCGCCCGCCAGGGCCCTGTTCACCATCAGCGTCTGGCCGCTGGAAGACCGCATCGTGGGACCACTCAGCGCCCGTGTCCACTTCCTGACCGGCGCGATGAAATTCGTCGAAGCCGTCGAACGCCTCACCCCCGACCCCGAGACGATGACCCTCGGCACACGCCAGCTCCTGCACCGCTACGCCGCCAACATCCCCCACGCCCTGGCCGCAGACCACCCCCAAGGCCCCGACGCAGTCCCCGACCGGGAGCTACTGCACGACGCGGCCCAGCAGGAACTGGCCATCCACGCCACCCCCGACAGCGCCGACCGGCGCGAGGCGGCAGAGCGCGCCCGCACGCAACTCGACGAAGCGGGCCGCCTGTTCGGCTCCGCCCCCACCGAGACGGCCCGGCGCCTGCGCTCCGTCACCTGACCATCCCCTGTTCACCGCCGTTGCCCCTGCAAGGAACCCCGTGAGCTCGTTAAGCAGCAGACTCGACGCCCTGCGCGGCCCCGTACCCGCCACACCGCACAACGCTCGCAGCCTCGCCGCCCTCACCGCCAACCCCGGGTGCCGACGCCGCCTGCTCCTGGACGCCGCCGGCATCGACAAGGACGCCCTCGCCGTCCACCTCGGCCACCCGCTGCCGCCCGCCAAGTCCCCCCGCGCCATGACCCGCGGTGCCCAGTTCGAGGCCCAGGTCAAGGATCAGGGAGGCGCCGAACTGCTGAGCCTGCTGCGCGACGTGCTCGACCTGCCGCTGGCCGAAGCCGCCCACAACGACCTGTCCGTCGGGGGCACCAACGACAAGTCCCTGCCCCTGCGCCACGACCGCACCCGCCGCCTCGTCCTCGAGGCGGCCCGCGGCGACGGCACGAAACGGACGATGCTCGACCACCCGGTGCTCAAGCTGACCGTCGCCGGCCATCCCGTCTTCCTCGAACCCGACCTCGTCGCCTTCCAGTCCCAAGGCGTCTTCCACGTCGTGGAGATCAAGTCCTTCGCCGTGATCGACGGCCAGGCACCCGGCGACAAAATCGCCGGTGCCGTCCTGCAGGGCGCCGCCTACATCATCGCCCTGCAAGACCTCCTGGCCGACGCCGGACTCAGCCGCAGCCACGTGTCCACCACCCTGCTGCTCATCACCCCCCACAACTTCTCCCGCCGTCCCGTGGCCTCCACCATCGACGCGCGCCAGCACATCAAGTCCCTACGCCGCCAGCTCAATCGCCTGGAACGCGTCGAGGACCTCCTCGCCCAGCTCCCGGACGGCACCACGTTCGACCTCGTCTACGACCGCAAGGACCCCCGCACCCGCACGGCCACTCGGGACCGGGACGAACTGACCAAGGCAGTGAACACCACCGAGGCCCGCTACCGGTCCACCTGCCGCCTCCACTGCCAGCTGACCTACTTCTGCCGGGCCCAGGCACGTGATGGCCAGCTGGTCGACGTCCTGGGCAGCACCGCCCGCGAGAACCTGGGCAGCGTCGAGGCGATCCCCACCGCCCTCGGCTTGGCCGAGGGACGGCTCGCGGCGGCCCCCGACCAGGAAGACCTCGCCGCGGCCCTGCGGCACGCCGAAAACATCCGCAACGAGCTGTTCGGAGACGCAGCATGAGCCTGCTGACCACCCTCCAGCAGCTACGGGCCGCCGAAACCCAGTACGCCCAGCCACTCAGCCGCCTGCGCTACCTGCACGTCGCCGATCAGCCACTGGTGTTCCTGCCTCTGAACCGGCCGGGGGAGACCGCCCGCCCCCTCGCCGTCATGGCGGGCAGCGACCCCCACCACCCGCACCTCTTCCTGGCGCCCCCCGGCGGCGACGACCTGTTCCTCGCCGCCCTCGCCGAGTACCTGCACGCCTACATCCGCGGCTTCCAGAAGGACAAGCGCATCCGGCCAGCCAAGGATGACCGGCCCGAGCGCCGCGAATACGTCGATGCCCCGCAACTCGTGGTCACCGGTACCGCCTCGGTGGACTACCTCAAAATCCTCGGGCGCCGCCTGCGCTACCGGCCCATCCCCGACGACACCGACCCCGCCACCAGCGTGGCCCACATCGGCCGCTGGCTCACCTTCTTCACCGAACGCGCCGAGTACACCGCCTCCTCCCTCCTGCTGAACCTCACCCGCCTGCTGAGCACACACTGGGCCACCGGGCAGAGCCCGCTGGAAGATGCCCGCCTGGCCCCCCTCATGGCCTGGATCTTCCCGCCCGCCGGCCAGACCGGCCTTGAGGCGGCGCTGGCGGCCGAAAACCCCCTCGTGCATCCGCCTGACGGCCCCACCATCGACCCCTCCTTCGAGACCGCCCGGCTCACTGGCCTGTTCGCCGGCCTCAAGTCCGCCCGCGGTGCGCGCCGACACCAGCACGTCGAACGCCTGCGGCAGGCCGCGGACGACTATCTGACACCCACCTGGAAGCTCACCTGGCAGGCGCTGTCCACCCTGCGGGGCATGTCTCCCATCCCCAGCACCACGGCCCGCTGGGGCACCGACATCCGCCAGTTCACGCACCACAGCGACCGCCTCGACGCCGGCGCCCCGCCCCAGCCCAAACGGGACAACGCCGTCGCCGCGGCCATCGGCCTGGCCGAACTGGAACACGCAGCCGCCGCCCTCGAATCCCACCGCGCGCTGGAAGACTCCTTCGTCATGGCGGAACGGCGCACTACAGGCGAAGCGTTCAGTGGCCTCGTCACCCATACCGAGCCCGACCGCATCATCGAACCTCAAGGCCCTAGACAACGGGCCAAGCTCCGGCCCCGGTTCACCATCCACACCACCGACCCGGTCCGGCTGGAGGCCAACCGCCGCCTCGCAGGCCCCCACGATCCGGCAGTCCATATGAGCGTCTGCGACATCACCTACACCCCCGACGGCACCGACATCGTCCTGGAAGTCATCACCCGCACCGGAACCGGGACCAAGCCCAACCGCCGCTCGGTCCCGGCTGTCGGCACCACCCTGCTGCTCACCACCGCACCCGAGCATTTCCCCCGGCCCCAGTTCCCCGACTGGGACCAGATCCCCTGGACCCACGCAGGCCCCGACGCCGCAGCGGCCGGACAGGAGCAGCCGGCATGACCGAGACATCCGCCGCCGACCTCTCCCGCCAGGCCGTCGACCACATCCTCACCGCCCTGACCGCCACCTCCCACCGAGGTGTCGTGGTCGACTCGCCGCCGGGCGCCGGCAAGACCACCCTGGTCGTCGACGCGGCCCAGAACCTGATCCGTCCGCGCCACCCCTGCATGATCGTCGCCCAGACCAATGCCCAGGTCGACGACCTCGCCACCCGCCTCGCCCGGCGCGCGCCCGAGCTGACCGTGGCCCGCCTGAGCGGCCAGTCCTACCGGCTGCCCGCCCGGCTGCACGACTGGCTGCACGTCCTACCGAACCTGACCATCACCACCGACGCCCCCCGCGCCGCGTCCGCCGACGTGGTGGTGGCGACCGCGAGTAAGTGGGCCACCGTCCAGGGCTGGCACCGGGAATGGGCCATCGTGGACGAGGCCTACCAGATGCGCTCCGACGCCCTCCTGAAGATCGCCCACCTCTCTGACCGGTCTCTCTTCGTCGGCGACCCCGGCCAGCTCGACCCCTTCTCCGCCATCCCCACCGAGCGCTGGATGGGCCTGCCGCACGACCCGATGGCCAGCGCCGTGGCGGTGCTGCTGAAAATGAACCCCGACCTGCCCGTCCTGAGCCTGCCCGTCTCCTGGCGCCTGCCCGCCTCCGCCGCCGCCCTGATCTCCGACGCCTTCTACCTCACCCCCTTCCGCGCCGGCACCGATGCCGGTACCCGCCGGCTCACCTTCGCCATCGCAGGTGTGCGCGGCGGCGCCGTCGACCAGACCGTGGAGCTCGCCGCCCGCACCGGATGGGCCCTGCACGAACTACCCGCCTGCCACACTGGCCGCATCGACTCCCAGGCAGCCCACGCCGCGATCAGCATCGCGCAGCGCCTGCTGGCCCGCGAGGCCACCGCCTACTGCGAAGACCACCCCGCCGGCCGGCCTCTTGAGGCTCGCGACATCGCCATCGGCACCGCCCACCGCGACCAGGCCGGATACCTTCAGCAACTCCTGCGCGCCGATCCCCGCCTGGACGGGATCGACGTCGACACCGCCAACCGTCTCCAGGGACGCGAGTACGCCGTCACCATCGTGCTGCACCCGCTGTCCGGACGCCGCGACACCTCAAGCTTCCACCTCGAAGCCGGCCGCCTGTGCGTACTGACCTCACGCCACCGGCATGCCTGCATCGTCGTCGCCCGCGCCGGCATCGACCGCCTCCTGGACGACCACCCCACCAACGAACCCGTCCACCTCGGCGTCGACGCCAAATTCCCCGACGGCTGGGAAGCCCACCAGCACGTCCTCCACCACCTCACCGGCCACCGCATCCGCGCCTGACCACCGGCGGGAGACCATGCCCACCCCACCCCTAGTCCTGCGGCCCCATCAGAAGGAAGCCGTCGGCGCAGCCGTCCGCACCCTCACCCAGCACCCCCGCGCGAGCGTGATCGCGGCCTGCGGCACCGGAAAGACCCTCATCGCGGCCCGCACCGCGGCCCGCATCGCCCCGCTCGGACGCATCCTGGTGCTGCTGCCGACCCTGGACCTGTTGTCCCAGACGATCCGTTCATGGCGCCTGGCCGGCCGCAAAGGCACCGCCATCGCCGTGTGCTCCCAACGCCAGGCCCTGGCCCACGAGCCCTTCGGCAGCGACATCCCCCTCACCACTGACCCCACCGAACTGGCCGCCCTGGTCGGGCAGTCCAGTCCCGGCCCGGTCACCGTCTACGCCACCTACGCCTCCCTGCCCGCCGTCATCGCCGCCCACCGCGACCACCGTCTGCTCGCCTGGGGCCTGGTGGTCGTCGACGAAGCCCACCGCACCGCGGGCCGCCTGGGCAAGGCCTGGGCCGCCGTCCACCACGACGACCAGGTGCCCGCCGCCCGCCGCCTCTACCTGACCGCCACCCCCCGCATCTGGGACCCCGACGACGCCCCGGACGGTGACGAAGCACAGGCAGCGGCCTCCATGGACGACGAAACCATCTTCGGCCCCGTCGCCTACCACCTCAACCTCTCCGACGCCATCGATCTCGGGCTGCTCGCCGACTACCAGATCCTCGTCCCCGTCGTCACCGATGCGGATCTGCGTGACTGGCTGGCCACCGGAGCCGGCGCGGGCGTCGACGGCCTGCACCTGGCCGGCCGCCAGGTCGCCGCCCTGCGCGCCATCCACGACCACAAGCTGCGCCGCATCCTGACCTTCCATCACCGTGTCGCCGACGCCCGAGCCTTCGCCACCACCCTGACCGAGACAGCCGCCGCCCTCCCCGCACTCCTGCGCCCCCAAGGGTTGTGGGCGGACTGGGTCAGCGGCAGCCACGCCCCGCAGGTCCGCCGCCGTCTCCTGCTCGAATTCACCTCCCACACCAGCCCCGACACTCCGGCCGTCCTGTCCAACGCCCGCGTGCTGGGGGAAGGCATCGACGTCCCCGACATCGACGCCGTGGTCTTCGTCGACCCCAAGAACAGCCCCGTCGACACCGTCCAGGCCGTCGGCCGCGCCCTGCGCCAGCACCCCGGCGCCGGCAAGAAAGCCACCCTCGTCGTCCCCGTCTACCTCACCCCCGACGAAGACCCCGACGACCTCCTCGGCGCCGACGCCTACACCCCGCTCTGGCGCACCATCCAGGCCCTGCGCTCCCACGACGACCGCCTCGACGCCCGCCTGTCCGACCCGCGCACCCACCGCCCCACCATCCTTGCCGAGGACCCCGAAGCCTGGCTGCGCTTCGATCACCCGGTCCAGGCCGAGGAAGTCGCCCTCGCCCTGTCCCTGCGCGTCCTGGCCCCCAAGAGCGCCGAATGGCGCCGCGGCCTCACCGCGGCCCGCCGCTTCCGCCACACCCACCACCACCTCGACGTCCCCCAGACCTACGAAGACCCCACCGGCTACCCCCTGGGACGCTGGCTGACCTGGCAACGCCACCTGCACACCAAGGACACGCTGGACGCCGTACGCGTCCAGGCCCTCGAGCGCCTCGGCATCATCTGGGACCCCCGCCAGCAGGCCTTCGACCGCGCACTGGCCCACGCCACCGCCTACGCCGCCCGCCACGGCCACCTCGCCGCCCCCGTCGACGAGATCCACGACGGCTTCCCCCTCGGCCGCTGGCTGGCCACCCAGCGCACCCGCGCCGAGACCCTCACCGACCAGCGCGCCACCGCCCTCACCGCCCTGGACCGGTGGTGGAACCCGCCCTGGCCGATCACCTGGCAACGGGCCTACCACGCCGCCCGTCAGAGCCGGGCAGCGAACAAGACGACCGCCGAGACAGAGAGATGGCTGGCCACCCAGCGCGCCCGCTCCGACCGCCTGCGCCCTGAACAGAAGTCACTGTTCAAGGAGTTGGGACTTCTCGAACTGCCCGACACGTCCGCCCTCCCGGCAACGGAGAGCCGCCTGCCGGCGCGCGAGCGTGCCTTCCAGCGCGGGCTGGCCGCCGCACGGGCTTTCCGCGCACGCGAAGGCCATCTCAACGTCCCCCAGCGTCACATCGAGAAGATCGAGGGCGACCCCGTGCGCCTGGGCCAGTGGCTGAGCAACCTGCGCCGCCGCCGCTCCGGCCTCACCCCGCAGAGGCAAGCAGCCCTGGCCGAACTCGGCCTGCAAGCAGGCGAATCCACCTGATCGAGGAGAACGGCCAGATACCGACCCGACAGCAGGACGGGGAGGTTCAAGCCAATGGCCTGACTGCGCCCTGGCGGGACCGCTAGCCATGCCCACACTGCACAACAGGGAGGAATCCTCCCGCTGGTGCAAGAGGGGGCAGAAATGGCGGCCAAACGCAAGGGCAAGGTGGCGCGCAGACGGCGCACCGCCTGGAACAAAGCGGCAGCAGGAGCGCTTGCCGCGCTGGTCCTGCTAGGTCTGCTGCGGCCGACGTTGTTGCTGTACCTCGGCGCCCCGCTTGCCGCCGCAGGAATCGGCTGGATGGTATGGCGGCTGTGGCGTACCGACCGGCTGCTGCGCAGCAGGGACACTGCCTGGAGGCGGGAGGAGGAGATCGCGGCGGGACAGCGGACGCTGGCTGCCATCGACGTCATGTCCGGCACGGAGTTCGAGGAAGTGGTGGCCGAGTTATGCCGCCGTGACGGTTGCACGCAGGTACGCCGGGTGGGCGGGAGCGGGGACAACGGAGCCGACGTGCTCGGCTCGCTGCCCGATGGCCGGACCATGGTGATCCAGTGCAAGCGGTATGCACCGCATCGGACGATCGCCAGTCGCGAAGTGCGTGATCTGCTGGGCGCGAAGGTGCATTTCGCTGCGGATGTGGCCATCTTCGTCGCCACCACACGCTTCAGCCCTCAGGCCGAGGCGTTCGCGGTCGAGAACTGCATCCTCACCCTGCACCGTGACTTCTTTGGTCTGTGGAACAACGGGACACCGTTGCTGTCTCTGGCCGAAGTCAACGGACGCGGACAGGGAGAAGCCCGCCACCGAGCACGCTGGAAACAGACGTACTCCAAGTAACCAGCCGCACGCTCCAGTTGGACGGTCTGTTCGGATCGTGGCAGGTGAGGGGGAGCGGCACAGCGCACCGGCCCCGCCACCCTGAGCCCCCGGGTGGGCACGACAGCAGCCCACAGCCCATCGGCCGCGCCGACACCGGGCCTGAAGCCGCCGTGCCCGCCGTCACCGTACCTACTCGCTGAGCCCTTCCTGGTCGACGAAGCCGGGATGCTTTTCATCAGCGCTCTTGGCGAGGTGCAGGGGCGCAGGCAGGTTGGTGCGCCCGTCCCACATGGCGGCCTGTTCCGAGGTCCGTGCGGCAAGGCCTGCCAGCTGTTCCTCGCGCCAGCCGCCGGGGTGGGCGATGACGTATTCGGTGCGGGTCATGGCGTGGAACGGGGCGCCCATTTGGGCCAGTTGACCGCCGGGCAGGGTGCGGCGCGTGTACTGGGTGCCGGTGCGCTGGCCGCCGGCGTGCTGGCGGGACTGCCCGGAAAACAGCCAGGACACCACGTCCCCCTGATTGTGACGGTAGAGGATCTTCTCCGGCATGATCGGCTGCAGCGGGTTGGCCGGCAGCTTGCCCCCGCCGCCGGTGCGCCGTGACGGTTGGGGTGTGCCCTGCCCGTTGCCGACCCGGACGACCGCCACATCCCACCCTTGGGCGATCAGGCTTTGCCCGGGCACAGGGCCGTCCCCGAGCCGGTCGTTGCACAGTCCGGGCCAGATCCGCTCACGTTCCTCGGCGAACACGATGATCGGGAACTGGTTCCTGAGCGCGGCCAGGGCCCCGTCCACATAGGTGCGCACGTTGTCCGGGCCGCCGTGGTCGTCCCGCAGGTGATGTCCTCTTTTGCCGATGGGACCGGCATGGTGCAGGGCCCGGGCCTGGGCCAGGGGGAGCCAGCCCTGGTCGCTGTACATGAGGGTGGGCCAGTAGGCGTCCTCGCCGAGCGGGATGCGCATGGCGACCAGCGTGATGGCCAGCACGGCCGGCTTGCGCGGGCGGCCGGGACGGTCATCGAAGCGGTGGTGGCGGGTCCACAGCCCCACCGCCACGGCCTCCCGGTCCAGGACGGTGTCCTTGGCATTGCGGTGGAAGGCGGTGGCAGCCAGGCGGTTGTCGATGATGCCGGAATCGGAGTGCAGGCTGCCGAGTCCGATCTGCACCGCGTGGTCGTCCTTGTAGGCGACGTCCGGCTCCGGCAGACCCGCTTTGAGGGCCCTGGACCGCGCGACCTTCTCGGGCGTGTTCAGCCGGTAGGGATCGCCCGGATCGGAGTCCATGGTGATGAACTGCGAGGGGATGCCGCGCTCGGCGAAGAGCCCTTTGAGCGCGTGCTTGGCGTCTGTCACCCCCGCCTCCTTCTCCTGCTCGCTGGGGTAGCGGGTCTCGCACAGGGCGGTGACCAGTGCCCGCCCGGCACCGGGCTTGAACCAGGGCAGGCTGTTCAGGATCAGGTTGCGGTCGTGGCTGCCGTGGCGCACCAGTTCGGGCAGCCGCACCGTCACGAGCTCGTAGCCGGGCGCCAGGACGACCGGCTGCTCGTCGGGCAGATTGGCCAGTTCGGGCCGCGTGTAGTCGCGGGCCAGCTGCCCCATCACCCGCGTGTGCCACTCGGCCGACTCGTACAGCACGACGGTGCGCACCGTATCGAGGCGTGCGGCGGTCATGGCGGCGGCCATCTTGCCGGCGGGCACGTAGGGCGGCAGGTTCCCGCCCGGCTTGCTGATCTTGATGGGGGTGCCGGTGTAGACGACGGGCTCCTGGCCGAGGACGCGTGTCGCGTGTTCCTCGAGCCGGGCGTGGAACATCGCCCCGGCGCCCTTGTCGATCGGGTGCTTGCCCGTGCGGTGCACCCCGCGCACCTCCGCGAGTTCGTCCAGCCCTGTCAGGGGCGGCTGGGGCAGGCGGCCGACGCCGCAGGCCTCGACGATCTGTGCCGTCGCCCCGCGGTAGCGGACCTCCTTGGGTTGCATGAACCCGTCCGGGCCCTTCTCCCACCGGGTGGTGATGGGGGCCTTGAGGATGATGTCCGGGTTGACGGGATGGCGCAGCAGGACGTTGCGTATGCCCTTGTAGTGGGTGGCGACGCGTGAGATCCGCGCCGACAGATGCGCGATCAGCGTCTTTCCGCCCGGGGCGGGTTCGACCTCGATGTGGATGCGTTCCATGGCGTAGCCGGCGATGCGCCGGCGCTTGCCGCTCTCCTCGTCGATCCACGTCCGTTCGTGGACCAGCGGGGCCTGCCAGGCCAGCAGGTCGCCCTCACTGTCGAGGTGGAACCGCAGCGCGGGCAGGGTCTCGTCGAGCAGGAGAGGCTGGGCGGCCAGCATGCCCGCCAGCCGCCACCCGGCCACCCGAAACACCCAGCGGGGACCGGTGATCCGCCCCATCGGGTCGCGGTGCAGCAGCGAACTGAGCGGCTGGGGCCCGTCGTCATCCAGCTGCAGCAGGGCGGCGAGGGTGTCACGGCCGTCATGCCCGTCCAGCCGCGTCTCCCACTCCCGCATCAGGGTGCGCACCACTACCTCGTCCAGCGGCCCGGGCGTGACGATCACACTCCGCCCGGCCCAGCGGCCGGTCCTGGCGGGCCGGTCGGGGTTGGTGAACACCAGCCGCTCACCGGTCACGGCGCGCGCCGCCGTCTGCAGCGACGCAATCGGCTGCACGGCGTCCTTGCCCCGCGGCCTGGGCAACCTACGCCAGGCCGGCGCGAACGCCTCACCCTGCGGATAGACGTGCACCGTGCCCAGCAGCCGGTCATCCAGCGGGAAGGACAGGGTGAACAGGCGGCCGCGGTCGTCACTCACCATTCGCCCAACTCCTCATCCTCGTCCTCGATCTCGTGTCCGTATCCGGTGGGGGAGTGCTCCGCCAGCCCCAGCAGGGCGTCGGTCATGGTGGTGCCGTAGACGGCGTCGATCAGCGGCATGTGGCCCTCGTCCTGCCATTTCCCGCGCAGCTGCTCGAGCAGGGCGGGCAGGGTGGAGTCGGCGGCGGTGCGGGTGAAGGCGGCGTCCAGCAGCCGCAGCCTTCCTGGGTCACCGCCGCGGCGGGTGCGCCCGCCCAGCTGGATCAGCCGGGTCAGGATCTCCGCGACGACGGCGAGTTTGACGTCCTCGCCCAAAGTCTTGAAGTAGCCCTGGCCGCTGCGGATGTCGTCGAAGATCTGGCCCGCCGCGATCCGCAGCCGCTCCAGCTCTGCCGCGGGCTCCGGTCCGGGCCGCCGCCGGCGGTAGGCGAGGGAGTTGACCAGTGACAGCAGCACCGGGGGGTCTTCCATTACCGGGACGGGCCGGTTGACCAGACAGGACACATGCAGCAGGGAACGCCCGTCACGGTCGACGATGTTCAGGCCGCGCTCGACCCGTGCCATGGGGGCGATCAGGTACCGGCACCGGCCGTGGCCCACGGCGTGGGGGAACTGCTCGAGCCGGTTGCTGGCAATGGGCACCCAGCCGGGCGGCATCCGCTCCAGCGCAGCCATCTCCTGCGGCCGCACCGCCACACAGATCTCGGATGCCGCGACCCCTGCGTCGATCATGCCGCGGGCGAGCGCCGGGCCGGCGGTGTAGGCGGTCGGCGCGAGCAGCGCATACGCGCGGTGCGCGGTGGCCGGATCGGCGGCCACCATATCGAGCTGCGCGGGAAGATCCTGGCCGACACTGCGCCCCATGGCCGTATAGGCGCGTTCCCGGCTGGCCCCCTCGGTGCCGGACACCACGATGCCCTCTCCGTCGTCCTGGCCGGCTTGCAGCTCGACGGTGAGGCTGCCGTTGACGTCGTCCGGCACGTACCAGGCCGGCTCCGGCAGGAGGTGATGACGCGGCGCGTACGGCATGAACGCCGTCGCGGACATCCCGATCACCGCCCGGCGGGTGCCGGTATGGGCGAGCGCGGTCACCTCGCCCAGGTAGGCCAGGTGAGTGTGGGGATCGCCGACGTAGGACTTCAGCCGCAGCGCCGTCTGGTGCCGGTCGGCCGGGTCGAACGTCTCGGAGAACGCGAACAGTGCCCGCCCCAGGGGGCCGTAGGGGGCGGCCCGCCACGGCACGTGCGAGGCCAGCGCGTCCACCAGGCCGTTGCCAGCGGAGATCCCCGCCCCCTGCAGCGGCGCCGCGACCCCGACGATGCGGTGCAGAATGCTGCGCATCTCCTCCAGATACGCGCGCCGGGCCGCCAGCAGCGCAAGCGACGACAGCCGCTTGTCGCCGCTCTCTTCGGTGATGGCCGAGAAGGCCTCCCCGATGCGCTTCAACGTGGCGTGCGTGAGCCGGTCCGAACCGCCGACCAGATCCGTGACCGAGGACAGCAATTCCCGCAGCTGGGCCAGCCCCTTGACCTCATCGGCCAACTCCAGCGGCCCCTCCCGCTTGTAGAGCTGGCTGACCACCCGCATCTGCTGCTCAGTGGGCCGCTCACCCTCCTCCAGCTGGAAGATCCGGGAGGCGAACAGCCCATCCCAGCGGCGCGGCACCACCATGCTGCGCCGCTCCCGGTCGGGATGGATGACACCGCCGACGAGGTGGGACACGTAGGACTCGGCCAGCCACACCAGGTGGTTGATCAGCGGCCGCAGATACTGCTCGAGACTCATCGGCAGCCGGTGGCAGTGCCGCCGGAACTGGCTGTCGAGATCGCGTACCGGGGTGTGCTCCGCACCGTCCTGGGCCAGCAGTACCTGACGGGCCGCCTGCTCGAAGGCCTGCGCCTGCAGTGCATCGGCCTCGTCGATGATGACCAGATGGCTGCGGTGCAGCAGGAGCTGCTCGGTGGTCATGCGCCGCCCCGGGGAGGGACGGCCCGCCACCGGCGCATGGATCTGGCCGGTGAGGAAGTTCGCATGGTTGGTGACGAGGATGTCCGCCGAAGCCGCAGCCCGGTGGTGACGGAACTTCCCGCAGCCACCGCGCCACGGACAGGCCATAGCCTTGTCCGCTTTGGCCCCGTTGGGCTTGAGCTGGTCGCACGGCTCCTGGCCCGGCGTCCAGGCATCCACCGCCTTGGAGGAGGTGGTGGCGTGCCCGGTCAGCGGGCAGCTGTAGGACATCTCCCGGTACACCCAGGTCCTGAAGTCCACATCGTCCTGCGGGTTGCCCGCCGTCTGCTCGGCCAGCTCCATCATGGAGGAGGGGGAGACGATCGGCGTGACCTGCGCGGAGATCCCCAGGGCGGCCAGATCCTGCCGCAGCCGGTACACCGCGGCCAGAACCTGCGCACTCTGCGGAACGACCAGCGAGATCACCCGGCCCTCCCGGGCGCACCACACCGCGACGAGTTCACTCAGGACGTTCTTGCCCATGCCGGTGGGGGCGTGGAAGACCCGCAGCGGCCCGGCCTCAACGCTCAGGAGCTCGCCCACGTTCATGCCGTCGCGGCCGCGGGCGTGCTGCCGGATGTCCGCGACCGCCTTGCTCCGGTAGTCCTGCCCACGCAGCGCATCGAGCCGGCCCGCGATCTCGTCCAGGTCGGCGAAGGGGATCACCACCTCGTCCACGACCGGGGCCTCACCCAGCTCCTGCACCACGCTGGGAGCAGGGGAACCTTGGTAGTCGAGGTCGTAGAAGACGTCCACCACCCGGCCCGACGGGCTGAGCGGATCCCGAATCCGCAGGTCGCTGACGTAGGAGCCGGGCGGCGCGGGCTTGGGCTGAGACTGCCCCTTGGCGGCGTTGTCCTCGAGCTCGTCCAGCAAGGCATCGATGAGGGCTTCCTCGTCACCCGCGGGCAGGATCAGCACCTGCTCCTCCCCGTCGCTCGGGGCGAACTCGACCGGCTCACCGCTCTCCAGGACCGCTGCCACCTCGGTGACAAACACCGAATGGGAAGCCAGGACCGCCGGCCGCTGCCGCAGCATCCGCGTGATCCGCACCTGTTCGGGGAGAGCCAGAGCGGGCCAGCCGTCCCACAGATGCATCTGCCCCGTGGCGAGGAAGTGTGCATCAGCAAGATCCACCACACGCCGCCACGTGGCCTGCTCCTGCGGTGCCCGGTTGGGGAACACCCGCGCGGCCAGCAGGACCGCCGCCCGCAGCGTCAGCGGCACGCTGACGGAGTACCTCGCGTTCTTCGACGACGTCACGCGCCCACCCCCTTCAGCCGTTTCGTCACGGCCGCCTTGAAACGGCTGACCGTGAACACGCTGTAGCGCCGCCCGTCAGGAGTGCGCAGCGCATCGAGCCCGGACTGCAGCTGATTCACCTGGCTGCGCCGGTAGTTGGGCACGACCACCGTCTCCCCGGCAGGCGGTCGGTCGATGATCGTCTGCGGATCCTGATGGTCCTTGACGTCCACCCGCCAGGAGCGCCTGTCCGCCAGGTAGACGCCGATATCCCACTCATCCAGGTTCTCCCAGCGCTCGACCCGCACCTCCTGCTGCTTCTCCAGCCACTGCATCAGGCCCACCTCACTCAGCCCTGGACAGGTGATGTACCGCCACACCCCCCAGTCCAGGCACAACACGCCCTCCGCCGGCTCCGCAGCCGTCACCAACCGGCCCCGTCCACCCGTCAATTCGGGAGGCCCGCCATGCGTGCCACTGCCCGCGACCAGACCGAACCGGCTCTGATGCGGCGGATACTCACACCGCAACTGCCCACCCCGCAGCACCATCGGATACCGGCACTGCGGACACGGCCACAACCACGACGACGCCCCCACCCACACCCGGTCCGAGGGAAGGGGCCAATACACGTCCATCCGCGCCGCGCCACGTCGCGAGTACTCCTCGACCAACGCCCGCTCCGTGCCGTACGGCACCTCGGTCAGCATCGTCCGCGCCGCCACATAGCCGGCCTGCCCGCCGGAGCGGATATGCCGGAAGGCAGCCCGCTCCGTCTGCTCAGCCGTCTGCCGAACCCACGCCGGAAGCCACGTCCCACCGAGATCGAAGTACCCGTCGTCCCCGTACAGGGCCTCCAGATAGTTCATCCCCGCCTCGTGAGCCTCCTCGGTCAGCTCACCGTTGTCCGTCAGGACAACCAAATCGCCCATCGCCGCAGGCAGTTCGTCCCACGCCAAGGGCACCCACTCCCGCAGGCGCACGGGCAGCAAGTCGATCATCTCGGCAGGCGTCGAAGGACCGGCCCCCACCGGCAGACTCGACAAGAGCACCCCGTGCATACGGGAGAGCTCCCGCCAGGCACGAGGTTCCTCAACCCGGTTGATCCACGCCGCACCGGCCCGCAGCGCAGCAGTAATGATCCTCCGAGCGGCAATATGTTGACTTACAGGCACAGCTCATCACCCCTCCACGCCCCACCAGTGGTATTCGGGGCCATTCCAGACGGGCCAACAACTCCGGGAACCTACACGCTCGGTCTGACAACGCCCCCGAAAACCAACCAAGATGGGCCCGCGACAGCGGGGCCATCGCAAGAAATCGGACAGGCCGGCAGGCATGTCGCGGGGCCACCAGGCCCCGCCTCACTTCATTCTGTCGGCCCGTCAGGGCCGAGGCTCACCCAACCCCGGTACACACCAAGGGGGGAGGGGAACGGGATAACTGTCCAACAAACCCTTACGACATCACGGCGCCACAGGCGCCGACACACACCCAACCCCTGCCCGTCAGGGCAGGGAACCCCAACACACTCAACCCACAGTCATGCCGCCAGGCATGACACCTCAAACACAACGACAGCGGGGCCGCCAGGCCCCGCCCTGTCCGTTCCTGTTGGCCCGTCAGGGCGCTGCGCCGTGACCACCCCGTGCTGCACCGGCGGCGCTTCTTCCTGGGACGCGGCGGCGCGGGGACGGCGGACGACGACCTGCCCGAC